>NZ_QTSU01000001.1:319867-639734 GCF_003382365.1 Lysobacter silvisoli | reverse complement strand
GTTCCACCTGGTCTACCAGCCGCAGGTGGACCTGGCGCGCGGTTCGGTGGTGGCGGTGGAAGCGCTGATCCGCTGGCGCAACCATTCCCTGGGCGAGATGCGCCCGGACCGCTTCATCGACCACGCCGAGACCACCGGCGACATCGTCGGCATCGGCGGCTGGGTGCTGAAGGAAGCCTGCCGCCAGCTGCGCCGCTGGCACGAGCGCGGCCTGCACGTGCAGCGCGTGGCGGTCAACGTGTCCTACCGCCAGTTCCTGGGCGAGGACCTGGCCAGCTCGGTGGCCGCGGCCCTGGCCGAATCCGGCCTGCCCGGCAGCGCGCTGGAACTGGAATTCACCGAGCGCGTGCTGATCGAGGACGTGCCCGACACCATGCGCACCTTCCACGCCCTGCGCGAGATGGGCGTGATGCTGACCATCGACGACTTCGGCGAGGGCTACAGCGCGCTCAACTACCTGCGCCGCCTGCCCATCCACGGCCTCAAGCTCAGCCAGCTGTTCGTGCAGGGCGTGCCCGACAACCAGTCCGACGTGGCCGTGTGCCAGGCGGTGACCGGCATCGCCCGCAGCCTGGGCCTGGGTCTGGTCGCCGAGGGCGTGGAGTCCGAGCGCCAGCGCGCGTTCCTGCTCAAGCTGGGCGTGGAGGTCGGCCAGGGCTTCCTGTTCGCCCCCGGCCTGCGCCCGGACGAGCTGCAGCAGTACTACCGCTCCCCGGTGGCCGCCCCGCCGGCCTGAGCCGGCCCGCCCGGGCGGGTGGAGCCGGGCCCTTGCGGGCTGCGATAATGCGGGACTGACCCGCAACCGGATCCCCGCATGCAACTCAATCAGACCCTGGCCGTGATCACCGGCGGCGTTTCCGGCCTCGGCCTGGCCGTGGCCCGCCATCTCGTCGCCCACGGCGGCAAGGTCGCCCTGTTCGACGTCAACGACGACAAGGGCGCCGCCGCGGTGGCCGAACTGGGCGAGGCCAAGGCCCGCTACTTCCGCACCGACGTCACCGACGAGGCCGGCGTGGCCGCCAACGTCGCCGCCGTGCGCGAGTTCCTCGGCGGCCTCAACGCCGCGATCAACTGCGCCGGCATCCTCGGCGCCGGCCGCGTGCTGGGCAAGGACGCGGCCATGCCGCTGTCGCAGTTCCAGACCACGGTGATGGTCAACCTGGTGGGCAGCTTCAACGTCGCCAAGGCCGCCGCCGCGCTGATGCAGCACAACGACGCGGGCGAGGACGGCGAGCGCGGCGTGATCGTCAACACCGCTTCGGTGGCCGCCTACGAGGGCCAGATCGGCCAGGCCGCATATTCGGCGTCCAAGGGCGGCGTGGTCGGCATGACCCTGCCGATGGCGCGCGAGCTGTCGCGCTTCGGCATCCGGGTG
Source organism: Lysobacter silvisoli (assembly GCF_003382365.1). Taxonomy (NCBI): domain Bacteria; kingdom Pseudomonadati; phylum Pseudomonadota; class Gammaproteobacteria; order Lysobacterales; family Lysobacteraceae; genus Lysobacter; species Lysobacter silvisoli. Next base: position 638,359 of record NZ_QTSU01000001.1, on the reverse strand, counting down.
ATGACCGTGGCCCCGGGCATTTTCTGGACGCCGATGGTCGACGGCATGCCCGAGTCGGTGCAGCAATCGCTCAGCGCCTCCATCCCCTTCCCTTCGCGCCTGGGCCGCCCGGAAGAGTTCGCCGACCTGGTCGCCTACATCCTGGGCAACCGCTACCTCAACGGCGAAACCATCCGCCTGGACGGCGCCACCCGCCTGGCGCCGAAGTAATTCTCACTCCTGCGGATAGGAGCGGCGCAAGCCGCGACCGCGACACACGGCTACGCCGAAGCTTTCGCCCCCGGCGCGGCATCCGGTCGCAGCTCGCGCAGCTCCTACCCACGGATACGCAACGACAACATCGATCGGAATACACGCAATGAAGGCTTACGACGTCAAGAAAGGCAACGTGGTCGAGCACAACAACACCGTCTACCAGGTGCGCGACATCGAACGCAGCTCGCCGCAGGGCCGCGGCGGCAACGTGAAGTACCGCTTCACCATGTACTCGGTGCCCGGCGGCATCAAGTTCGACCTCAGCGTCGGCGGCGACGACGAGCTCAAGGAAGTCGAACTCAGCCGCCGCCAGGCCACCTACTCGTACAAGGACGGCGACGCCTTCGTGTTCCTGGACGACGAGGACTACACCCCCTACACCCTGGACGCGGACGTGGTCGGCGATGCCGCCGGCTACATCGTCGACGACCTGTCGGGCTGCTACGTGCAGATCATCGACGACCAGCCGGTGGCGCTGCAGCTGCCCGCCAGCGTGGCCCTGGAAGTGATCGAGACCCCGCCGGAACTCAAGGGCGGCACCGCCACCAAGCGTCCCAAGCCGGCCAAGCTGTCCACCGGCATCGAGATCATGGTGCCCGAGTACATCGGCACCGGCGAACGCGTGCTGGTCAACACCGCTACCGGCGAATTCGCGGGTCGCGCGGACTGAGTGCGACGTGCGGGTCCGGCCTTCCGGGCCCGCACTGAGTCGCCGTGAATCGCTTGCCAGCTTGCAAAGGATCGCGTGATCAAGTTCTTACAAGGCCTGTTCGGCGGCAAATCGACGGTGGAGGCCACCGCTTCGGTATCGCAAGCGACGCAGACGCCGCCCGCGGCGCGCTGGCTGAGCAAGGACGATCCGAAAAATCCCTTCGTGGTGGACGGCTACGACTGCCTGGCCTTCGCCCGCTCCATGCTCTCGACCACCGCCGACCCGCAGGTCGCCGATTCCTTCCTGCAACAGCGCGGCAGCCTGGGGCAGGAGCACGCGGGCCAACTGCCCGCCGATGCGATCAGCGTGGACTGCCGGTTGCCCTATCCGTTCACGGGCGAGACCGCCGAAGGCGCCTTGTTCAAGGCCTCGTGCATGGAAGAGAAGTGGGACATCTACCTGTACGGGGACCGGCTGTACTTCTGCCGCAGCTGGACCGGCAGCCTGGTGTTCGTGGCGCAGTTCACCGCCACCGACGGCGTGCTCACGATTTCGCGGATAGCGGCGCCCGCCAGCGACGCCGGTAGCGACGACGCTTACATCGTCAGGCAGGTCCACTATCTGGTCTGCAGCCACCTTTTCAAAAAGGCGCTGCCGCATCCGCTGCCCATCGGCCTGGATCCGAAGCCGGACAGCGTCGCCCTGTTTTCGTTCGGCCAGTACGGCCGGGTTTGCTGCTTCGGCACCTTCGAAGAGACTGTGCGACAGGGCATCAAGAAGCCGTCCAACCCAAACACCTGAAACGTGCGGTCGTCGCACGCGAATGCTGCGCGATCGGATCGAAAGAAGTCGGTGGCCGGGCTTTGCTTTGTGGCCGCCGCCGATAGGTGGGAGAGTATGGCTCCGGCCATCCATCGGGCGATCTTGCGATGCGTCAGACCGACTACCGCTTCGTCGCCGCCAGCGACGCCGACCTGCAGCGCCTGCTGCCGATCCTGCGCGAGTTCTACGCCGAAGAGCATCTGCCCTACTTCCCGAATGCGCTCTTGTCAGCGTCCGCGGCCCGCAGCACGCTGCCGTACGACCTCGCACTCCCGCCAGGACGCATCATGCGCCGCAGCCTCGCCGCCCTTCTGATCCTGTCGTTGTGCGCCGCCTGCGCGACCGCGCAAGCCGCCGAAAAACTCGACGATCCGCGCTCCAACGGCTACCTCAGCCCGCGCGAGCGTTCCCTGTGCGAAGCGCCGGAATGGCGCCGCGACTGGTGCGAGCAACCGCACGAGGTCCGCGCCTTCCTCAGCCGCTACGACGAATGCGAGCACTGGCGTGGCGAGGAAGCGCCGCAGGGCGATGCGCAGCGCGCGCAGGAAATCGTCGAAGGCGCAAACGAAAGCTGCAAGGGAAACGACCTTCGTTTGCGCGAATTGCGTCAGCGTTACAAGAACGTGCCCGCGGTCGCAGCGGCGCTATCGGCATTGGAGTTCAACTACGGTCCTTGAGACATTTCTCTCTACCGTCGTTGCCACAAGCGTTTGTTGTCGCTCCCGCAAAAAAGTCTCCCGTCATTGCAGCGAAAGCTTTCCGTCATTCCCGCGAAAGCGGGAATCGCTCTTCATCACCACGCGCAAAAGACACTGGATTCCCGCTTTCGCGGGAATGACGAGCCAAGGCTTACGCGAGCGGCGAAATCGACGAAACCCAAGCGCATCGCACCTCCTGCAACACCGCTGCAACCATCCTGACCCAGCATCGCGCGATCCCCCGCCTCACCGCCCCGCTAAGGAAGGCCCATGGTTTCCGATTCCCGTCGCGATTTCCTCAAGTTCGCCGGCGCCGCCGCCTCGCTGGCGATGCTGCCGCCCGGCATCCGCGCCGCCCTGGCCACGCCGGCCGCGCGCGTCACCGGCACCATCCAGGACGTGCAGCACGTGGTGATCCTGATGCAGGAGAACCGCTCCTTCGACCACTACCTGGGCGCGCTGCGCGGCGTGCGCGGTTTCGACGATCCGCGCCCGATCTCGCTGCCCGGCGGCGCCACGGTCTGGCGCCAGCCCAAGAGCAACGGCCAGACCGTGCTGCCGTTCCGCCTGAGCACCGATAGCACCGCCGCGCAGTGCCTGGCCGACATCGATCACAGCTGGAAGGGCTCGCACACGCGCTGGAAGGACTACAACGCCTGGATCGCGACCAAGGGCCCGATGTGCATGGGCCACTTCACCCGCGCCGACCTGCCCTACTACTACGCCCTGGCCGACGCGTTCACCGTCTGCGACGCCTACTACTGCTCGCACCACGGCCCCACCAATCCCAACCGCATGCACCTGTTCGCCGGCACCAGCGGCATGACCGTGGGCGATTACGGCGCCCAGGCGGTGAACAACGCCGACGACGGCAACTGGACGGCGGACATGTCCAAGGACAAGGCGACTTTCGCCGGCCACCGTTGGACCACCTACGCCGAGCGTTTGCAGAACGCCGGCATCGGCTGGCGCGTGTACCAGGAATACGACAACTACGGCGACAACTCGCTGCCGTACTTCGCCAACTTCCGCAACTTGGACCGCAATTCCGAGCTGTACAAGCGCGGTCGCGCCTGGGTCGAGGGCTCCAACGCCGGCAACGCCAGCAGCGCGCGCGGCGAACACCTGATCGCCGCCTTCGCCAAGGACGTGCGCGAGGGCACCTTGCCGGCGGTGTCGTGGATCGTGCCGTCCTACATCATGAGCGAGCACCCCGCCGCGCCGCCAGCCTACGGCGAATCGCTGACCTCGCGCCTGCTCGACGCGCTGGTGGCCAACCCGGCGGTGTGGTCCAAGACCGTATTCATCATCAACTACGACGAGAACGGCGGCTTCTTCGATCACCTGCCGCCGCCGCTGCCGCCGATCAATTCCGGCCTGGGCAAGAGCACGGTGGACACCGCCACCGAGAACTACAACGGCGTGCCGGTGGGCCTGGGCATCCGCGTGCCGATGTTCGTGGTCTCGCCCTGGAGCAAGGGCGGCTGGGTCAACTCGCAGGTGTTCGACCACACCTCGGTGCTGCGTTTCCTGGAAGCGCGCTTCGGCGTGGCCGAACCCAACATCAGCGCCTGGCGCCGCGCCGTGGCCGGCGACCTCAGCACCGCGCTGGACTTCGCCGGCGCCGATCCGGTGTGGCCGGCGCTGCCCGACACCAGCGGACACATGGCCCGCGCCGACCAGACCTGCAAGCTGCCGGTGCCCACTGCGCCCAAGCAGCCGCAGATGCCGCGCCAGGAATCGGGCCAGCGTCCCGCGCGCGCGCTGCCGTACGAGCTGCATACGCACGGCCGCATCGAAGCCTCCAGCGGCCGTTACTGGCTGGACTTCGCCAACACCGGCGTCGCCGGCGTGGGTTACACCGTCTACGCCGCCAACCGCAGCGACGGCCCCTGGTTCTACACCCTGACCCCGGGCACCGAACTGTCGGACTACTGGAGCGCCAAGACCTACAGCCAGGGCAAGTACGACCTCGCCGTGCACGGCCCCAATGGCTACCTGCGCGCCTTCAAGGGCGACCTGCTCAAGGCCACCGCGGCCGGCGGCGCCAACCCGGAACTGCGGGTGGAATACGACGTGGCCAACGAACGCCTGCTGCTGCGCCTGCGCAACACCGGCACCGGCGCCTGCCGCGTGACCCTGCGCCCCAACCACTACAGCAGCGCCGCGCCGCGCAGCTACCCGCTGGCCGCCGGCGCGACGGTGGACGACACCTGGACCTTGGCGGCCAGCGCGCACTGGTACGACTTCAGCCTGACCTCCGACCACGACAGCACCTACCTGCGCCGCTGCGCCGGGCATATGGAGACGGGGCGGCCGAGCGTGAGCGATCCGGCGATCGGGGCTTGAGCGGAGCGGGTCAGGTTCGGCGCGAGCTTGCAGGCCCGCGTGCCCTCACCCCAACCCCTCTCCCGTAAACGGGAGAGGGGCTAAAGCAGCAAGCGGCGTCGGATGCATCCCCTCTCCCGCTTGCGGGAGAGGGCTAGGGTGAGGGGATGAGCGCAAAGCGCGAATGCTCTTGATCGAGCACCGAACTCGCCACGCAAATAGAAGACCCGAAGAGCCTGCCCCCGCGAAGGCGGGGGGCGGCGCACAGGACGTGCGCCGTTTTCCGCTCGGGCAGGAGGCCCGATCGGAAAATCCCCGCGCACGCATCGCTCTCGCACGGGAGCTCTGGAACAGCGTTTTTCTTTGGTTACTTTCTTTTGACGCTTATCAAAAGAAAGTGACCCGGCCGCTTGCGGACGGAAGCTGTTGCTGCTGCTTGAGGGCAAAAGCAAATCCCCCTCAATCCCCCTTTTCCAAAAGGGGGAAGACAGGCAAAGGCGGAAGCAGAGGAGGCGAGGCTTGCGACGTAGTTGCGGATTCGCGGTCGCAGCTTGCGCAGCTCCTACAGGCGCGACCGCGGCGTTCGTCGTAGCGGTCAGTCGCGGTTACGCCGCTCCTACCCCACAGCCGCATCTAGGCGGCGCTTTCGCGCGACAGCCACTTGCGCGCCATGCGCTGCATCGACTCGTCGCTGCCCGGATCGGTCAGCAACTCGTCGATCCGCCGCCAGGCCAAATCCAGCGACTCCTCGCTGACCACGTAGTCCTCGCTGCCCAGCGCCCGCACCACATAGCGCACGTCGTAATGCCAATGCCCCGGCACCTCGCCGCGCTCGGGGATCCAATGCCGGTCCAGATCGAACGGCACCGGGTCCACGCTCAGATCGCCCAGCCCCGATTCCTCCTCCGCCTCGCGCAGCGTCACCCGCGCCAGATCGCGGTCGCCGTCGGCGTGGCCGCCCAGCTGCAGCCAGCGGCCGAGCTTGCGGTGGTGGGTCAGCAGCACGCGCTCGCCGGCGCGGTCCACCAGCCAGCAGCCGCCGGTGTAGTGGCCGGCCAGGCGTTCGCGCCGGAACGGGTCTTCGGCGTCGTCCAGCAGGTCCAGGAAGGGCTGGGTGCGTTCGGCCTCGTCGGGCCAGCGCCGCGCATAGTCGATGAGACTGGAACGAAGTTCGACGTAGGGGTCTGAATGTCTCACGAGCATCCCAAATGCTGCACTGCGGCGTGGATTCCGGAGCGGATTATGGCTGCAAACACCATGACTTTGTCCCGCTTGCCGCTCCTTTCCCGCCTGGGTTATGGTGGCCCGCCATTGCGCCATACGCTGGCCTAGCCGTTTGTACGGCCGGCCGACCTACCACCATTTGGGGAAACAGATGTCTAAGGGCCTATTCATCACCAAGCCGGTGCAAGCTGCGCCGCATGTCGACGCCGGCGAGCCGGTCGAGGGCAGCCTGAAAGGCGAAGCGACCCTCAAGCGATCGCTGACATCGACCCAACTGGTGATGCTGGGCATCGGCGCGGTCATCGGCGCCGGCATCTTCGTGCTCTCCGGCCATGCCGCGGCCAATCACGCCGGTCCGGCGGTGATCCTGAGCTTCATCATCGCCGGCGTGGCCTGCGCCCTGGCGGGCCTGTGCTACGCCGAATTCGCGGCCATGCTGCCGGTCTCGGGCAGCGCCTACTCCTACTCCTACGCCACCCTGGGCGAGTTCGTCGCCTGGTTCATCGGCTGGAACCTGGTGCTGGAATACATGTTCGCCGCCTCCACCGTCGCGGTGGGCTGGTCGGGCTACCTCAACAGCTTCCTCGAACACTTCGGATTAGCGCTACCCGCATCGCTAGCCGCGGCACCGCTCAACGTGGTCGACGGCGCCATCGTCTACACCGGCGGTCTGGTCAACCTGCCGGCGGTGGCGATCATCGCCGCCATCAGCGGCCTGTGCTACGTGGGCATCACCCAGTCGGCGTTCGTGAACTCGATCATCGTCGCGATCAAGATCGTGGTGATCGCCATGTTCGTGGCCTTCGCCGCCAAGTACGTGCAGCCGGACAACTGGACCCCGTTCATCCCCGAGAACCAGGGCCCCGGCAAGTACGGCATCGACGGCGTGATCCGCGGCGCCTCGGTGGTGTTCTTCGCCTACATCGGCTTCGACGCGGTCTCCACCGCCGCCGGCGAGGCCAAGAACCCGCAGCGCGACATGCCCATCGGCATCCTCGGCTCGCTGGTGATCTGCACCATCATCTACATCATCGTCGCCGCCGTGCTGACCGGCCTGCTGCCCTACACCCAGCTGGGCACGCCCAAGCCGGTGGCCACCGCGCTGGAAACCTACCCGGCCCTGAGCTGGCTGAAGATGGTGGTCGAAATCGGCGCCATCGCCGGCCTGAGCTCGGTGATCCTGGTCATGCTCATGGGCCAGCCGCGCATCTTCTACACCATGTCGCAGGACGGCCTGCTGCCGAAGTTCTTCGCCAAGGTCCACCCCAAGTTCCAGACCCCGTACATCGGCACCGTCATCGTCGGCGTGTTCGCCGCGGTGCTGGCCGGTTTCCTGCCGATCGGCCTGCTCGGCGAAATGGTCTCGATGGGCACCCTGCTCGCCTTCGCCACCGTCTGCATCGGCGTGCTGATCCTGCGCAGCACCCGCCCGGACCTGCCGCGTCCGTTCCGCGTGCCGATGGCGGTCATCGTCTGCCCGCTGGGCGCGCTGATCTGCCTGTACCTGTTCTCCAAGCCGTTCGCCGAGCACTGGAAGGTGATGACCACCTGGACCGCGCTGGGCCTGCTGATCTACTTCGTCTACGGCTACCGCAACAGCAAGCTGCGCAAGGCGGGCTGATCGCAACCGCATCGCTCACCCAAGGCCGACGGCGCTCCCGTCGGCCTTGCTTGTTTCTCCATCCAGTAAACCCGGCCCTGACGGGCCGTCGCTAGCAGCCGCCGCCATGCGCGGCGACGGGAAGAACCGATGAAACAACTCTGGGCGACCAAACACCCGCACGCCGCGCACGCCGACGCCGAAGGCCTGAGCCTGCACCGCACCCTGGGCCCCTGGGGCCTGACCGCGCTGGGCATCGGCGCGGTGATCGGCGGCGGCATCTTCGTCATCACCGGCCAGGCCGCGGCCGACCACGCCGGCCCGGCGATCATGCTCTCGTTCGTGCTGGCCGCGATCTGCTGCACCTTCTGCGCGCTGGCCTACGCCGAATTCGCGGCCATGGTGCCGGTGTCGGGCAGCGCCTATTCCTACACCTACGCCACCCTGGGCGAGCTGGCGGCCTGGTTCATCGGCTGGATGCTGGTCCTGGAATACGGCGTATCGGCGTCCGCGGTCGCGGTCAGCTGGACCGGCTACTTCCTCAGCCTGCTCGATCATTTCGACATCCACCTGCCCCAGGCCCTGGTCAGCGCGCCGCTGGACGCGCAGCTGCGGCCCACCGGCGCCATCGCCAACCTGCCCGCGGCGGCGATCGTGCTGCTGCTGACCTGGCTGTGCTACGTCGGCATCCGCAAGTCCTCGGCCATGAACATGGCCATGGTCGTGCTCAAGACCGGCTTGATCGTGCTGGTGATCGTCGCCGGCTGGAAGTACGTGGACCCGGCCAACTGGCAGCCCTTCATTCCCAGCAACGAAGGCCCGGGCAAGTACGGCTTCGAGGGCGTGCTGCGCGGCGCGGCGCTGGTGTTCTTCGCCTACATCGGCTTCGAGGCGGTGTCGGTGGCGGCGCAGGAATCGCACAAGCCGCAGCGCGACCTGCCCATCGGCATGCTGCTGTCGCTGGCCATCTGCACCGTGCTCTACATCGCCATGGCCGCGGTCATGACCGGCCTGGTGCCCTACACCCAGTTGGGCACCGACGAGCCGGTGGTGACCGCCGTGGCCGCGCACCCGCAACTGGGCTGGCTGCGCGTGGTGGTGGAAATCGGCGCGCTGATCGGCTTGTCGTCGGTGGTGCTGGTGATGATCATCGGCCAGCCGCGCATCTTCATGATCATGGGCCGCGACGGCCTGCTGCCGCCGGTGTTCACCAAGATCCACCCGGTCTACCGCACCCCGCACATCAACACCGTCATCACCGGCATCGGCATCGCCGTGCTGGCCGCGTTGTTCCCGCTGGACGTGCTGGGCGAGCTGACCTCGATGGGTACCCTGATCGCCTTCGCCGCGGTCTGCGCGGGCGTGCTGATCCTGCGCCGCACCCAGCCCGACCTGCCGCGCCCGTTCAAGATCCCGTTCGCGTGGGTGGTCTGCCTGGCCGGCATCTTCAGCTGCCTGGCGCTGCTGTCGACCATGACCGCGCACAACTGGTTCCTAATGGTGGTGTGGACCGCGGTCGGCTTCCTGGTCTATTTCCTGTACGGCATCCGCCACAGCCGCCTGCGCCAGCGCGGCTGAACCTGAGGCGGGCGGCTGCGGCCGCCCGCCCCGCCGCCACGCGGCGGTCGCGCAGAGTTTGTACACTGGCGCCATGAGCGCCCCCCTGCCCTACGACCCCCAACGCCTGGCGCATTGCGCCGGCGAGATCATCGTCAACGTCCGCGAGCTGTCCGCGCGCGGCTGGACGCCCGCCACCAGCAGCAACTTCTCGCGCCGCATCGACGCCCAGCACGCCGCCATCACCGTCTCCGGCCGCGACAAGGGCCGGCTGACCGAGGCCGACATCATGGTCGTCGACCTGAAGGGCGAGCCGGTGGCCACCCACCACCGCCCCTCGGCCGAGACCCTGCTGCACACCCAGCTGTACCAGCGCTACCCCGAGGTCGGCTGCGTCCTGCACACCCATTCGCAGACCCAGACCGTGGCCTCGCGCCTGTACGCCGGCGCCGGCCACGTGCACCTGGAAGGCTACGAGCTCTTGAAAGCCTTCACCGGCAACACCACCCACGAGACCAGCCTGGAACTGCCGGTGCTGCCCAACACCCAGGACATGCCCACCCTGGCGGCCCAGGTCGACGCCCTGCTCGACCACCAGCCGATGTGGGGCTACCTGATCGACGGCCACGGCCTGTACGCCTGGGGCCGCGACATGCCCGAGGCCCGGCGCCACCTGGAAGCGTTCGAGTTCCTGCTCGGGTGCGAACTGGAATTGAGGAGACTGCAGCGATGAGCCGCCTGCGCATATTCGACGAAGAGCAACCCGGCGCGCCGCGCCTGAGCACCGCCGACCGCGACGAGATCGCGCGCGAGCTGGGCAAGATCGGCGTGGGTTTCGAGCAGTGGCAGGCCAGCCGCGCGGTCGCTCCCGGCGACGCGCCCGAGGCGATCATGGACGCCTACCGCGCCGACATCGACCGCATCGTCAGCGAACGCGGTTTCAAGACCGTGGACGTGGTCAGCATCGCCCCGGACAACCCGCAGCGCGAGACGATGCGGCACAAGTTCCTGGACGAGCACTACCACAAGGAAGACGAAGTGCGTTTCTTCGTCGCCGGCTCGGGCCTGTTCACCCTGCACGTGGACCACGGCGTGTACGAGATCAAGTGCGAACAGGGCGACCTGATCTCGGTGCCCGACAGCACCCTGCATTGGTTCGACATGGGCCCGGAGCCCAGCTTCGTCGCGATCCGCTTCTTCACCGAGCCGGACGGCTGGGTCGGCCATTTCACCGGCACCGACATCGCCCAGCGCTTCCCGCGCTACGAGAAAGGCCAAGCGGGCTGAAGGCGGAAGATAGCGAGCAGGAGTGAGGAGATAGCGGGCGCTGCCCGCTGCGCCTCTCGCCATTGCTCTTTCTATTTGCTGACTCCTATCCGCTCACTTCTAAGCTCCCGGTTCCATGCCCAAAGCCATCCTCACCGACATCGAAGGCACCACCAGCAGCATCTCCTTCGTCAAGGACGTGCTATTCCCGTACGCGCGCCGTGCGCTGCCGCGCTACGTCGCCGCGCACGGCCGCGAGCCGGCGGTGCGCAAGTGGCTGGACGCGGTGGCCACCGAAAACGGCGGCCTGTGCGAGGACGCGATGATCGTCGAGGTGCTGCAGGGCTGGATCGACGAGGACCGCAAGCACACCGCGCTCAAGGCGCTGCAGGGCATGGTCTGGGCCGACGGCTACCGCAACGCCGACTTCAGCGCCCACATCTACCCCGACGCCGCCCCCGCGCTGCGCGCCTGGCACGCCGCTGGGCTGCCGCTGTACGTGTATTCCTCCGGCAGCGTGCCCGCGCAACGGCTGTTCTTCGGCCACAGCGACGCCGGCGACCTGACCCCGCTGTTCTCGGGCTGGTTCGACACCGAGATGGGCGGCAAGCGCGAGGCCGGCAGCTATACCCGCATCGCCGAGGCGATCGGCCTGGCGCCGGCCGACATCCTGTTCCTGACCGATGTGGTCGAAGAGGCCGACGCCGCGCGCGAGGCCGGAATGGACACGGTGCTGATCGACCGCCTGCAGGACTACCCGCAGCCGCGCGAGGGCGAGGCGACGCATGGGCATGTGCGGGCGACGGGGTTCGATCAGGTTCGGGTTTGATCCGATTCGGTAAGGAGGGCTGCGGCGCGAGTTCGTGGCTCCGTGTGCCCTCACCCCAACCCCTCTCCCGTAAACGGGAGAGGGGCTAAAGCAGCAAGCGGCGTCGGATCTGTCCCCTCTCCCGCTGGCGGGAGAGGGCTAGGGTGAGGGGGTGAGCGCGCAGCGCGAATGCTCTTGATCTTCGCTTGGGCGCCGAACTCGCCGCGCAAACAGCAGTCCCGGAGGGCGGCGCACAGGAGGTGCGCCGTTTTTCGCTGGCACAGGGATGTGCCATCGAAAAATCCCCGCGCACGCAACGCTCTCGCACGGGAGCTCTGGCGTAGCGTTTTTCTTTGGTTACTTTCTTTTGACGCTTATCAAAAGAAAGTAACCCGGCCGCTTGCGGACGGAAGCTGTTGCTGTTGCTTCAACCCAGCACACCCACATACCTTCGCGAGTTCGGAGCGGATCGCGGCTCACGCCGCTCCTACAGAAGGCGCAAATCCCGCAGAGAACAAGGCCTTCACCGTAAGTGAGGATTCGCGGTCGCAGCTTGCGCAGCTCCTACACGGGGCACGCGTGACTCTCACGCAGGTGAGGACTCGCGGTCGCGGCTTACGCCGCTCCTACCCCAAAGCAGAGCGCTACAAGCGGCTGATCTGGCGCACACGGACCTCGACGGGCTCCACTCCGTGCAAGTGCGCCGCGACGCGGCGTATTCGCTCCAGCACCTCGGCCGGATCGAATCCCGCCGCCGGCACGTAGTCCAGGGTGCTCTGCCCCCAGACCACGAATCGCCCGCCCACCAGAATTTCGTAGTCGGCGAAGTAGTAGTGATGCGTCTGCATGGACCGCCCCGCCAGGCTCAGGTGCCCACGTGCACCCCATGCCCGCATTCCGCGCAGCCCAGGTGCTCCAGCGCGATCGCCAGCGCCAGGGTGTAGCTCTGCGCCGCGTAGCCGTGCACGCGCGCCACGCAGTCTCCGGCGTCGGCCAGCGACGGCTCCAGCGCGTCCATGTCGTCGTCGTGCACTTCGATATAAGGCAGGGACAGCGTCGCCAGCGCGCCCCGCAGGCGTTCGCTGGCCGGCATGCAGGCGCCGGGGTCGAACAGCAACAGCTCGACCTCGTCGGCGCGCAGGCCGCTCAGACCGTCCACCAGTTCGGCCTCGCTGCGGCAGCAGCGCAGGGCGATGGTCTTGCCCGCGTCGGCCGCGGACTCGGCCAGGCGCGCGCGCACCGCATCGAGCACGCGCACGCCGGTGGAATGGGATTCGGGGCCGCGCAGGATCACGATGGACACCGTCTGTCTCGCTGCGCGCTTGGAGCGGCGCGCCTGCGGAGCACTGTAGGCGCGACGGGCGTAAAGCCTCCATGCCGCAATCGCCCTGGAGGCGTAATGGTTGCGTAAACCCATCGGCGCCTTTGCCCGTCATTCCCGCGAACGCGGGAATCCAGAGCGCGGGCACACGCTCCGCAAAGCGAGCCGCCCCATTCCGCCCTCACCCGTGAATCTTCTCCCCACGACCCAACATCGCCACCAGCTTCTCGATCCGCGCCGCGCGCGTCTCCGGCTTCTTCGCCGTCTGCACCCGCCACAGCACCGCGTAGCGATTGGTGCGGTCCAACTGCTCGAAGAACCGCTTGGCCTTGGCGTTCTTCTTGAATGCCGCGGCCAGATCCTCGGGCACCTCGATCGTGCTGGACGAATCGTAGGCCGCCTGCCAGCGCCCATCGGCCTGCGCCGCCTCCACTTCACGCAACCCGGCCGGACGCATGCGCCCTGCCGCGGTCAGCGCCTCGACCTTGCCGATGTTGATCTTGGACCAGACGCTGCGCGGGCGGCGCGGGGTGAAGCGCTGCAGGAAGTAGCGTTCGTCGCAGCTGCGCTTGAGGCCGTCGATCCAGCCGTGGCATAGCGCCACGTCCAAAGCCTCGGTATAGCTCACCGAGCTCACGCCCTGGCCCTTCTTGGCGATCTTCAGCCACAGCCCCGGGGCCCGCGGATGGGCCACGAGCCAGCGCTCCCAGGCGTCGGCATCGGCGAACAGTTCGATCGGCAGGTCGTTGGGCCGTTCCGTCGCCATGGGCTTATTCCTTCGTGTCCTGCAAGCGGTAGCTAGTCTGCGCGGTCTGCTCGCCCAGCCAGGGATCGAGCACGCGCACCTCGACGCGGTGGTCGCCCACCGCCAAGTCGGTCGGCAGCGCCGCGCGCCATAGATGCGCCGAGACCTCGGCCTCGGGGGAGCGGTCGTAGCCGCGCAGTGCCGCGGCTTCGTCGTCGCGCGCGTTCTCGGCCTGCAGGCGCGGGTCCGGGCGCTCGACCCGGCGCATCGGCGCCCACTGACCGCCGTCCACGCGGAACTCCACGCGGCTGTCGGCCTGGCCCATGTAGACGTTGGCGTAAACGCCGAAGGCCGGATATGCGCCGCGGCGCAGCACGCGCGGCGCATGCACGGACATCGCCGGCGTCGAGGCCGCGCGCGCCTGCAGGCGCGCCGGATGCCAGCTCAGCCGATACCCGCCGTCGCCGGCCACCCGCAAGCGCGCATAGCCGTTGGGCGTGCCGTCGGCCATGGTCGCGTCGGGGATGCCCTGCGCGTCCTTCAATCCCGACCAGAACGCGCCACAAGCCGCGCCCACGTTGTACTCGTGCAGCGGTGCGGCGCCGTGCCAGCCGTCGTCGGCATCGTGGTAAACGTGGCGCTGGGTGTGGCTGTGACCGCTGAGCAACAGCAACTTGGGGAAATCGCGCAGCAGTGCGAACAGACGTTCGCGGTCGGCGCGGCGGAAGGTCTCGCGGCCCGGCGCGGCGTCGAAGAACGGGATATGCACCGCGATCACCAGCAACCGGTCCTTGCGCGCGCCGGCCAGGTAGCGCTGCAGAAACACGAACTGCTCTTCACGCAGCCCGCCGATGTAGTCCGGGCGCTGGCCGGGCCGGTAGACCACGTCGTCCAGCACCACGAACGACGCTTCCGGCTCCTCCCAGGCATAGGTTTCCGGACCGAAGGCGTGGCGGAAGCTCAGCAGCGAATCCTCGTCGCGGCTGGCGTCGAAATCCAGGTCGTGGTTGCCGGGCGCATGCAGCCAGGGCATCTGCAACTGCGCGGTAGCACGCTTGAGCGCGGGGTACAGCGACAGGTCGTCGTGGACGAGGTCGCCCAGGTTCAGGCCCAGATCGGCCACCGGCCCGCCCTTCGGTTGCGCGGCGCGCAGCGGCTCGACGATGTCGCGGCGGTAGTAGTCCACGTCGACGGCGGTCTTGGGCTGCGGGTCGGCGAACACCAGCACGTCCAGCGCGTCGCGCGCGTGCGGCGGGTCGGGGATCAGGGCGTAGTCGCGGCAGCTGGGGAACGCGGCCGGGATGCCGCCATACTTGAGCTTGGGGCCGGGCTCGCGCTGCACGTTGAAACTGAAGTCCGGCAGCCCGTCGCCGCGGCGGCCCACGCGGTAACCGGCCGGCTTGATCACGAAGCTGGTGCGGCCGTCGATCGCCGGCAGGTGGTAGGCGCCCTGCGCATCGGTGAGCACGATGTCCACGCCGTCGGACACGCGCATGCCGGCCAAACCGGGCTCCCCGCCATCGCGGCGGCCGTTGCCGTTGCGATCCTCGTACACGGTGCCGCTGTTGCAGGGCGGCGGCAAGGCCTGCGCAGCCAGAGGTGCGAACAGGACGCACAGCAACGCGCAGGCGGAGACGGATGGGCGCATGGCAGGCTCCGAAAGGGTGCCCCATTATGCGGCGGCGCATGACCGATCCATGTGCGCCGCCGGCCTCGATCTCCCAGCTTCGGGGTAGGAGCGGCGTAAGCCGCGACCACTAGCCCCCAGCCGTGAAACTAGCCGCCCCCTGTAGGAGCGGCGCAAGCCGCGACCGCGAACTTCGGCGGCAGCGAAACTCCCCTTGAGCCAGCGTTCTGTGGGAGCGGCGTGAGCCGGCATGGCGTCGCAGCCGTGTTTCGCGGTCGCGGCTTGCGCCGCTCCTACGGGTAGGCCAGGTGGGTTGCGCGGTCGGGTGGGGTTTCGTGTCGCGGCTTACGCCGGTTCGGAGCCGCGGTGCGGTTGGCCGTGGCGCTCGCGCAGTACGGTCAGGGCATCGTCCAGCGACAGGCCGCGCGCGCGCAGCAGCACCAGCAGGTGGTAGAGCAGATCGGCGGCCTCGCCGGCCAGGGCCTGGCTGTCCTGGGCGACGGCGGCCAGCGCGGTTTCCACGCCCTCCTCGCCCACTTTCTGCGCGATCGCGCGCGTGCCCTGCTCGAACAAGCGCGTGGTGTAGCTGCCCGGCGGCCGCTCGCGCTCGCGGCGCGCGACCAGGGCGTCGAGTTCGGCCAGGGTATCGGCCGGCGCCTGCGGGAAACAGCTCGCACGGCCCAGGTGGCAGGTGGGGCCCAGCGGTCGCGCCTGCACCAGCAAGGTGTCGCCGTCGCAGTCGGTTTCGATGGCCACCAGCTCCAGCACGTGGCCGGAGGTCTCGCCCTTGGTCCACAGGCGCTCGCGGCTGCGGCTGTAAAACGTGACCCGGCCGCTGGCCAAGGTGTGCGCCAACGCCTCGCGGTTCATGTAGCCCAGCATCAGCACCCGGCGGGTGCCGGCGTCCTGGACCACGGCCGGCAGCAGGCCGCCCTGCTTGTCCCAGGACAGCGCGCCGGCGGAGAACGCACCGATGGAAGCCGCGGCGCCCTCAGTGGACACCGCGCACCTCGACGCCGTTGGCGCGCAGTTCGCGCTTGAGCTCGGGGATGCGGATGCTGCCGGAGTGGAACACGCTGGCCGCGAGCGCGGCATCCACGTCGGCGCGCGCGAACACGTCGACGAAGTGGCCGATGGCGCCGGCGCCGCCGGAGGCCACCAGCGGCACCTCGCACAGCGCACGCACCTGCGCCAGCTGCTCCAGGTCGTAGCCGCTGCGCACGCCGTCGCTGCCCATGCAGTTGAGCACGATCTCGCCGGCGCCGCGGCGCTGGGCCTCGACCACCCAGTCCAGGGTGCGGCGCGGCAGCGCGCGGGTGCGGTCCGGATCGCCGGTGTACTGGCGCACGCGCCATTGCCCGTCCTCGTCGCGCAGGCTGTCAATGCCCACCACCACGCACTGCACGCCGAAGGCGTCGGCGATCTCGCCGATCAGCGCCGGCCGGTCCAGCGCCGGCGTATTGATCGAGATCTTGTCGGCGCCGGCATTGAGCACCTCGCGCGCGTCGTCAGCGCTGCGGATGCCGCCGGCCACGCAGAACGGAATGTCGATCGCCCGCGCCACCCGCTCGACCCAGTCGCGGTCCACCCGCCGGCCCTGCGGGCTGGCGGCGATGTCGTAGAACACCAGCTCGTCGGCGCCCTCGTCGCGGTAGCGCAGGGCCAGCTCGACGATATCGCCCATGTCGACGTGATCGCGGAAGCGCACGCCCTTGACGACGCGGCCATCGCGTACGTCCAGACACGGGACGATGCGCCGGCTCAGCATCGCTGCGCCTTGTGCAGGGCACGGTCCAGGCTGAAGCGGCCTTCGATCAGCGCCTTGCCCAGCACCGCGCCGCGGCAGCCCGCGTCGTGCGCGGAGACGATGTCGGCGATGTCGCGGATGCCGCCGGAGGCCTGCACCTGCAGCTCCGGCGCAATCGCCAGCACGTGCCGGTACAGGTCCAGGTTCGGGCCCATCAGGGTGCCGTCGCGGGACACGTCGGTGCACAGCAGGTGGCGCACGCCGATGCCGGCCAGGTGCTCCAGCATCGGCTCCAGGCGCATGCCGCTGTCCTCGGTCCAGCCCGCCACCGGCAGCTGCCATTCGCCGTTCCCGGCCTGGCGCGCGTCCAGGGCGATGGTGATGCGGTCGGCGCCGTAACGCTGCAGCCAGCCGGCGATGTGGTCCGGCTCGCGGATCGCCAGCGAGCCCACCACCACGCGGTCGGCGCCGGCGTCCAGGATGGCCTCGATGTCGGCCTCGCTGCGCACGCCGCCGCCGGTCTGCACCCGCATCCAACTGGTGGTGGTGATCGCGCGCAGCAGCGGCGCCAGGGTGTAGCCGCCGTAGCGCGCCGCATCCAGGTCGACCAGGTGCAGCCAGCGCGCGCCGGTGTCGGCGTAGCGCTTGGCCAGGGTCAGCGGCTCTTCCTCGTAGGCGGTTTCCTGCTCGAAATCGCCCTGACGCAGGCGCACCACGCGCCCGGCGCGGACATCGATCGCGGGGTACAGGTTCATGCCGGCACCTCGCGCAGGAAGTTGCTCAGCAAACGCGCGCCCACCGCCGAGGAACGCTCGGGGTGGAACTGCGCGCCGTAGCGGCGGCCATCGCCGACTACGGCGGAGAACGTATCGCCGTGGGTGCATGCGGCCAGCGTGTGCGGCCCTACCGGCGCCGCATAGCTGTGCACGAAATAGGCGTGGTCGCCGTCGGCGATTCCATTCAGCAAGGGCGACGATCGTCGCCGATCCAATCCATTCCATCCCATGTGCGGCACGCGAACTCCCTGGCGCGGTTGCAGTTTCACGATGCGTCCCGGCAATAAGCCGAGGCACTCCACGTCGCCCTCTTCGGACGACTCGAACAGCAGCTGCATACCAAGGCAGATCCCGAGCAGCGGCTGACGCAGCGCCCGGATGGTGTCGACCAAACCGAGACCGCGCAGCCGCGCCATCGCTGGCGCCGCCGCCCCGACCCCCGGCAGGATCACGCGTTCGGCCGACTGGATCGTGGCGGGGTCGGCGCTGAGTTCCGCATCCGCACCCAACCGCTCCAGTGCATAACGCACGGAGCCGATGTTCCCCCCACCCATGTCGATCAGTACGACCTTCGTCACAAAACCCTCGTTGCCCGCAACCCCGCTTAGAGCGGGTCTGCGGTTCAAATCGCGGCCTGAGCCGCATACAGGACGGCCGCGGACGGCCGCCGGGCGCTACAAACTGCCCTTGGTGCTGGGCAGGGCCAGGCCTTCGCGCCGGATCGCCTGGCGCAGGGCCCGGGCCACCGCCTTGAAGCAGGCTTCGACCTGGTGGTGGTCGTTGTCGCCACGCACGTTCAGGTTCAGGTTCAGCCCGGCCGACTCGCACAGCGAGCGGAAGAAATGCGGTACCAGTTCGGTGGGCAGATCGCCCACGCGCTCGCGGGCGAAGCGGCCCTCGAACACGAAGTACGGGCGGCCGGAAAAATCCAGCGCCGCCGTGGCCAGGCTCTCGTCCATCGGCAGCACGAAGCCGTAGCGGCCGATGCCGCGCTTGTCGCCCAGCGCCGCGCGCAGCGCCTGGCCCAGCGCCAGCGCGCTGTCCTCGACCGTGTGGTGTTCGTCGATGTGCAGGTCGCCGCGGCATTCCAGCTCCAGCGCGAAACCGCCGTGCTTGCCCAGCTGCTCCAGCATGTGGTCGAAGAAGCCCAGGCCGGTGCTCACGCGCGGCTCGGCCTCGCGGTCCAGGTCCACCGCGACTTCGATCGCGGTCTCGCGGGTATCGCGGCGCAGGCGCGCGGTGCGCGGCGCGTCGGCCAGTGCGTGGGCGATGCCGTTCCAATCCCATTCGCCGCCGAACTCTTGCGTGCGCAGCTGGAAACCGCGTATGCCCAGGTTGGCGGCAAAGGCGATGTCGGTGTCGCGATCGCCGACCATGGCCGAGCGCGTCCAGTCGATGCCGCGATCCTTCAGCAGCGGCAGCGCCAGGCCGATCGCCGGCTTGCGCGTGGGCGCGTTGTCGGCGGGGAAACTGGTGTCGATGAGCACGTCGCGGAACACGATGCCCTGGCTTTCGAACACCTGCATCATCAGCGCGTGCGGACCTTCGAAGTCCTCGCGCGGGAAGGCGTCGGTGCCCAGGCCGTCCTGGTTGCTCACCATCACGAACTGGTAGCCGGCATCGCGCAGGCGCAGCATGGCCGGGATCACGCCGTCGACGAAACGCAGCTTGGCGTAGCGGTCGATCTGGAAGTCCTCGGGCTCGGCGATCAGGGTGCCGTCGCGGTCCACGAACAGCACCGGAGTCTGCTTGACCGGCAGGTTCATGCCGCACGCTCCCGCGCGCCCAGGCGCGCCAAGGTCTCGACCACGCGGTCGTTCTGTTCGGCCGTGCCCAGGCTGATGCGCAGCGCATCGCCCAGCTGCGGTGCGGCGCGCATGTCGCGCACCACCACGCCCGCGTCGATCAGGGCGTCGAACGCGGCTTGCGCATCGTCGAAACGCAGCAGCAGGAAGTTGGCCTGCGACGGGTAGACGCGGCGCACGCCGGGCAGCCCGACCAGGCGCGCGTACAGGCGCTCGCGCTCCAACGCGCAGGCACCGGCACGCGCGCGGCTGAGCGCGGCGGCCGAATCGTCCAATGCGCGCAAGGCCATAGCCACGCACGGTGCAGGCAGCGGATACGGCGCCTGGCAGCGCTGCAGCGCGGCGATAACCTCGGCATCGGCGATGGTGCTGCCGATGCGCGCGGCCGCCAGCGCGTGCGCCTTGGACAAGGTGCGCAGCACCACCACATTGGGCAGGCGCTCGATCAGCGACACGGCCGACGAGGCCTGCGCGTATTCAAGGTAGGCCTCGTCCACCACCACCAGCGCGCTCGCGCGCAGGCGCTGGGCCAACGCGGCGATCGCATCCAGCGGCAGCAGCGTGCCGGAGGGGTTGCCCGGCGAGCACAGGAACACCAGCTTGGCCGAAGCGGCTTCCGCCGCCTGCGCTACCGCCTCGAAATCGCAGGCGAAGCCGCCCTCGCCTTCCACCAGCGGCACCTCGACCACGCGCGTGCCGTGCAGGCGCGCGCAGACGGCGTACATGCCGAAGGTGGGCGGCGTGATCACGACGGCGTCGCCGCCGGGGCGGCAGAACGCGCGCAGCAGCAGGTCGATGCCTTCGTCGCTGCCGCGGCCGGCCAGCAACTGCTCCGGCGTGCAGCCGTACAACCCGGCCAGTGCCGCGCGCACGCGTGCGGGCTGCGGATCGGGGTAGCGGCGCAGCGCGCCCTCGCCGTCGGCGGCGTTGTTCCAGGCTGATTCGTTGGCGTTGAGCCAGACCGAGCCGTTCAAGCTTTCGCTGCGCGCGGATTTGTAGCCGGCGAAACCGCGCAGGTCCTCGCGCAGCAGCGCCAGCGGCGCGGGGTACTCCGCGGCGCTCATGCGGCCACCTGCTCTAGCCGCAGCGCCACCGCCAGGCGGTGCGCATCCAAACCCTCGGCCGTGGCCAGTTCCACCGCGCAGGGGCCGATCGCGGCGATGCCGCGCGGCTGCACTTCCTGCACCGTGATCGCGACCTGGAAGCTGGCCACGTTGACCCCGCCGGCATAACGCGCGGCGCCGCTGGTGGGCAGCACGTGGTTGGTGCCGCTGCAGTAATCGCCCAGCGCTTCCGGCGCCCAGTCGCCCAGGAACACCGATCCGGCGGCCTGCACCTGCGGCAGCCAGGCGCGGGCGTCGCGCAGGGCCAGGATCAGGTGTTCGGGCGCGTAGCGGTTGCTCACTTCCATGGCCGCGGCGACGGACTCGACCCGGATCGAACGCGAGGCGGCCAGCGCCGCGCGCGCGGTCTCGGCGCGCGGCAGCTGCCGCAGTTGTTCGGCGATGCAGGCGTCCACCGCATCGAGCAGCGCCGCGTCGTCGGACAGCAGCAGCACCTGGGAATCCGGGCCGTGTTCGGCTTGCGACAGCAAATCCGCGGCGACGAACTCGGCGCGCGCGCCGGCGTCGGCGATCACCAGCACCTCCGACGGTCCGGCCGGCAGATCGATGGCCGCGCCGCCTTCCAGCAGTGCGACCTGGCGCTTGGCCTCGGTGACGTAGGCGTTGCCCGGCCCGAACAGCTTGTCGCACTTGCCCACGCTCGCCGTGCCGAAGGCCATGGCCGCGATCGCCTGCGCGCCGCCTAGCTTGTACACCCGGCGCACGCCGCAGGACGCGGCCGCGTACAGCACCGCCGGGTCGGCACGGCCGTCGCGGCGCGGCGGCGTGCACAGCGCGATCTCGGGGCAGCCGGCCAGACGCGCGGGCATGCACAGCATCAGCGCGGTGGAAGGCAGCGGCGCCGAGCCGGCCGGCACGTACAGGCCCACGCGCTGGATCGGCCGCAGCACGCGCTCGCAGCGCACGCCGTCGCCGCTGTCCCAGGCGTAGGGCGCGCTCATGCCCGCGGCGTGGAAGGCGCCGATGCGGCGGCCGGCCTGGTCGATGGCGGCGCGCAGCGCCGGCGACAGTTCGCGCTGCGCGGCTTCGAATTCGTCCTCGCCCACGGCGAAGTCGTCCAGGGCCACGCCGTCGTAGCGCGCGCCCAGTTCGCGCAGCGCGTCGTCGCCGTCGGCGCGCACGCGCTGCAGGATCGCCGACACCGCAGCGGCGGTGTCGGCACGGGTCTGCTGCGCGGGGCGGCGCAGCGCGGCCTCGCGCTGGGTTTCGTCCAGCGCGCTCCATTGCAGGCGCTGCAAGGCGGTGAAGGCGCTCATGCCAGCATGCCCTCCACCGGCAGCACCATCAGCCCGCGCGCGCCGGCGCGCTTGAGCTCCTCCAGCCGCTGCCAGGTCACCGCGCCGTGGCACAGCGCCTGCAGCGCCACACCGTCGCCGCCGTCGAGCTGCATCACCGTCGGCGTTTCCGCGTCGGGCAGCAGCGGCAGCAGGTCCGGCAGCACCTGGCGCGGGGCCTGGAACAGCAGCAGCTTGCTGTGGCGGATGCGCAGCGCGCCGTCCAGGCGGCGCAGCAGCAGTTCGGCCAGTTCGCCGCGCACGTCGTCGAAAGCGTCCACCGGTCCGGCCAGCACCGCCTCGCTTTCCAGCAGCGTGGTCGTGGCCTTGAGCTGGTTGGCGGCCAGGGTCGCGCCGCTGGAGACCAGGTCGCAGATGGCCTCGGCCTGGCCCAGGCGCGGCGCGATCTCGACCGAACCCGACAGCAGCACCACCTGCGCGTCCACGCCCTGTTCGGCCAGCCAGGCCGACAGCAGCGCCGGGTAGCTGGTGGCGATGCGCTTGCCGGCCAGTTGCGCCGGCCCCCGCCAGTCCCAGGCCTCGGGCACCGCCAGCGCCAGGCGGCAGCCGCCGAAGCCCAGCGCGCGCCATTCGCGGAAGGCCGACGCGCGGCCGCCGGCGCGGCGCTCGCCGTCCTGCTCGCGCAGCACGTTGCGGCCGACCACGCCCAGGTCGCAGACGCCGTCGGCGATCAGGCCGGGGATGTCGTCGTCGCGCACCAGCAGCAGGTCCACGGGCAGGGTCTCGCCGTAGCAGAACAGGCGGTCGCGGCTCTCGCGCCAGCTCAGCCCGCACGAGGCCAGCAGCGCGCGCGCCGGCTCGGCCAGGCGGCCGGACTTCTGGATGGCGATGCGCAACCGGTCGCGCGCGGCCGGGCTGGCGGTGGGGCTCATGGGGGGTTCTCTCGGAAACTCGGGGGGAGGAGTGCGGGCGCTGCGGCCCGGCGGAACGTCAACGTGCGCGCGTGGGGCGTCGATGCAGCGCGGCCGCGTAGCCGCCGGCGCCGCGCTCCAGGGTCCGCGCCACCCGGCCGATCGTGGTCACGCTGACCCCGGTACGGTCGTGGATCTCGCGGTAGGGCACGCCCTCGCTGAGCAGGGGCACCACCCGCCAGCGGTCGGTCATGGCCTCCAGCTCGGCCGGGGTGCACAAGTCTTCCAGGAACGCGCGCATCTGCTCGGGGCCGCGCAAGCCCAGCAGCGCCGTCGCCAAGCCGGCGATGGGGTCTTCGCTGTCGTCGATTTCTACCGCGCGGCGCTTCATGGGAGAGGGTTTCGCTATGTCTAATGTATTAACGCGTTAATACATTAAAGGACAGGGCCGGCCCCGTCAAGCCGCTGCCCGCCCTACCCCCACGGCGGCGGCCGTTGCGCGGGAACGGCGCCGTTGGTCACAGTAACGACGACCGACCGGCGGTCGCCGCGGCGACGCCTGCGGCCGCGGACACGGCAAACTAGGGCGGTGCCGGAGCGTAGACTGCCTCCGAGCCCGGTCCCGCGGTATGCCGCCGGCCGGACCACTGGGAGAGAGGGTGCGCATGGGGCGTGGTTGCAGAGGACTTCGGGCTTGGTTGCTCGTGCTCGGGCTATGCCTGTTCGGCACGCTGCGCGCCGAAGTGCCCTTGTTGCTCGACGGCCACAGCCGCACCGGCATTCCGCTGGAACCGCACATCGCCTACTACCACGACGTGGGCGGCGCGCAGACCCTGATCGACGCCGAGCGCATCCAGCGCGAAGGCCGGTTCGCGCCGCTGCCCGGCGGCAACGCCGCCTTCGGCTTCCAGCCCGGCGCCTACTGGTTCCACGTGCGCCTGCTCAACCGCAACCGCAACGAACCGCGCTGGCTGCTGGTGCAGCAGTACGCGCTCAGCGACCGCATCGACGTCTACACCCGCCAGGCCGACGGCCGCCTGGACCATTTGTCCGGCGGCGACAGCCTGCCCTTCTCCTCGCGCAGCATCCGCTACCGCCACCCCAACTTCTGGATCAACCTGCCGGCCGACCGGCCGGCGGACCTGTACGTGCGCGTGCAGAGCCAAAGCTCGATGCAGGTGCCGCTGACCCTGTTCACGCCCACCGCCTTCACCGAGGTCTCGCGCGACGCGCAGTTCGGCATCGGCCTGTACTACGGCATCCTGCTGGCCTTGTTCATCTACAACCTGGTGCTGTGGCTGAGCCTGCGCGATGCCAGCTACTTCTGGTACCTGCTGCATATCTCCGCCTTCGGCTTGGTGCTGCTGACCCTCAACGGCCTGGGCTTCGAATACCTGTGGCCGCGCAACACCTGGCTGGCCGACAAGTCGGTACCGCTGTCGATCTGCCTGGCGCAGATCGGCATGCAGCAGTTCGCGCGCACCTTCCTGGGCCTGCGCGAGCGCTGGCGCCTGGGCGACCGCGTCGGCCTGGGCATGATCGGCTTCTTCGTGCTGCTGGGCGTGGCCGCCACCCGCCTGCCCTACAACGTGGCCACGCCGATCGCCTCGGCCGCGGTGTTCTTCAGCATCGCCTGGATCGCGGTAGCCACCCTGGTGGTGTTGCGCCGCGGCTACAAGCCGGCGCAGCTGTTCCTGCTGGCCTGGTCGATGTTCCTGCTCGGCACCGGCATGTTCACCGCCATCGCCTTCGGCCTGTTGCCCAAGGTGTTCATCACCGAATACGGCGTGCAGATCGGCTCGGCCCTGGAAATGCTGCTGTTGTCGGTGGCGCTGGGCTACCGCTACGCCTCGCTGCGCAACGAGAACGAGCGCATCGTGCACGAGGCCAAGACCCAGCTGGAGCACAAGGTCGAGCAGCGCACCACGGAACTGCGCAGCGCGCTGGCGCAACTGGAGGACGCGCACGAACGCCTGCGCGAAAGCAGCCAGCGCGACGGCCTGACCGGCCTGCACAACCGCACCCACTTCCGCAACGTGTTCCAGGAACTGCTGGCCAATTCGCAGCAGACCGGCCGGCCGCTGTCGCTGCTGATGATCGACCTGGACCACTTCAAGCAGATCAACGACCGCTATGGCCACCTGGTGGGCGACGAATGCCTGTGCTGGGCCGCACGCACCCTGGGCGTGGTGCTGCAGCCCCACCGCGCGCTGCTGGCGCGCTTCGGCGGCGAGGAGTTCATCGTCGCCCTGCCCGGCCTGGACCTGCAGGCGGCCGCGTGCGTGGCCGAGGACGTGCGCCAGCACCTGCGCGACCAGCCCTGCCGCAGCGGCGAGCACGCCATCACCATCACCGCCAGCATCGGCGTGCACGCGATCCAGCGCGAGGCCGACAACGACAGCGAGAGCGCCATCGACAGCGCGATCGACCCGGCCCTGCAGGACGCCGACCAGGCGCTGTACCTGGCCAAGGCCGATGGCCGCGACTGCGTGCGCACCTCGGCACCGGAAGACCGGCGCCGCTGACAAGCGCCGCTCAGGCCTGCGCGTACATCACGTCGGAACGCAGCACGTACTTGCTGCCCGCCTCCACCGCGGCGCCTTCGTGCCAGGTGTCGTGCACGAACAGCAGCGCCGCTCCGGTGCGCGGCACCACGCGGAAACCGCGGAAGTCGGTGTCGCCGCCGGCGAAGCCCTCGTTGAGATAGACCAGCAGGGTCAGCCGGCTGCTGCGCCCGTCCTCCTGCCAGGAGCCGTCCTTGTGCATGCGGAAACGCTGGCCGGGGCCGTACTTGTAGAAGCGCAGCGCGCGCGGCAAACCGAACGCGGTTTCGCCTTGCAACCGCGGCAAGGCCACGCCGTCCAGCCGCCGCCACAGCCGCTGCACCCACTCGGGCGACTCGAACACCACGCGCTCGTTGTTGCGCATGTGCGGCATCGCACGCGCGCCTCCTGGCGCGCGCACGTCGGCAGGGGCGAAGCCCTGGGCCTCGGCCAACGCGATCAGCGCCGCGCACTCATCGGCGCCCAGGAAATCCTCGATGCTGAATACCGCGTCGGTGTGCGCGACCACCCGCATGCAGACTCTCCTTGAGACGGGATGCGGCGCACCGCATCCCGCCGATGTCACAACGCCACGATCACAGCGCCGCGCGCGCCGCCGACAGCACGCTGCCGTCGGCGACCATCGCCACTGCCGCCGCCACTTCGCCGTCCAGCGCACGGTCGTACTGCAGGAACGCAATGCGCTCGCGGATCGCCGCATGCGCGGCCGCCACCGCATGCCCCGGGCGGAACTCCTCGGCCGCGGCCAGCTCCGCGCGCAGACCTTCGACCTCGCCCAGGAAACCGCTCAGTTCCTCGGCACCGGCGGCGGGGCCGCCGGCCACCTTGGCCGCCAACCCGCGCGCGTCGGCGCGGTCGGCCAGGTCGCGGGCGGCGTTGATCATGTCGCGGCGCAGGTCCAGCGCCTGCGCCGCGGTGTACAGCTCCAGGCCCAGCACCTTGCCCAGGTCGTCGGCCATGGCCAGCACGTGGCGCGCCTCGTTGGCGCCCATCGACACATGGTCCTCGGCGTTGGCGCTGGTCGGGATCGAATACACCGACGCCGGATGCGCGCGGCTGGCCAGATCGTTGACGATGGCCGCGGCGGTGTACTGCACGATCATGTGGCCGGACTCGGTGGAGTCCTCGTTGCCGATCAGGAACGGCGGCAGGCCGTCGTTGGTGGCCGGGTCCACCAGCTTGTTGAGGCGACGCTCGGAGATGCTGGCCAGCACCGGGATCGCGGCCTTGACGTAGCTCATCGCCAGCGCCAGCGGCATGCCGTGGAAATGGCCGGCGGAGATCACCTGCTGCTCCACGTGCTCGGCCTGCGCGTCCGGGAACACGATGGGGTTGTCGGTCAGCGAGTTCAGCTCGACCTCGAGCACGCGCGCGGCCTGCGCCAGCGCGTCGCGCACCGCGCCGTGCACCTGCGGAATGCAGCGCAGCGAGTAGCTGTCCTGCGGCTGGTGCTTCTTGCCGCCGCGGAACGGGCGGAAGCGGTTGTAGAACTTCTCGCGGCCGTGGCGCTGGCCGAACGGCACCCAGTCCCAACCGATGTCGAAGCGCAGGGCCTGCGCCTGCGGCGTGTCCCAGCTGCCCGGCTGCCAGGCGCGGAAGCGCGGCACCAGGTGATAGGGAATGTCCGCCAGGGTCGAGCCCTGCAGCAGCTGGCGCAGATGCGCGGCCACCGCCACCTGGCCCGGGTGCGGACGCAGCGCATGCACCTCCTCGGCGAACGCTCCCAGGCGGCCGGCGAAGGCGTCGATGGTCATGGCCGCGGCCAGGTCGGCGGTGTCGGCCAGCTCTTCCAGCTTGTGCAGCGCGAGCACGCCGCAGGCCAGCATCTGCGCGGTGCCGTTGTTCAGCGCCAGGCCTTCCTTGTACGACAGCGCCACCGGCTGCAGGCCGGCGCGCTGCAGCGCCTGCGCGCCGGGCATGCGCTGACCGTGGTAGAAGGCCTCGCCGCCGCCGAGCAGCACGATGGCCAGGTGCGACAACGGCGCCAGATCGCCGCTGGCGCCCACCGAGCCCAGCTGCGGCACCACCGGCACGATGCCGGCGTTGAGCAGCGCGGTCAGGGCCTGCAGGGTTTCCACGCGGATGCCGGAGTGGCCGCGCATCAGGGTGTTGACGCGGATGCACAGCATCGCCCGCACGATCTCCGGCGCGAAGGGTTCGCCCACGCACACCGCATGGGTCACGATCAGGTTGCGCTGCAGCTCTTCGTGCAGGTTCTCGCCGGAAGGCTGCGCGCCCGGCAGCTGGTCGCGCAGGCGGTGCGCGCCGAGCAGGCGGTCGGCGTTGCTGCCGAAACCGGTGGACACGCCGTAAATGGGCTCTTCGCGCCGCACCTGCTCGGCCAGGAAGTCGGCCGCGCGTTGCACCGCCGGCAGCTGCGCGGCGGACAGTTCGACCTGGGCGCCGTAAGCCACGGCCACGAGTTGCGACCGCGTCAGCGAGCGGCCGTCGAGTTGGATCTTGTTCACGCTAGGGATCTCCGGAATTGCACCCTGGCGATCATCTGCGCGGCGGTGGAACCCGGGCCGGCATACTCGGGAGTCGGTGCGTCGATGGAACCTTGGAATCCGTGCGGCGGCTGCCGCGCGGTGTGGTGTCCGGCTTGCGCCGGTGCCGGGCGCGACCTCAGCGCCCGATGCTCGGTGGCCCGCGGTGGCGGGGTTCAGGCGCGCGGCAGGCGCGCCCGGCTCATTTCATCGCCCGCGACTGCTCCAGTTCGACCCGCAGGGTGCGCGCCAGCTCGGCGCGCGCGACTTCGAACTGGTCCTCGCGGCGCAGGTCCTTGACCGTGACCGTGCCCTTGGCGATCTCGTCCTCGCCCAGCACCACCACGAAGCGGATGCCGGCGCGGTCGGCGTACTTGAACTGCTTGCCCAGCTTGGACGGCTCCATCACCACTTCGGTGTTGAGGCCGCCGTGACGCAACTCGTTGGCCACCGCGATGCACTGCGGCAGGTGCGCGGCGTCCATCTGCGTGACCAGCACCTGCACCGTGCTCGACGCGCTGTCGACCAGGCCGGCCTCGCGCAGCTGCCAGAACAGCCGGGTCAGGCCGATCGAAATGCCCACGCCGGGCAGCTTGGACTTGCTGTAGTGGCTGGCCAGGTCGTCGTAGCGACCGCCGGAGCAGACCGAACCGATCTGCGGGTATTCGTCCAGGGTGGTCTCGTAGACGGTGCCGGTGTAGTAGTCCAGGCCGCGCGCGATCGAGAAGTTCAGCGCGTAATGGGTTTCCGGCACGCCCAGCGCGCGCACCAGCTCCAGCACCTCGCGCAGTTCGGCCACGCCCTGGCGCAGCGATTCGTTGCCCTCGCCCAGCGCGGCCAGGCGCGCCAGCGCGTCCTCGTGCGAAGTCGAACGCACCGCCACGAATTCCAGGATCGCCGCGACCGCGTCGGCGGCCAGGCCGAACTCCGGCCCGGTCAGGGTCTCGCGCACATACTCGGCGCCGCGCTTGTCGAGCTTGTCGACCTCGCGCAGCACCCGCGCCTGCAGCTCGCCGTCGGCCACGCCGCGCGCTTCGAAGTAGCCGCGCAGCAGCTTGCGGTTGTTGAGCTGGATGGTGAACTTGGCGATGTCCAGCTCGGCGAACACCGCGTAGATCGCCGCCGGCATCTCGGCGTCGTGGCGCACGCTCAGACTGTCCTTGCCGATCACGTCGATGTCGCACTGGTAGAACTCGCGGAAACGGCCGCGCTGCTGGCGCTCGCCGCGGTACACGCGCTGCATCTGGTAACGGCGGAACGGGAACGCCAGTTCGTGCTCGTGCTCGGCCACGTAACGCGCCAGCGGCACGGTCAGGTCGAAGCGCAGCGCCAGTTCGGGCACGCCCTCGCCGTCGCCGGCCTTGCTCAGCGCGCCGGTGGACTGGACGAAATACACCTGGCGCTCGGTCTCGCCGCCGGACTTGGTCAGCAGCACCTCCGACAGCTCCATCACCGGCGTTTCCACCGGCACGAAACCGAACCGCTCGAAGTTGCGGCGGATCGTATCGAGCATGCGCTGGAACGCGATCTGGTCGGGAGGCAACAGCTCCATGACGCCGGCGGGGGTGCGGGGCTTGATCAAGCGGAACTCCGAAAGACAGGCGGGGCGCCGCAACGCGCGGGCGCAAGGCGCACAGTTTAGCGGCCGGCCGCGGCCGTACCCACCGGTCCGGCCGCCTCAGCGTGGGCCGCATGCGTCGCCGCACGGACCCTCTTGCCCCCGCCGCCGGCCGTCGCTAGAATTGTCGGCTCAGCTGTCGGGGTGTAGCTCAGTCTGGTAGAGCGCTACGTTCGGGACGTAGAGGTCGCAGGTTCGAATCCTGTCTCCCCGACCAATAAAATCAATGGCTTAAGCAAAAACCGCCTCACGGCGGTTTTTTGTTGTCCTGCAAACGTACTGCAAAACAGCGGATTGCCGACAGCTCTGCGAACCCAAAGAACACTCGCGGTGGTGCGGTGCGTAACAGCGGCACGGTCATACCCGCCTTGTGAGACCGTCAGCTAGGATGGTTGCATGCCCGTTTCTCAGCCAACTGCCTACGCACTACTACGAACCTTCGGCATGTTGGAATTCGAGCTCAAACGTATTCCCGAATTTACGGGTACCGGGCCCTACCAGTCAGCCAAGGCGAACTGGCGCGCCGTGGAGGACGCGGTGGACCGGCTGCCAACGCCTACCTTCCTCGATCGAGTGCCGGCATCCGCGCGGACCAAGCTACTAGGCGGCACACGCAACCGGCCTAAGGTGCAAGTGGTTGCCACCATCCAAGGCCGGAACCTGACTCACTTTCGAGAACTACCCCTCCACGCTTCTGACGCCCGGGCCCTTATCGAGGCCATGCGCCGGGTGCGCAATAACCTCTTTCACGGAGGGAAAGAGGATCCGCTGGAAGAGCTCTACGTGGGCGATGATGAGGAGTGGGCACTGGCCGCGGGTGAAGTGGCTACGCTATTGCTTGATCTAATACAACGCCAGCAGCTCAGGCCGTAGGCAATTCGCTGCAATGCGAGCGACACCAGTGAATTATCGGTCTAGGCGAACTCGAAGCCGTCGCGCTCGCTCCCGGAAGGCTTCCTCACCGCCCTCCAGAATGTCACAGACGGCTTTCCGAATTGCCACGCTCTCCAGCCCGCCCGCCACATAGCTTATAGGTGGAAGACCGCCGGGCGGGTGTGGTCCTGCTGTCGCTACGATGATCTGGTCGGCGTCGGTGTTGATGACAAGGTTGGCATTGTGCGTGACCATGATGACCTGGCGCTTCGCCTTCGTCGCGATGAAGAGCGCCACAAGTTCGTCGAATACGGACTTCGGGTCGAGATTCTCTTCAGGCTGGTCAATGATCAGCGGCCGATCGTCTGAATCATCGAGAGCAAGATAGAGGAGCAGCAGCACGATCCCGCGGGTGCCTGGTGAGAGCTTGCGGATGTCAATGCCGTCATACGAAATCTCGTACCGCACAGTGATGTGGTCGGTGCCAAAAAGCCAGTGCGCGAACTGTTTTGACCAAGCCCTAAATTCGGCCTGCTGGGTCGGCGCATAAGGCGCATGCGACAGCAAGTCCCTCAGGTATTTGGACATGAATGTGGTCATGGCAGCCTGAACCTCGGCCGCCGAGCCAGTTTCCCACGCCGGCTTGAGTGTCTCAGCCGCGGCCCTGATCAGTGCGCCGCGGCCTTGGAAGGGGCCGGTCTTGCGCAGATCTAGGAGTTCTCTCTCCGCAACCGAACCCCACGCTTGGACGTCGGCGATCCTGCGGACCGAGAAGCCAAGCTTCTGGAGCGTTCCCGAAGACGCAGCAAGCCGAGCCATCAGCGGCGCGTAGAGGCCAGCCAGCGCATTCTGTTCGTTGATGATCGCCTCGAAGACTCGGCCATAGGTGTCATCGCGGTTCGTCTGGAGGTCCTTCCGGCGCGCCGTGGCGCCTTGCGCATCGGTGAGCCGTGCCTCAAGGGTCTTGAGCGCGGAATTTTCCTGTGCGATGCGGCCGGTCAGTGCCGTGTATTGTTCGCGAACCAGCTTATCCGCGCTGAACAGCGCTTCGAGGCGAATCATTTCGGCAGCGATCGGTGCGAGCGGGAGCGCTGAGAGATCGGCATTGTCGGGGATCAGCGCTACGTTCGGGTCACCGGACGGCGGAGGAGCACCCGTGAGTTTACTGACCTCACCATCGGCCCACGCGATATAACCCGCCAAGCTCTTGTCGACGTCGCCCTTGTAGACCAGCAGAAACTCGTCCCACTGTTTGGCACTGAAGCCACTGCTGGCGTGTCGCGCCTGAGCTTGGCGGAGCATCTCGGGCGCGCCAGTGGCGCGCATGCTCCGAACTTCGTCCTGCAAGGCGACGAAGGTGCGGCGCTGGTTCCCAAACGCTTGGATCTTGTTCTTAAGATTCTGAGCCGCCTCGCTGAGCAGGGTGTGTCGGGCCACCTGTTCCTCGGTTCCCTTGACGACAAGTTTGGCGCGATCGGCTGTGTAGTTCGCAACCAGCTTCTTCTTTTGCGCGACCTGCGTTGTTAGCGTGGCGACGAGGCTCTCCTTTTCGAGCTCAGTGGCGATTCTGTCGGAGATGTCGGAGATCGCTTCGGCCTCGCGCTCACGCGCCTGCTGAAACCGCGCGGTCTGCTGGTCGCGCAGTTCTGCAAAATCGAGTGTCCACTGGCGATCATCCTGCGAGTGTGACTCGAAGATTACACGTTCGA
Organism: Lysobacter silvisoli; assembly: GCF_003382365.1. Lineage (NCBI taxonomy): Bacteria > Pseudomonadati > Pseudomonadota > Gammaproteobacteria > Lysobacterales > Lysobacteraceae > Lysobacter > Lysobacter silvisoli. The sequence continues at coordinate 606,608 of NZ_QTSU01000001.1, read as the reverse complement.
TCTCGTCTACCAGGCCATCGGAAACGCCTTTTGCCGAGCAAAGCTCCTCGACGAACTGCTGAGAAAGATACCTGGCACGCGGGAACGACATGTGGCCGTTGGCGTCTCTGCCATCGAGGAAGCGCGTGACGGTCGCGCCACCGCCCCAGGTGAGCGTCGTCGTCGCGTCGCCCATCAACCGGCGCGCCCGAGCTAGAAACGAGGGGCTAATGTTCTCGTCCGCATCCCAACCGGATGAGGAGATCGCATCGCAGCCGGCCGCGATCATGTCGGCCAGAGCGGTCTTGCCTGATCCTCTCGCGCCAATAATGGCCACTAGGCCGGAGTTGAGTGGGATATCTGGTGTGGCCGCCCAGTCCGCGTTGTCGATCCTGACATGCGAGATAACTTGTGACGGCAAAGTCGATAGAGGCGGCTGTTCGCCGACATAGGCGCGCCCCTCGGGATCGATGCACGCCTGACGCAGGGCATCGAATTCCAGAGCGCCCTTGATCCACGAAAACCTGTTGCCGACGGGCTGTCCCACGGACTCCTGGTCGTGAGAGTCGCTTCCATGCAGGCATGGTTTGCAGCCGTCATATCGCGAGCGAAGTTCCCCCACCGTCATGCCGGCTCGCTGGCCCAGCCAGAATTCTCGCTGGACGGGACTGCTCGAAAAAATGATATGGGCGAACTTCTCGATCTCTTGGCGCACGGTTGCGTCGGCAGCCTGCCGCAGGCCCGATGTGCCGTCACCTGAACCACCAGCCACAGCAATCAAGATATTCTTCTTCGCCCATTCGCTTTCAGCGATGACCTTGCGAAGCTGGTCAAAGTTGACTTTGACCTGAGTCGCACCATGCCGGAGAGCTGCGCCATCGTCGGTGATCGTCGGATCGGCGCGCTTTCCCAGTTTGATTAGCTCCTCGCGAGTGCAGTCAAATCGATCGTTGTGCGCGCCGAACTGCAGGCGCTTGAGGATGCGTTTCACCTCGACAAGATGATTGGGGTCTTCCGGGCTAACCAGGAGGTGGATGTTAACGAAGCCCGACTTCGCCGCCACGTCGAGGCGAAGCTCGATATTTGGAAAAAGCAGTTGTACACAGGGCAGCCGGCCCGCGGCCTTGTGTTTGAGCAACTCCTCATAGGTGTCAGTGACGTAGTAGTCGGTGACGGCGATTGCTTCGATCTTCGGGGTCAGCCCTTCCAAGGTTGTGAGATAGGTCTCCCATGGATGGGTGCCGTCGAATTGGTTGTTGAGAATGGTGCCGGGCGCATGGATATGCGGATCCCATCGATGCCATTCCGAGCCGCGACTAATCATTTGACCTTCCCATCGATCAAGCTTCCTCCCCCGGCCATACAAGGTACGGATCCGTGTCGCGATATAGCCAATTAGTCGAAAACCCTACCCTCACTCTCGATCAGCGTTCCACGAACGCCGCTCGCGACGGATCGTAAATGCAATTTGTGATCGTGCCGTCCTGGATGCGTTTCACCGCTTCGTCGATGACGTGGAGCGGCACCAGGAACCACTCGCGCGGATGGACCGGATTGCCGAACCGGTCCTCGATCGTCAGATCCAACCGGGCTTCCTGGAAGATGCGGTGGAATAGGTTCTCCAGGCGCGTGCGGTTGAGGTTGGACACCTTGTAGGTGGCCACCACCTCCACCTTGGCCAACAGGTAGGTCGCATCGGTAGCAGCGTTGGCAATTCGGGTCTCGACCTTGCCGCCGGTAATGCCGATCTTGTGGATGAGTTCGCGGTGCTCGGCCACGAACGGGTGGCCGGACAGGCTGCGCAGGACGTAGATGGTCCCATTTACGATGTCGTCAGGCTCCATCGTGTCGCCGAACAACGGCCCGGCGTCCGCATCGGTGATGCGCCGGCCCGTGTCGTCCTTGTAGAGTGCCCGCTGGAGGGAGCGCTGCAACAGGTTGCTTTCCGTCCCGTTGGAGAAGATGACGCGCAGACGGGCGTCGGGCTCGCCGTTGGGCGTGCGGAACGTCTCTCCCATCTCGGCGACGTAGACCATTTGCCCACCGAGGATGAAGAAATTGCCCTCGGCCACACTAGCGTCGCGCCCGAAGCGCAAGGTCTTGCGCACACCCGATTTCAGGTCGGTCTCGACCCGCTCGAACAGCGGCTGGAAGCGCTCGAAATCCTCGCACTTGGTGCGGTTGGCGATGTCCTCGGCAGCCTTGCGCTCTTCGAAGGGACGGACATGGCGGAGTTGGGTGATGTCGTCGCTGCCGGCAGTGCCGGCCAAGCCCAACTCGGCCAGCAGGGCTTCGTCATCTAGCCCTTCGGCCGCCTCGGGCGTGGCTCTGCTAGGCGCCGTGGCCAGCAGGCCAGGCGTGTCCATTGGCACGAGTAGCGGACGCGCGGACGTGAGGGCACGTAGGCGGTCAAGCCGCGCTGCGTAGAGCCGCTCGAAAATGTCGCGTTCTTCGCCGTGCTCAGGCGCACGACCATGGATCTCGACGAAGCGCAGGATGTCTTCGAATCCAGCGATAAGCCGTTCTTCCTGGGGTGTGTGACTGCCAGTCTTGATGGGCGCAACTTCGACACCTAGCGCGGCTAGCAGGTCTTCGTCTTCCATGTCAGCCATTCGTGCCCCCGCGTACCTCGGCGGCCTTCTGCTGAGCGAGGTGCCGCGCGAGTGCGGCCACGCCCTCGGCCATCTTGCGCTCCCAGGCATCTGGCGAATTGATGTCCGGCGCCCTGCCCCGCTCGTTCTTGAACAGCAGTGCTCGCTTGGCCAGGTCGCGGGCCTCATCGAGTGGGATAGCCACGCGCTTGGCAGCGATGCTGGCTTGGACTTGGCGCAGGACCTTCTCGTCCATCGCCTTGGCCAGCACAGCGTAAGCGGCGTCGAACGGGTTGATACGGTCGATCAGGTCAATGTCCAGATCCCGGACGTTGACGAACTTGCGCACGCCATCGATCAGCGAGGTACTGCCGTACTCAGCCTTCTCCTCTGCTACGGCCAAGGCCTGCTTTGCCTGTTGGGTTATGTTCAACACCGCAATGGCGTGCTGGCGCACCGCCTCCTGGTCTTCATCATTTAACTCGGGATAACGATCGCGCACGATCTTGCCTAACTGGACCTGGGTCAGCTCCTCAGGCAGCGTGTTGTCCTTGTCGAATAGGCCCCGCTCCAGGGCGGTCTTGTCCTGGATGAAACTAGTAATGACCTCGTTCAAGTCCTCGCGACAGATCCGTGCGGCTTCGGCAGACTTTGGGACAGCGAGTCCATTGACCTCCACGTGGACCTCGCCGGTCTTGGCGTTCACACCTACGTTGGACTTGCCTTCCTGGTAGCCGCCTTCGCCGTAGTCGAACCCCTCCTTCGGGCCCAGGTTCTTCGGCGTGAAATCGAAACGCGGCGCTAGCACCTGTTCCATCAGCAGGCTGGCGGCGATCGCCTTCAAGGTGTCGTTCACCGCATCGACCACAGCCGCCTCGTCCGCGGCCGGCTCGGCGATGAGGTTGGTGAAGCGGGAGCGCTCCTTGCCCGGAGCATCACGGGTGGCCCGCCCGATGATCTGCACGATCTCGGTCAGGCTGCTGCGGTAGCCGATGGTCAGCGCATGTTCGCACCAGATCCAATCGAACCCTTCCTTGGCCATACCCAAGGCAATGATGATGTCGACGTTATCGCGGTTGTCCTTCTGGGCGGGGTCCTTCAAGGCGGAAAGCACCTTGGAGCGCCGCGTCGCGTCACTGTCGTCGACCAGGTCGGCCACCCTGATGGTGCGCCCGTCCTTGAGCTCAATGAGGTGGAAGCCTGTGGCCTCGTCGCGGCCCTTCCATTCGCCCAAGGCCTCCAGGATTTCGTCCACTTCCTTGTGCTTGTCTTTCAGACTCTCGCGAGCGTTGACGTTGGGGATGTGGACGATGGTCTTCTGCGACGGGTCCAGCACCTTCATGATGGCGTCCAGATACCGACCGGTATAGAAGAAATAGCCGATGTCGAGCGACTTGAGGTAGGTGTAGCCGTTGAGCTGTTCGTAGTAGGTGTAAGTCACCGTCTCGAACCTAGCCTCGTCCTCGGGCGCCAGCACTGCCACGGTGTCGCCGCGGAAGTAGGAGCCGGTCATGGCCACCACGTGGACTTGACCGCGCGCAATCAACTGGCCCAGTTGGCTGCCCAGCTTGTTGTCCGGGTTGCTGCTGACGTGGTGGAACTCGTCGATGGCGATCAGGCGGCCGTCGAAGGCCTCGATGCCGAACTCGTCCACAGCGAACCGGAACGTGGCGTGCGTGCACACCAGCACCGTGTCGTCGCTGGCCAGGAAAACCCCCACGGCCTTGACCTTGGACGGTGCCACCTTACCGTTGTCCTCGCCCGGAGCGTTGCACAAGTTCCATTGCGGCCTAACCACCCAGTCGGCCCAGAAACCCTGCTCGGTGAGCTTCTCGTCGGAGAAGCTGCCGCCAATCGAGCGCTCGGGCACCACGATGATGGCCTGCTTCAAGCCCTGGTTCTGGATCTTGTCCAAGGCAATGAACATCAGCGCCCGCGATTTGCCCGACGCCGGCGGTGACTTGATAAGCAGGTGTTGCTCGCCACGCTTGGCATAGGCGCGCTCTTGCATGGGACGCATGCCCAACGCGTTGACCTTGCTGGAAGCCCCCGTTCGCGCCGTGGCGATGGACACCGACGGAACGGTGTACTGGTTTGTCGGGTTTTCAGGCGCGCTCATGTTCCGCTCTGTCCTTTAGATATGCCTTCTCGAACCACTTGGGGACCTCTACCTCTTCATGCTTGAGCCACAGCTCCTTGGGAACCGCCTGCCAGAATTCCAGAATCGCTTCCGAAAACTGGTCGAGGTGTTCGTCCGTGACCTTCATATTGGTGTGGTCGAGGAAGCGGGATCGATATTCCCCATCACCGCCAAGCGGGTCTGGAACGAACTCGGGATACTTCTCCTTCAGTTCGTCGAGCGAAGGCCCATCCCCATGCTTGAATACATTCACGACAAGGCGCATCGCGTCCAATCGCTTGTATCCGGTGACCCCTCTGGCGTCGAAGTCGAACACGAAAAGCAAGTCGAGTACTGAAGGGATATCGGCCTTCCAGATGGACCTTAGGACATTCTCACCGCGATGCCAGCCGCGCAGCTCCCTCGTAAGCCACTCCCGCAGCTTCTTGCCCCATTCGTGATACATCCCGGCGACGACACTCAGTCGCGTTCGCTCCTGCATGTCACTCAACAGCTGGTAGAACTCAATGCCCTTATCGTGAGCCGACTCATAAAAATCGACCTCATCGTGTACATCAGGATCGAAGAATTGCGAAATCTGCCCTAAGTGCTCCTCGGCGGCCCTATCGGCTTCTTCTTCCATACTGTCGAACTGAGACAGCAACCTCTTACGAGCTTGCTCGACATAGAAACGATGTTCCGCCATCCAGTCTTGCCGCATGAGCTCCCACATCTGGAAAGCAAGAAGGCTCATTTCGCCTTCCCCTTCTGCAGTCTTGACTGGCCGACCGTCATCTTGGTGTAGAGGTCGAACAACTTTTCCAAGCGCTCGGTGTCGTTGCGAAAACGCCGGCCGATGTAGATCCGCTCCAGCACTTCGTCGTTGCGCTCGTGGGCCAGACGAAGGTTATCTGGCATTCCTTCTGGGTCATAAAGGTCGGCAATGGTGGCCGGAAAGTGAACTTCGCGCGCAAGCAGAATGTCTTCGGCGCAGCGCGTCAGGTCGACCTTGTTCTGTTCGGTCAACTTGGGGACAGGGAACGTATTCCAGCCCAAGGTGTTGGAATACGAGAATCGCATTTCCAGTCGAACACATACCGCTCCAATCCAGACCCAGTGAAGCCGCGAGGCAACCAAGGCAAGATTCCAAAGCGGGGCGTCATAGAGTGCAAAATTCCGATCACCGATAATGAAGTCAGATGTCAGGTAGTCAACCGGCAGGAATGGCCGACTTTCGGACGAAACGCGCGGGACCACGATGACCGAATTTCTAGCGGATCCGGCGATTTGTACGAAACGGTGCGGCTGTCTGGCGAAGCTGCGTGTGGATTCTGCATCCGACTTGCTGCGACTTTCCGCCACCAGCTTCAATCGTTCCACAACGAACTGACTTCCCCTTGCTTCCTCGACTTCGTTATCCTCGATCCAAAGACAGTATCGCTGCCTGCCATTTATCAATTCATCCGAGCCAACGAACCGCTTGATGAAAGGCCGTGCAACTGCATCTTCGGCCATGACCTTTGCGGCCACATCGCTGTCCAGAAACAGATGGCCTCCGTCGCGCGGCATGTTGCCGAACAGCATGATTGACTGCTCCCCAATGGGTTCACTGGCCTTTTGCACATAAGCCAGACTATCCGGCACCAAGTAGGGACCAATTACCGAGCACTGCTTAAGCAAGTCATCCTGATACAGCTTCTTCGGCTCGGCCGACGCTTTGCCAAGTCCGACGACCACAACGGTCACGCCCGCGTTATTGCTGGCCAGATTGGCCCACTTGAACGACGTATGGGCAAAGCGAATTTCGCAACCACGCTGAAACGCTACCGGCCATACGTCGATTGCCTGTTGCCCCTGACACACGCTATTCGTGGCAACGAAGGCACAAACCGCATTGGGCACGCTGTCCGCGTAGTCAAAGAAGCGTGCGAACCATCCAGTCACGAAATCCGTGGTCTTAGCAAGTTTGGGATGCTTGGCCCATGCTCTCGCCAGGTCCACCTTCTGATCAGTGGATTGCCATTTGCTTCCGCGATACGGCGGGTTGCCGCAGATGTATGTCTCCCCACCCTCATTCTCGAAGTCGATCTCGGCTTGGTTGAGAGGCGTATTGAACAAGTCATCGCCCACCAGCTTCACACCCGTTCCAGTCGGTGGGCAGATAGCCAGCCAGTCCAGGCGCAAGGCGTTGCCGCAAGTGATCCAGTTCTGCGCGTCTAAGGGCAGCACCTCAGCCAGGGCTTCCTTCTGGCCGCGGTAGAGTACGTCGCACTGGAACTCAGCGATGATGAGTGCCAAACGCGCGATTTCCGCGGGGAAGTCGCGCAGTTCGATGCCACGAAAGTTGGTCAGCGGGATCTCTGTCCGCAAATCTGGCTCGCCCCGACGCTGGTTGATCTCCGCCTCAATCGCGCGCATCTGCTTGTACGCAATGACTAGGAAGTTGCCGCTACCACAGGCCGGGTCGAACACGCGGATTCTGGCCATGCGCTTGCGCAGGTTCAACAGCTTCACCTTATTGTCCCCAGCGGCTTCCAACTGGGCGCGCAGGTCGTCGAGAAACAGCGGGTTCAGCACCTTAAGGATGTTAGGAACGCTGGTGTAGTGCATTCCCAGAGCGCCGCGCTCCTCCTCATCAGCCACAGCCTGAATCATGGATCCGAAAATGTCCGGGTTAATCTCCTTCCAGTTCAATTCGCCCGCGCGCAAAAGATATGCGCGAGCTGTGCGGGTGAACCGCGGCACGTCGGTGCTACCTGAGAACAAGCCTCCGTTGACGTAGGGGAATTGTTCCGCCCATCGCGGCAGCTTGGCGGCGGCGCGCTCATCCCCTTGAACGTTCATGGCACGAAAGATGGTTTCGAGCACCTCATGGGTGTTCGAGCCATCGCGCTCGGTCATCTGCTCCAGGGTTCGGGTAAACAGACTGACCCCCTGGAAAATGTCGGTGTCTTCGGCGAAAAAGCAGAACACCAGGCGAGCCATGAAGTGATTCATGTCCGCCCGGCGCTCGTCGGTGGCCCAGTCCTTGTTGTTCTGCAGCAACTCGACGTAGAGCTTGTTCAGCCGCCCGGTGGCGCGCACGTCCACCGGGTTGTCCTTGATCTCCTTGATGGTGGAAATCCCGGCTAACGGCAGGAAGAAGCCGAAGTGGTCGGGGAACTCCGGAAAAGGACAGGCCAGCGGTTCGCCGCTGATCAGGTCCTCAGCTTCCAGCGTCTCGCCATCGGCCGCCAGGATGAACTTGGCCTTGGCTTGGGCCGTCTTTGTGCTGGTCCGCAAAGCCTGGAACGTTTCGCGGACCTTGCCCGGCGCGCAGGTCGCGATGTGGATGTTGTTGCGCTGGAGCACCCCGCCAGGCACGTCCGAGGCGTTGCTGTCACCCTTGCGCAGCCGCTTTATGGTCGTTTCCTTGTTGCCGAAGGCCAGCAGGAACGCGAACGGAAACTCTGTCCCATCGAACGGTTCAATGGCCAGGGCCGACAGGGCCTCTTCAATTTCTACCGCGTTCATGCGCCGGCTCGTCCCACAGAGATCAAATCAGACATTCGCAATCCATTACCCCTTTACCAAGCGAAGGGATGCCCGGCTCGGCTTCGGCGCTGCATCCAAGCCTCGCCCTCCCTTGAGGCCGTTCAACATGAGCCCAAACGTCAATTCATTGATCTCTTCCGGCGCAATTGAAAGCTGTCGGGCCACGTCGACCTTGTTCAATCCTTCCTCCCGAAGCGCCGAGAACACCTTCTCAAGCACAAGAGACTTTTCATGGTTGATGCTTTCCGGCTCTTTCACGCGGTAGCCTGCCTGTGCGAGCTGGATGCATAGCGTTCGGTATGTCCAATCCGTGGTTAGCCCAAGCGCGTGCAGCCGGTAGTTCAGCGCTGCCACCGACACCAGCCAATGCTTCTTGTGGCGAACCAGGCTTGGAAGCGTCGCGGACCTGGGTGCGTTGGCCAGCACGCTTGATTTGGGCATCAGAAACGCAGAAGCAAACGCGTTGGCCTCGCGCTCCAGGTCCGGTCCTTGCGGCTGCGCGTGCTGATGGAGCACCAGGTGCCCCAGCTCGTGCGCAGCGTCGAACCGGCAGTGCTCCGCGGACTTGAAGGTATTCAGGAAGATATAGGGGCGCCCCCCCTTCCACATCGAAAACGCGTCCACTTCCTTGGCATCGATCGCCAGCGAAAACACACGAACGCCCTTCGATTCGAGCAATGCGATCATGTTCTTCACGGGCAACTCGCCGATACCCCAATGGGCCCGAAGCATCCCGGCCGCGACCTCCGGATCCTGAGCAGACGCGCAAGACGGATATCCCTCGGGTTCGTGCGATCCCTGATCACCACCAGCACCAGTGATTGCGCCGCCCTCTCGCCCCAAATCCGGCACATCCGGCTCAGGCAACTGGAACCTGGACTCGATCCAATCGTTGAGAAGCAACGCAACGGCACCGGCACCCAGTGCCGAATCGCGCTGGGAGGCGGTCATTTTGGATAGCGAGCGAAAGCTTGCGACATCGGGGGTAGGAACCTCCGGGTCATCGCCAAAGAAGAACGCTTCGGGGAACCGAAGCGCTTCTGAGAGTTTCTTGAGCGTGCCGCCTTCTGGTTCTTGCGTGCCGGCCTCGTAGTTCGAGACCGATTTCTCCGTCAAGCCAATCCGCTCGGCGAGCTCACGCTTCTTCATCCCCCTGCGCTTTCGCGCAAGGGTCAGTCGCTGTGCATTGAACATAACAACCTCGTTATGCCTTGCGACGGATATCGATGTCGATGTCGGGACCGCTGGGGGCGTAGATCTCCACCAGATCGTCGTCGAACGGAATGCTGTTCAGAATGATGCGCTCGGCCCACTCATTGATCTTGCCGTCCTTGCCGATGCTCGACGGGCGAGACAACTCCACGCGAATCTCACCGCGTGACGTGTCGGTGTGGTGCATCAGCACCCAGGTTTGCTTGCCCTCTTCCACCTGGTCTTCGGGCGGGAGCTGTTCGAAGAGCTCCAACTGGCGATTGGCCTCAATGGCCTCCACCGTGTTCCGCCCCTTCCTGGAACGGTTGGACGGGTGCGCGGAAGGGTTGCCAGTGGCCTCGTCTCCGGACGCCACACTGATGGCCAGCTTGAGTTCTTCATGGGCCGTCAGTGCGTAGCTACCGATGTCCTCCCTCACCCATTCCAGAGGGCGAAGCTGTTCCCGCAACGCGGCCACCACCTCGCCCCACATGTTCAAACCGTGATAGATCACGGGGTGATTGAGGGTCAGACGGGTCCGCTGGAGATGGCCTTGATAGATCGCCTCGCGAAGCGCCCTCTCGTTCACACCCAGCTGCTCCAGCCGGCTGGCGATCTCCTCGGGATTGTCGAACAGGACCGTGGCGTTCATTGGGCTCCGTCTGGGCGAGTGACTTCCGATTATCGTCCCTCATTTGAGGAGGAAAAACAAGAACATGACAGGGACCCAGATGGGCTAACAGCCCCTTGCCGCGTAACGATGGCGAAGCCTTGGTGGTCGCAATGCGGCGGGTGCGCAACAAACCTCTTCCACGGCGGCAGGGAAGAGCCGCTGCAAGAGCCTTATTCGGGCGACGACGAGCAATGGGCGGTGGCCGCTCGGGAAGTTGCCAGCCTGTTGCTGGACCTGCTGGACCGTCGGGTGCTCAGGCCCTAGACGGATCCGCGAAGGCCGTAGCGGTTGGCCCCGGGGCGCGCTATGGTGCGAAGAACGGATAGGGGCGTATGGAAGCATATGGGGCTACGACCGACCCACTGGGCCGCTTGGGGAATGGGCACGCTGCTGGCGTTCCTTGCCTTTGCGGCATGCGCGGCCGATGACCTTGCCCCACTCCGCGCGCAGTTCCGGCTCCCTGATGACAAGGTGGATTACGCCACCGTCAAGCTGACGGTGGATCGCCTCATCGACCCGTCCACCAACACCGCCGCCGTGCGCCGGCAGCTCGACCAGTGGGAGCGAGCCACGCGCGGCAATGTGCCCGCCAACCCCACTGCACGTCAGGTGCTCGACGCGTTGCTCAAGACGCTCTACGTACCCGGCCCGTGGAATCAGAACAGGCCGTTCACCTATGACTTGGACGACCCGTTCGGGCGCGACGCCCGGAATAAGCAGCTGGCCACCTACCTGGCGACGCGCAAAGGCAACTGCGTTTCCATGCCCACTCTCTTTCTCGTCTTGGGCCAACGACTGGGCCTGACCGTTGCGCTAGCCACTGCGCCTAACCACCTACTGGTGAAGTTCGCCGACGACGAGCAGCAGATGTGGCTAAACGTAGAAGCCACTGCGGGCGGCTTCAAATACGACAGCAGTTACCAGCGCGAAACCGACATCACCGAAGCAGCGTTGGACAATGGCCTTTACTTGCGCCCGCTACTGCCGCACGAGGGCGTAGGTGCGATCGCCGGCACACTGATGGAGCACTACGGTGCGAAAAAGGACGCCGACGCGCTCATGGCCGTAGCAGACCTGGCGCTGGAGGCCAACCCCAAAGATCCGGTGGCGATGATCTGGAAGGCGAATGCGTATTACATCCAGACAGAGCAGCGCATCCGGTCCAAATATCCGAACGTGGCGGACGCGCCGCCCGAACTGCAGGACGAATACCGGCGCCTGTCACGCGAGAATCTGGCGTGGTTCACCAAAGCCGAATCGCTCGGCTGGACTCAGAAGACACCCGAGCAGGAAGCAAGCTATCTTCAACATATTCAGCGCGAAAAGGCGCAAAGGGAGCAGTGATGCGCACCGTTCTTCTAGGATCTTTCGCTGCCGCGTTGTGCGTGCTGGCCTTCGACGCTTCCGCACGCTTTGTGTCGGTGGATCCAGTGCAAGCGAACCCGAACACAGGCCAGAACTTCAACCGCTACCACTATGCAAACAACAACCCCTACCGCTTTACTGATCCTGATGGGCGCCGAGCTACTGTAAAGGATGGCCAAATAGTCATTCAGCCAGAAAATCCCAACATGCCGAGCGTCACAATTCCCAACACTGTAGGCGCATCAGGCGTTGGACCGGATAGGTTCTCTTTCCACGACTATCTAATTTCGACGCCGTCCGCCTCAAACAATCCGGCTGCCGTGGGTGATGCGTTCGCCAACAATCCGACACCCGGACCAGATGACTACGCTTCACCACAAGGCACACTTAACAATGTTGGACATTTGCCGTTCCAGGTGCTCGACTTTGGCGTCAACATGGTCAGGTCATTCACTGTTGCGTCTCCTGACCCAACAAGGTTTACCGATATTACGGTTAATTACACGGTAGCCGGGGCCCACGCGATGGATGAAGGCTTTGTCTTGCAGTTCGGTCAGATATTGCCATCTGGGCAGATCAGCAATATCAGCTACGGCGAAGGGAACGCGTTCCAGCAAGGCAATTGGGATAAATCACTTTGGGGTCCCCAGGTACGAGAGGTGTGGGAGCAACACCACGAAGAAATCGATAACGCTACCCGAGGCCAATGAGATGAAGCGGCATGCGCTCTGGATTTGGTGCATCGCTGTTTCATTGGTTGCGCTTATCGCCATCTGGTTTGTATTCGAAACCAGGTACATGTGGTTCGTCAGTGGTGACGACTTCACGTTCTTGAGACGCGGTTCTTTACTCGGTGTTGGCTTGATCATCCTATTGTGGGGCGTATATCCATCGCGGATATTGGCCGCCTTAGCTGCAGTAGGGATATTCGTTTTTCCCCCGCTCTTTAGAGGCGACAAGTTTGTCGCGCTCGACATTCCCTTTTCCGCCTGGATGTTGGGTGCACTAGCGCTGGTGGTGGCCGCAACCGAGCTCAATCGACGGGCTCGACGCGCGCTCACGTAAAGCAACATTTGAGGTCAGTCGCACGAACGGCAGATCGCGTGGCTTCTGACCCGAAGGCCAAGGCTACGCGAGCCGCATCGGCCCGGACGCCTCTGCCCTACGTCGGCGGCCGCTGAGCGTGATCGTCCTGGTTCGTGGTGCCAGCAGGCCGTGACGGCGGGCGATCGCCGCCTGACCCACTGCCACCACCGGCCATGGCGCGGTTGCCATGCGTTGCCGCCACTGCGAATACCCGCTGAGATTCGTGAGCCTCGCTGTCGGCGATGCCGTGCATGCCCACTGCGTTGCCCATAAAACGCAGGGCCGAATCCGGGATGAAGTTGATCAGCGCGAACACCGAGTGGAGTACAGTGGTCATGATGATCACGTAGATCACGCAGTACGCGATGAAGGCGCCTATCCCGTTGGCGCCGTCGTGCATCGACCCCTTGACTGCCAGCATGAACCCGCCGTTGACCAAATGGGCGATCGGCTGCGCCACGGCGATCGAAGCAATGAGGCCGAAAACCATCAGTACCGGCCGCAGAACGGCCGACAGCATGATCATGTATCCGGGGCCAGCCCGGCCGACGGCATCGTCGCCGTCGGGATGGAGATGCGCCGCGGCCCAGATCAGCGCGGCAATCAGGGTCTCGGCCACCGACACCACCCACTTGATCACGCCGGAGATCCACGCGACGAACGGAATCAACGGCACGTAGAACGCCAGAGTGGCGCCCGTGCCGATCATGGCGCAGAACAGGACCGTAATGATCCCGGTGAACATTCCCAGGACCTCATTTGGCCCTTTCGCGGCACCGAGCGTCAGGCCGTCCGCCTCCGCCGTGATGAACTTCGTCGCCGCCATGGTGCCCACGAAGCCCCAGGCGACCGTCATGATGCCGTCGCCGATGTTCTTGACCTGAGCCACGTGCGAAGTGTTGCCGCCCGCCATCTCCTGGGTCATCTGCTCAATGCCCCATAGCGCCGGCTTCGACAGACAGCGTTTGAGCGCGGGCCAACTGGTCGGCACCTTGCATGCGGCCGTGTCTTCCCCTGCTTCGTTCTCGTAGGCTTGGCTGGCGCCATCGCCGCGTTTCCGCAGGTATTCCTCGGCGACAGCCATGGCGTCGCGATAGCCGACCAGCGCGGAGTCGGCTTCCTTGGCGTCGATGTCGATGCTGTCAGAAACCGGCATAGCGTTGACCGCAAGCTGCACCGCATCGTTCAGCTGAATGATGTGGTTGCAGTAGGTGCCGGCGTACACCCAGCCCCCAGACTTCGCGAATCCTACGAACGCGTCCTTGCTGGATTCGTTGCCCGCATCGACGGCAGCACGAGAGGCCTGCTGCAGGCGATTCTCGTAAGCGTAGGCCGCCTGCGCGATCGCGCCGGGTGACGGTTTCTCGCCGGCTACGACCCGCTCCGCTAGGGGACGTAGCGTATTGATCATGCCCGCGACGGATTCCGTGTGCGCGCGGTAGATGCCCCGCAAATCGACGTAGCGAGCATTGCCCTCCTGTGACTGCGGGCTTTCCTCCCAACTCAGGCCGCCGCACACCGCGTTGTCGATGTAGCCATTGGCGGTCCAGTACCAGCTCGTGACTGGAATCTGGACCGGCTTGTAGCCGGTATTCGTGATCGCGCCGATCGCGGGAGGAACGGCGGTCAGGACATCGTCGGTTGGCACCCAGGCTTGGATAAACCGTTGCTTGGGTTGCACGACCACGCGATCTCGGCGGTCGGACTCGGCGAACTGCTTGTTCATCGCCGCGCGGCAGATCTCGAATTTGAAAACATTTGCGGCCAAAGGCCGCGCGTCGGGGATGTGCGGATGGCCGATCATCCCACCCTGATCGACACGGGTCAGCATTGCGGCCCAGACCTTGTCACCGATGCCGACGCCCTGGACGGCCAGCCACATGACGACGACCTGGATCGCGGAGTAGCCACCCGCCAACGGCAGCAAAAGAGCACTGCCGGCAAACGTGCGCAGCGGCACCCAAATGTTGGACATCTTCCGCCCCAAAAACTCGCCATCATGAGCGGTGTTGATAACGCCCATGAGAGAGGTGTAGGCGACAAAAATCATGCCGAGAAACAGCACTGCGACGTTGAAGATCTCGAAGCCGGCGGCCATCACCGTGCCGTTATTGGCCAGTTCGCCCGCGCCAGTTCCGCCGGTCACATAGTCGACCAGGTTGCCGAAGATCTCCCGCAGGATGCCCAAGGAAGGATCGTCCGGCGGCGGCGCGTACTGCCCACCACCGGACGGCGCTTGCTGCGCACTTGCCGTACCGGCGACGGCGATCAGCACCAAGCCCAGAAAGACTCGCCTCATGCGGCGATCTCCCTGCCCTGGTAGCGGGCCATTTGCTCGCGGGTGTGATCGATGCACCACGGCAGCACGAGCCAGCTATCGACCACCATCAGAACGCAGTAAGGCGCGGCAGCCAGGAGATACCAGCCCAGCACCTGCGCACGAAGCGTCAGGGCGACGTTGAGAGCCACGAGGCTTAGCACTCCGACAGCCGGCCAAAGCCACCAGCCACGCACCCGCAAGGCTAGTCGATGCCATCCCGCCAAAGGCAACAGCATGGACAAGCAAAGCAGTCCCGTGGCAACAACGAACTTCGCGGCGACCAAAACGCAGCGAATGAAAGCAAACTTGATGACCTTCGCATCCCTGGCAGTTCCTTCGATCAAGGTTTGGGGTTGCGGCCGTCGAGTTGGTCACGAAGGGCGGCTTCCCGCTGCAGCGCCTTGTGCAACTCCGCTTCGGATTGTTTGAGCTTGTCTACAAGACCTTGGGAGTACCGCTGCCACTCCCTTATTGCGGCGTCACGATCCGTTCGGAGTTGCTGAATTTTTGCCTCCAGCTCGACCGCGTAGGCCTGCCATTCGGACGCGTGGCGGGCCACGCGGCGGCTTTGCTGCTCGTCCCAAAGGCGAAGCGAGTTGACCGACTGCTGGCCGGCCAGGTAGTCCGAATTGCTCATCCTTCCTTCCCCCGCAGACGATCCGGTTGCGCGTCGATGTCAGACCATGCCTCTTCGTCGATCTCCGTCGCGCATGCGTGAAATGCACCTAAGACATAGTCGTAGGTTCGGCCGGGCTCGATTGCGACGGTTCCTGTCCGCGCCGCCGCGAGAACATGTCGCATCCTGGCCGCGTAACAGCCCAGAGGAGCGGTGATCCGTTCCAGTCTCTCGATCACGTCGACCACGAGCGCATCTTGTGCATCGCTCTGCATCCAGTCGGTGATCCTGGTCGTTGCTTGCTGCATTTGCATCGTGACGTCCCCTGCGTTGATGGAAATGGTTGCCTGGCTTAGTCCAGGGCTACGGATCGACCATTTCCGATCTCTGGGGAACTAGCGGCGACGTAATCGATGACATGGCGCCGGGCGTCGTCGAATTCGGAGTTGGTGCGTCGGCAAGTAGCGTGTCAAGGAACGTAGTGACGGCTTCCTGCTCGTGATCCTTCAATCCCGTAACGAAGCTGCGAACCGTCGCGAGATAGCTTGGCTGTCGCTTGATCTGCCTCTCGATCGACACACCGATAAGGAGCAGCGCACGGTTGCGGGATTTTCGGCTGACTGATCGATCTCGCTGCAGGGATCTCTTGATTCGCTCGTCAAGCTCTCGCTGCTTCTCCAAGAGCGCGGCGGTGCGATCGCTGATCACATTTTTGGCGGACATTGCATCCTCTTTGGATAACTGAGGGTGCATCTATCTAATGCATGGCATGGCCGCCGTTCAACGACTATGAAGTCATGGTTACACAAAGTGATATTGGGGTTGCGGCAGTATTGGAACTGTCGGCGAAGGCTCTTGCTTGGCTCCCGAAGCGCAGCAAGGGCGCACTTATACATTCCGCTGCGCGGAACGTGTGCGGCCTGCCGGCGGAAGAAGCAATGGCAACCCAAGAGCAGGAGCAAAGGCAGCGCGTGACTATCTTCCACCTCTCCCTGCAGATCATCGGCCGTAGCAGCGGCCGCTCATCGACTGCGGCGGCGGCCTACCGGTCTGCCTGCCGCATCGTCGATGAATGCACGGGAGAGATGCATGACTTCACGCGCAAGGGCGGCGTGCGCGAATCATTCATTCTGGCTCCCGAATCGGCCCCTGGCTGGATGCGTAACCGCTCTTCTCTGTGGAATGGCGTCGAGCGAATCGAGAAGCGGAAGGACGCGCAACTCTGTCGCGAAGTTGAGATTGGCTTGCCGCACGAATTGCCGCACGAAGCTCGCCGCCGCCTGTTGGCCGAGTTCATCGAGTCCGAGTTCGTGGCTCTCGGCATGATCGCGGACGTGGCAATGCACGCGCCGGGAAAAGATGGCGATCGCCTCTTCTTCAGGTACCACGGCCGCCAGACCTCGGTGCCGCCCTCTTTCAGCTCGTCGCTGCGCAAGCCGCCCGCGCGCAGTTGCTGGATGCATTGCGCGCGCAGTTCGCCCACCTCGGCCAGCGCCGTCTCGATCTTGGTCGCGCGCACCTGCAGATTGAGCTCCAGGCCGTACTCGACCACGGTCTCGACCAGATCGGCGGAGCCGATCACTTCTATGTAGCTGTCCATGACTCGTTCCTGTTCGCCTCGCGCGGCCCAGCGGCGCGCCCGGCGCTCATTCTGCCTCGCGCGGCATCGGTTCCCGCGCGGCGACGCACCGGTTCGGCGCAACCCGCAGCCACGATCGGCGATTGCAACCATCGCCATGGCTGCCGCATCTAGGCTAGCGCCGCCCGGCCGCCAGGCCGGACACTGTCTGTCGCCCGCGAAGGAGTGCCATGAACAACCGCCGCCCCCGCCTGATCCTGTCGGCCGCCCTGACCCTGGCCGCCGTGCCCGCTTTCGCCGCCGACGCGGACACCACGCGCACCGCCGAACTCAAGGCCCGCTTCGACGCCGCGATCCCCGCATTGCTGCAACGCACGCAGGTGTCCAGCGTGTCGGTCGCGCGCATGGAGCACGGCCGCCTGGTCTTCGCCGCCGCCTACGGCGAACAAGCCGCCGGGCAGCCGGCCACCGTGCGCACCGTCTACAACATCGCCTCGATGACCAAACCGGTGTCGGCCGAAATCGTGTTGCGCCTGGCCAGCGAGGGCAAGCTGGACCTGGACCGGCCGATGTCCCCGGACTGGGTCGATCCCGACGTGGCCGCCGACCCGCGCCATGAATTGCTCACCCCGCGCCTGGCCCTGAGCCACCGCAGCGGCTTCGCCAACTGGCGCTACCAGACCGACGGCAAGCTGCGCTTCGACGCCGCGCCCGGCGAGAAGGTCGGCTACTCCGGCGAAGGCTACGAATACGTGGCCCGCTACGCCGAAAAGCGCGCCGGCCAGCCCTTCGACGCGCTGCTGCGCGAGCGCCTGTTCGTGCCGCTGGGCATGCAGGACACCTCGTACAAGCGCGAACCCTCGTTCGAAGGCCGCATCGCCGTGCCGCACGACGCCCAAGGCAAGACCCTGGACCCGGACTTCTACGCCAAGGGCGACTGGCAGGCCTCCGACGAGCTCTACACCACGCCCAGCGACTACGTGCGCTTCATGGCCGCCGTCGCCCGCCACCAGGGCGTGAGCGACGCGCTCGCGCGGCAGCGCCGGCAGGTGCAGGCCAGCACGCGCGAGCAGCAATGCGAAGGCAAGCGCGCGCAAGGCTGCCCGGCCGAGATGGGCTACGGCCTGGGCTGGGAAGTCATGCGCTACGACCAGCGCACCTACCTGGTGCACAGCGGCAGCGACGCCGGCGAGTTCACCCTGGGCTACCTGGACCCGGCCGACGGCAGCGGCACGGTGATCTTCACCAACAACCACGCCCGCAACGGCCACAAGGTGATCGCCCCGATCATCGAGCTGATCGGCCGCGACCCGCAGCTGCTGCAGTTCGCCCTGGGTCGCACCGACCCCTGATCCGGCCTCGCCGGCCGCTCCACGCGGCCGGCCCCCAGGGGCGCAGCCCGCCCCTGGGCGGCGCCCGCCGGTACTCCAAGGCCGGACCTGCGGCCGGGCGGCGTCGGCCCGCGCGGCCCGGAGCCTGACCGAAACCGACTGCAACCCTCCGCAGAAGGCCTTAACGGGCCCTAGCTGAACCACCGGGCTTTCGAAAGCACTGGTGGCACAAACATTGCGTCCTCCCGTTTTGTGACTTTTCTCACACTTTTGAAGTCACCCCGCTGGGCTGCCCCGCCCCTCCTCGTCACACGGGATACGGACCTTCCATGCTGTCTTTACATCGACTTACGCGATCGGTGGCCTGGGTACTGGCCGCCGGAACCTTGCACATTGCGTCAGTAGCTGCCGCTGAGGGTCACCCCGCCCCAGCCACCGACTACCCGCGCATCGAACAACTGCGCACGCAGCGCGACTGGCTCGGTGCGCTGGCCGCGATCGAACAACAATTGGCTGCCCACCCCCAGGACGACCGCCTCTACCGCCTGCGCGTGCTGACCCTGGCCGACATCGGCAGCCGCGACCGCGCGCGCCAGCTCTACCTGGCCCGCCCGCAGTTGTTCAGCGCCGAAGAAGCCGCCGTGCTCGACGCCGCCGGCCTCGCCCGCCGCATCGTCTGGAGCAAGCTCTACGCGGTGGACGAGGCCACGCGCCAGGAAGAAGCGCGCGCCGCCGACGCCGCCATCGACGCCTACCGCGCCCAGCTCGCCCGCAACGGCCAGGCCGAACCGGCCAGCCTGGCCTACGACCGCCTGATCGTGCTCAACCGCCTGGGCCGCCACGCCGAGGTTGCATCCGAATACCGGCGCCTGGAAACCGGCGGCACGCCCGTGCCCGGCTACGCCCTGGGCGCGGTCGGCGACTCGCTGCTGGCCCTGCGCCGCCCCGACGAAGCCGCCGCCGCGCTGCAGCGCGCGGTGCAGGCCGACCCGGACGATCCCGACCTGCCGATCCAGCTGGCCTACGCCGAACTCGAACGCGAACGCTTCGACCGGGCGCTGCCGCTGCTGCGCTCGCTGATGGAATCGCGCCCCACCTGGCCGCGCGCGCCCGGTGCGCGCCGCGGCCACGAGAACTGGCCGCGCTACGACGCCGAAACCAACTACGCCCTGGCCCGCGCCTTCGGCGAAGACCTGCCCGGCGCCCAGGCCATGCTGGAACCGCTGGCCGCCATCGGCCCCAACAACGCCGACCTGCAGGCCAACCTGGGTTCGGTGTACCAGTTGCGTGGCTGGACCGAACGCGCGCTGGAGCGCTACCGCATCGCCGCCACCCTGGACGAGCGCAATGTCGAGGCGCGCATCGGCCAGGTCGAAACCCTGTCGCTGCTGCAGCGCTACGACCAGGCGCGCCCGATCCACGACGAACTGCTGGCGCGCTACCCGAACGAACCGCACGTGCGCACCATGGAGCGCACCTGGGCCATGCGCCGCGGCTGGCAGGCGCGCGCGTTCGTGAGCGGCGGCCGCAACCGCGACGACGGCGGCGGCGCCAGCGCCTCGCCGCTGGGCAACCGCGACCGCGAGTACGGCCTGGAAGTGGCGACCCCGCTGATGGACGACCGCTGGCGGATCTTCGCGCGCAGCGGCGAGCGCTGGGCGGACTTCCAGGGCGACCGCAGCCGCGCGCAGCGCAACGAAGCCGGCGTGAGCTACGCCTACGGCCGCCTCAGCGCCAACGCCTACGTCGGCCGCGACCGCGACGGCCTGGGCGGCACCGCCTTCGGCGTGGGCGCCGACTGGCGCATCGACGACCGGTACGCGCTGCGTGCCCGCGCCGCGCGCAACGACGCCGGCGCCTCGCTGCAGGCGCGCGCCGCGGGCATCACCGCCGACCTGATCGAAGTGGGCGCCGACTACCGCCCCAGCGAACGCACCGCCGTGGGCGCGACTTTGCAGCACTGGCGCTACGACGACGGCAACCGCCGCGACCAGTTCAGCGCCTCGCTGGACCAGCGCCTGCTCAGCCGCCCGCACCTGCTCATCGACGGCCTGGCCCGTGCCGGCGCCGGCCGCGGCAGCCGCGACGACGCGCCCTACTTCAATCCGTCGCGCGACGCCTCGGCCGAATTCGGCCTGCGCCTGGATCGTCTGACCTGGCGCCGCTACGACCGCCACTTCCGCCAACGCCTCACCGCCACGGTGGGCCCGTACTGGCAGCAGGACTACGGCACGGCCTGGGTGCCGTCGCTGCGTTACGAACACGAATGGCAGTTCGCGCTGGGCCGCGTGCTCAGCTACGGCCTGAGCTGGTCGCGCCCCGTCTACGACGGCCGCCGCGAAGACCGCCTGGGCTTCGACGCCGAACTGCGCTGGGGAGAATGACATGAGCCACCGCCACCACCGCCCCTCGCGCCCGATGCCCTGGCTGCTGCTGGCCACCTTCCTGGTGTTCTGCCTGCTGCTGCCGGCTGCCGCGCGCGCCGCCGAACCGCTGTTGGTGCTGAGCTACCACGACGTGCGCGACGACGTAGCGCGCAAGGGCGACGCCGACGCCTACGCCGTGAGCACGCAGAACTTCGCCGCCCACCTGGACTGGCTGTCCGGCCACGGCTACCACCCGGTGTCGCTGTCGCAGGTGATCGAAGCCGCGCACGGCCGCGCCGCGCTGCCGTCCAAGCCGGTGCTGATCACCTTCGACGACGGCCTGCGCAGCCTCTACACCCGCGCCTTCCCGCTGCTGCGCGCCTACGACTATCCGGCCCTGGCCGCGGTGGTCACCCACTGGGTCGACCTGCCCGCCGGCGAAACCGTCGACTACGGCCCGCGCCCGTTCACCGGCGACGACTTCGTCACCTGGTCGCAGCTGCGCGAAATGCAGGCCAGCGGCCTGATCGAAGTGGCCAGCCACAGCCACGACCTGCACCACGGCGTCACCTCCAACCCGCAGGGCAACGTCACCCCGGCCGCGGTCACCCGCCGCTACGAAGAAGCGTCCAAGCGCTACGAGACCGAAACCGAGTACGCCGCCCGCATCCGCGCCGACCTGGCGCGCAGCAAGGCCGAACTGCAGCGCGAACTGGGCCGTGCCCCGCGCGCCATCGTCTGGCCCTACGCCGCCTACAGCAGCGTCACCAACGCCATCGCCGACGAGCTGGGCATGGCCGTGTCCTTCGACCTGGAAGGCCGCAGCACGCCCATGCCCTCGGACCTGCACGGCCTGGCGCGCCTGCTGGTGATGAACAACCCCACCGTCGGCGACCTGGCCTACCAGCTGCGTCACGACGACGAGCGCACCGGCATGCGCGCGCTGCAGATCGATCTGGATTCGGTCTACGACCCCGACCCCCAGCAGACCGAGCGCAACCTCGATGCGCTGATCGAACGGGTCAAGCAGATCGGCCCCAGCCACGTGTTCCTGCAGGCCTTCGCCGACCCCGACGGCAACGGCTCGGCCGACGCGCTGTACTTCCCCAACCGCGCCCTGCCCATGCGCGCCGACCTGTTCAACCGCGTGGCCTGGCAGCTCAAGTCGCGCGCGGGCACCGTGGTCTACGCCTGGCTGCCGGTGCTGGGCTATGAACTGCCCGATCCCGCCCAGCGCGCCGCCCTGGCCATTCCCGGCGCGCGCGCCGACGAGGTCTACCGCCTGGACTACACCCAACCCGAGGTCCGCCGCCTGGTCGCCGGCATCTACGAAGACCTGGCCGCCGGCTCCTACCTGGAAGGCCTGCTGTTCCACGACGACGCCTACCTGCGCGACACCGAACTCCAGGACAGCGCGGCCGGCGACAGCCAGGCCCGCACCCAGGAACTGATCGGCTTCACCCTGGAACTCAAGCGCGCCGCCGAACGCTGGCGGCCCAAGCTCAAGACCGTGCGCAATCTGTACGCGCGTCCGGTGCTGGAGCCGCAGAGCGAAGCCTGGTTCGCCCAGCGCCTGGACGCGTTCAACCGCGCCTACGACTACACCGCGCTGATGGCCATGCCGTGGATGGAAGGCAGCCGCGACCCCGAGCGCTGGCTCGACAGGCTGGTCGCCGCCGCGCGCCGCCACGACCCGCAACTCACCCAGACCCTGTTCGAACTGCAGACCGTGGACTGGCGCACGCGCCAGCCCATTGCGGCGCAGCGCCTGAAGGCGCAGGTGCGGCGCCTGCTCGCCCAGGGCGTGCGCCATCTGGGCTGGTACCCCGACGATTTCGTCGCCGATCGCCCGGCCACGGCCGACGCGCGCGAGGCCATGTCCTCGCGCTCGTACCCGTACCTGGAACAGTGAGGGCGCCGCCATGCACAGCCTGCTCAACCTCCTGTTCGAGTTCGCGTTCTTCTACCCGATCGTGATGTCCTTCTTCTGGATCTCCGGCGGCCTGTACTACTACTGGCGCCGCGAGCGCCACGCGCGCCCGCGCACCGACCCGCCGCCGCTGGACGACGCGCCGTTCGTGTCCATCCTCATCCCCTGCCACAACGAAGGCGACAACGTCCACGAAACCATGGCCGCGGCCATGGCCCAGCGCTACCCGGACTTCGAAGTCATCGCCATCAACGACGGCAGCCGCGACGACACCGCCGACAAGCTCAACGCCCTGGCCCGGCAGTACCCGCGCCTGCGCGTGATCCACCTGGACCGCAACCTGGGCAAGGCCAACGCCATGCGCATGGGCGCCCTGGCCGCGCGCTCGGAATACCTGGTCTGCATCGACGGCGACGCCCTGCTCGACGAGTACGCCACCCACTGGATGGTCTGGCACCTGTGCTCGGGCCAGCGCGTGGGCGCGGTCACCGGCAACCCGCGCATCCGCAACCGCTCCACCCTGCTCGGCCGCCTGCAGGTGGGCGAGTTCTCCTCGATCATCGGCATGATCAAGCGCGCCCAGCGCGTGTACGGCCGCCTGTTCACCGTGTCCGGCGTGATCTGCGCCTTCCGCCGCACCGCCCTGCACCGGATCGGCTACTGGTCCGACAACATGGTCACCGAGGACATCGACATCAGCTGGCGCCTGCAGCTGGACCACTGGGACATCCGCTACGAACCCAACGCGCTGTGCTTCATCCTCATGCCCGAAACCCTCAAGGGCCTGTGGCGCCAGCGCCTGCGCTGGGCCCAGGGCGGCGTGGAAGTGCTGCTGCGCCACAGCCGCGACCTGCTCAGCTGGCGCAAGCGCCGGATGTGGGCGGTCATGGCCGAGTACCTGCTCAGCGTCGCCTGGGCCTACACCATGGCCCTGATCATGCTGCTGTACGTGGTCGGCCTGATCGTCCCGCTGCCCACCGAACTGCGCGTCAACAGCCTGCTGCCCACCTGGCACGGCATGATCCTGGCGATGGTCTGCCTGCTGCAGTTCGCCGCCAGCATCATCATCGACCGCCGCTACGAAACCGGCGTGGGCCGCAACTACTACTGGATGATCTGGTACCCGATGGCCTACTGGCTGTTGAGCTTCGCCACCACCATGACCGCCGTACCCAAGGCCCTGCTCAAGCGCCGCAACACCCGCGCCACCTGGGTCAGTCCTGACAGGGGAATCCGATGAACACGCCCGCATCCGGCCAGTCGGCCGACAAGACCACCGCGCGCTCCAACGCCAAGCGCCAGACCGAAGCCAAGCACGATTCGCGCCTGATCCAGCGCCCGCGCGCCCAGCCGCGCCTGCGCCGCACCGCCTGGGGCTTCGTCACCGCCGCCTTCTGGGGCGTGTACGTGTACCTGTGGACGCCCGCCATCACCATGATTCTGTGGCTGCTGGGCATCCGCAACGCCTACTTCGAACTCTACCTGCGCCAGCACCGCGTCGAACCCTTCCTGCTGATCGCCCTGCCCAGCCTGGCCCTGTGCGCCGCCCTGCTGCTGATCGCCTGGGCCGAGTACAACCGCTGGCGCTTCGCCGGCAAGGACCGCCGCGGCGCCCCGCCGCCGACGCCGCTGGACGACATCGCCCATGCGCTGGGCGCGACGCCGCAGCTGGGCGTGCAGCTCAACGGCTCGCGCGTGGTCGTGTTGAACATGGACCCGGAGTTCGCGGTGCCGCGCGGGCTGCGCGAAATCGCGCAGGCCGACGCGGCCCTGCCCATGCCCGCCTGAGTTTCTGCGCGGCGGCGCGCACCGCATTGCCCTGCCGGCGGCCCGTGACGCCCCGCAGGGGCGGCGGGGCGCGCCGCTACCGCATCCCGGCCCCGGCGGCGGGGCGGGTGCATCCAAACCGCCGCCCGGCGCGTACAGCGCTGGTACCCTTATGCGCGTGCGCCATGCCCATACTCTCGCCCAGCGAATCGCCTTCGCCTTTCGAGGCGGCTAGACGCATGTCCGCGCCCGTCACCGACGCGTGCGAGGCCAAGGACTGGTCCGGCGAAATGGCGGCGGTGGCGCAGCGGCGCGATCGCGACAGCTTCATGCGGATCTACGACCATTTCATGCCGCGCCTGTGCCTGTACCTGCGCGGCATCGGCGCGCCCGCGTCCACGGCCGAAGACCTGGCGCAGGAATCGCTGCTGCGGCTGTGGCAGCGCGCCGCCCATTACGACCCGGCGCGCAGCGCGGTCAGCACCTGGCTGTTCCGCATCGCCCGCAACCTGCAGATCGACCAGCTGCGCCGCGACGCCGGCCGCGCGCCGGCAGCGCAGGACGCGCTGGACGCCGCGCCGGACGGCAGCGCCTGCACCGCGGAGGACTACGCCGACCAGGTGCAGCTGCAACGCCGCATAGACGACCTGTCGCCCGTCCAGGCCCGATTGATCCGCATGTCGTACTTCGAAGCCAAGACCCACCAGGAGATCGCCGCCGAACTCGGCCTTCCCCTGGGCACCGTGAAATCGCATCTGCGCCGCGCATTCCTGCGCCTGCAGGGCCAACTAGGGGCCGCGCCATGAGCGCCCAGCCGCGCCACCACCTCGATCCGGCGACCCTGATCAGCTACGCCTCCGGCGCGCTGTCGCCGGAGCTGTCGGCGATCGCCGCCACCCACCTGGACGGCTGCGCGCATTGCCGGCGCGAACTGGCCCGGGCCGAGCGCATCGGCGGAACCTTGATGGAGCAGCAGCAGCCCGCGCACGCCAACGGCGAGCGCCAGCAACACCTGCGCAGCGCGATGCTGGACCTGTTGGACGCGCCCATCCCGGACCTACCGGACGCACCGGCGCCGCTCCCGCCCGATCCCGACCGCCTGCCGGCGCCGCTGCACCCGTATTTCGGCAGCTCCCTGCGCGCGCTGAAATGGCGCTGGATGGGGCCGGGCATGCGCTACATCCGCGTCGCCGGCCCCACCGGCGGCACCTTGCTGATGCTGAAGATCGGCCCGGGCCGGCGCATGCCCGTGCACAGCCACCAGGGCAGCGAACTCACCCAGATCCTGCACGGCGCCTACGACGACGCCCTGGGCCATTTCGCCGTCGGCGACGTCGCCGATCTGGACGCGCAGGTCGAGCACCAGCCCACCACCGCGGCCGGCGTGCCGTGCATCTGCGTGGCCGCGCTGGACGCGCCGCTGCGCTTCCAGAGCTGGCTGGCGCGCAAGCTGCAGCCCGTGTTCGGGATCTGACCCGCGCTGCATCCGCGCGCCCTGCGCGAGCGTAAGCACGCTCGTCCCTGCAGGAGAACACCACGATGGCCCGTACCGCCGCGATCGGCGCCGCAGTGCTGTGCGCCCTGAGCTGGCCCGGCGCGCACGCGGCCGCGCCGGTGCGGCGCGAGGCCGCCGAGGTGCGCGCCGCCGGCAGCGCGCGGCTGTTGTACCGCGAAACCCACTGGGTGCTGCCGGGCGACTCGCCGCAGCGCTGGGTGCTGTACCGCTGCCCGGATGGGCGCGCCTTCGCGCGCAAGCAGGTGCTCGGCGCCGGCATGGCGCCCGACTTCACCCTGGAAGACGGACGCGACGGTTACGCCGAAGGCGCGCGCGGTGGCCGCGCGCCGATCGTGTACGTGCGCGAGGACGGACATCGGCGCGAGCGCCCGCTGCCCGCGCCGGCCGGCGCGGTGATCGACGCCGGCTTCGACGCGGCGGTGCGCGCGCACTGGTCCGACCTGCTGGCCGGGCGCGCCGTGCGCCTGCAATTCCTGCTGCCCAGCCGGCAGCGCTACTTCCCGGTGCGTGTGCAACGCATCGACAGCATCGACTGGAACGGCATCCGCGCCGAGCGCTTGCGCATGCGCCTGGACGCCTGGTTCGGCTTCGCGGTCCCGGACGTGCAGCTGATCTACGCGCGCCAGGACCGGCGCCTGCTGCAGTTCGACGGCACCGGCAACCTGCGCGACGCGCGCGGCCGCTACCCGCAGGTGCGCATCGCCTTCGCCGCGGCCGCCGCCGACGCCGATGCGGCCGACGTCGAGGCCGCGCGCCGCCTGCCCTTGGACGGCCGCTGCCCGTTCTGAGCGCCGCCTGCATCCGAACTCCGCCGTCGTGCGTAAGCGCTCCTATACACAGGAGCGTGCGATGTCGGCCAGCCCACCCTCTCCGGCCAGCCCAGCCCCACGCGGGCGCTGGACCACCTTCGTTCGCTGGTTCGACACCGCCGCCGCCGAACGCGAGGGCGATCCCGCGCTGGACGACCGCGTCGACTGGCTGCGCGCGCTGCCGTTTCTGGCCATGCACCTGGCCTGCATAGCGGTGTTCTGGGTCGGTGCGTCGGCCACGGCCGTGGGGATAGCCGTGGCCTTGTACGCCGTGCGTATGTTCGCGCTCACCGGCTTCTACCACCGCTATTTTTCGCACCGGACCTTTCGCACCTCGCGACCGGTGCAATTTTTATTCGCCATGCTCGGCGCCGCCTCGGTGCAGCGCGGTCCGCTGTGGTGGGCCGCGCATCACCGCCACCACCATGCCCACGCCGACACCCCCGCCGACCCGCACACCCCGCGCAAGGGCTTCTGGCGCAGCCACGTGGGCTGGTTCCTCACCCGCGCCGGCTTCCGCACCGACCCCGCGCGCATCCGCGACTGGCTGCGCTTCCCCGAGCTGCGCTGGCTGGACCGCTACGACACCGTGGTGCCGCTGGCGCTGGCGGCGGCGCTGTACGGCCTCGGCGCCGCGCTCGAGCGCTGGGCGCCGGGCCTGGGCACCGACGGCCCGCAATTGCTGGTGTGGGGCTTCTTCGTCTCCACCGTGGCGCTGTTCCACGCCACCGTCACCATCAACTCGCTGGCGCACCGCTGGGGCCGCCGCCGCTACGACACCCGCGACGACAGCCGCAACAATCTTTGGTTGGCCCTGCTGACCTTCGGCGAAGGCTGGCACAACAACCACCACTATTTTCCCGGCAGCGCGCGCCAGGGCTTCCGCTGGTGGGAAATCGACATCACTTGGTACGGGCTGCGTCTGCTGCAGGCCCTCGGGCTGGTGCGCGATCTCAAGCCGGTGCCGGCCGCGGTGCTGGCCCGGGCGGGGGGCTGACATGCGCATCGCCGTGGTCGGCAGCGGCATCAGCGGTCTTTCCGCGGCCTGGCTGCTGTCGCGCCGGCACGAGGTCGTGCTGTACGAGGCGCAGGACCGCCTGGGCGGCCACACCGACACCCACCGCATCGGCATCGACAACCGCGTCGTGGACGTGGACACCGGCTTCATCGTCCACAACCCGATCCACTACCCCTTGCTCACGCGCCTGCTGGACGAACTGGGCGTGGCCTCGCAGCCCACCGTCATGAGCTTCTCGGTACAGGACGCGCGCAGCGGGCTGGAGTACAACGCCACCTCCCTGGACACGCTGTTCTGCCAGCGCCGCAACCTGTGCTCGCCGCGCTTCTGGGGCATGCTGCGCGATCTGGCGCGCTTCTACCGCGCCGCGCCGGCGCTGCTGGACCTGCCCGGCCCCGGCCCCACGCTGGGCGACTACATGCGGTCCCACGGCTACGGCGAGGCGTTCGTGCACCAACATCTGGTGCCCATGGCCAGCGCGCTGTGGTCGTCGCCGGCCAGCGGCATCCTCGCGTTTCCGGCGCAGTACCTGGTGCGGTTCATGGCCAACCACCACATGCTGCAGCTCAGCGGCCGGCCGCCGTGGCGGGTGGTGCGCGGCGGCTCGCGCCGCTACATCGACGCCATGGCCGCGCGCTGGAACGTGCAAGTGCGCCTGGGCACGCCCGTGCGCGGGGTGGCGCGCGACGAGCACGGCGTGACCCTGCGCTGCGACCACGGCTGCGAGCGCTACGACCAGGTCGTGCTGGCCGGCCACAGCGACCAGTCGCTGGCCTTGCTGGAAGACGCCGACGCCGCCGAACGCGCCGTGCTGGGCGCGATCGCCTACCAGGCCAACGACACCGTGCTGCATACCGACGCGACGCTGCTGCCGCGCCGGCGCAAGGCCTGGGCCGCCTGGAACGCCTACCTGCCCGCCGATCCGGCCGGGGTCTGCACCGTCAGCTACTGCATGAACCTGCTGCAAGGCCTGCCGGTGGCCACACCGCTGGTGGTCTCGCTCAACCGCAGCCAGGACATCGACCCCGCGCGCATCCTGGTCCGGCGCCGCTACCACCATCCGGTCTACACGCCCGCGGCCGTGGCCGCGCAGGCGCGCAAGCCGCAGATCCAGGGCCTGCGCCGCACCTGGTACGCCGGCGCTTACTGGGGCTGGGGCTTCCACGAAGACGGCATCCGCAGCGGCGTGGAAGTCGCGCAGGCCCTGGGCGCGCCCTGGTCGCAGGCGGGCACGCGCAACGGCCACGACGCGCGCGCATGGCAGGCGGCCGCATGAGCGCGTGGGCCAGCGCCATCTACGAAGGCCGCGTGCACCATCGCCGCCACGCGCCGCGGCCGCACGCGTTCGAATACGGCCTGGCCCTGCTGTACCTGGACCTGGACGAAGTCGATCTTATTTTCCGCGAGCGCTGGCTGTGGTCCGCGCACCGGCGCAATCTGGCCGCGTTTCATCGCCGGGATTTCCTGGGCGACCCGTCGCAGCCGCTGGCCGAGGCCGTGCGCGACCGCGTGCAGGCCGCCACCGGCGTGCGTCCCCTCGGGCCGGTGCGCTTGCTCGCGCATCTGCGCTACGCCGGCTACAGCTTCAACCCGGTCGCGTTCTACTACTGCCATGGCGACGACGGCCGGCTGCAGGCGATCGTTGCGGAAATCACCAACACGCCGTGGAACGAGCGGCACGCCTACGTGCTGCCCGTCGGCACCGCGCAAGCGCGCGGCCGCGCCCTGCGCTGGCGCTTCGACAAGACCTTCCACGTCTCGCCCTTCCTGCCCATGGACCGCCGCTACGCCTGGTCGTTCACCGCGCCCGGCGACGACCTGCGCGTGCACATGGACGTGTACGGCGAAGACCGGCGCGAGTTCGACGCCAGCCTATCGCTGCGCCGTCGCGCGCTCACCGGCGCCCATCTGGCGCGCGTGCTGTGGCGCTACCCGCTGATGACCGCGCAGGTGATCGGCGCCATCCACTGGCAGGCGCTGCGCCTGTGGCTCAAGCGCACCCCCGTCCACGACCACCCTGCCACGCTGGAGACGCAGGCATGAACAGCGCCGTACGCCCCAACCCCGCCGCGGCCTTCGGCACGCTGGACCGCTGCCTGCGCACGCGGCTGCTGGCCCAGCTCGATGCCCTGCAGGGCGGCGCGGTGGAACTGACCGATCCGCTGGGCGTCGCCCAGTTCGGCCAAACCACCGGCGCCGCTCCACCGCTGCGCCTGAGCGTGCATCACAGCGGCTTCTACCGCGCGCTGGCCGGTCAGGGCAGCGTCGGCGCCGCCGAGGCTTACATGGACGGCGCCTGGGACTGCAGCGACCTGGTCGGCCTGGTGCGTTTGCTGGTGCGCAACCGCGACCTGCTCGACGCGATGGAACGCGGCCCCGCGCGGTTGGGCGGGTGGGCCCTGCGCGCCGCGCACGCCCTGCGCCGCAACACGCGGCTGGGCGCGCGCCGCAACATCGCCGCGCACTACGACCTGGGCAATCCGTTCTTCCGCCTGTTCCTGTCCGAGGATCTGATGTACTCCTCGGCCCTGTACGCCGGCGACGACGACACCCTGGAAACGGCGTCGGCGCGCAAGCTGGCGCGCATCTGCGAAAAGCTGCGGCTGACGCCCGAGGATCACGTGATCGAGATCGGCAGCGGCTGGGGCGGCTTCGCCGTGCACGCCGCGCGCGCGCACGGCTGCCGCGTCACCACCACCACTATCTCGCACGAACAGCACGCCCTGGCCCGCCAGCGCGTGGCCGAGGCCGGCCTGCAGGACCGGGTGACCGTGCTGCTGTCGGACTATCGCGACCTGCAGGGGCAATACGACAAGCTGGTGTCGATCGAGATGGTCGAGGCCATCGGCCCGCACTACCTGCCCACCTACTTCGCCATGCTGGGCCGCCTGCTCAAGCCCGACGGCCTGGCCCTGATCCAGGCCATCACCATCGAAGACCATCGTTACGAACAAGCCGTGCGCTCGGTGGACTTCATCAAGCGCCACATCTTCCCCGGCTCGTTCATTCCGTCCATCGCCGCCCTGCTGGCGGCCAAGACCCGCAGCTGCGACCTGGCCCTGGTGCATCTGGAAGACTTCGGTCCGTCCTACGCGCGCACGCTGCACGCGTGGCGGCAGCGCTTCCTGGCCCAGCGCGAGCTGGTGCGCGCGCAAGGCTTCGACGAGCGCTTCGCGCGCATGTGGGAGTTCTACCTGGCCTACTGCGAAGGCGGCTTCCTGGAGCGCTCCATCGGCGTGGCCCACCTGCTGCTGGCCAAGCCCGGCTACCGCGGCGGCTCTTATCTGCCCGGGCTGGTGGAGGCTTGAGATGGCGTTCTGGGCCAATGCGCTGGGCTATCAGGCCGCGTGGCTGGCCGCCGTCTGCAGCGCCGCACGCGGCCAGGCCTGGCTGGGCATGCTCGCCTGCGTGGGCTTCATCGCCTGGCAATGGCGCGCCTCGCGCCAGCGCGCGGCCGACACCCGCGTGCTGTTGGCCGCGTTGGCCTGCGGCCTGATCGTGGACGGCGCCTGCGCGGCCAGCGGATTGCTGCGGTACGCCTCGCCTGCGCCCGCTCTGCCGGCGCCGCCGTGGATCGTGCTGTTGTGGGGCGCGTTCGCTTTGACCTTGAATCACTCGCTGGCCTGGTTCGCGCGGCGGCCGTGGTCAGCGACCGCGTTCGCCGGCGTGGGCGGGCCGCTGGCCTACCTGGGCGCCGCTCGCGGCTTCGGCGCGGTGGATTTTCCCGATCCCGCCTGGCCCGCGTTGGCCGTGCTCGCCGCCGCCTGGGCCTGCGCGCTGCCGGTGCTGTTGCGCATCGCCGTCACGCCCTGGCCCGGCGCCGCCACGCACAGTACCCGCTCATGACTCCCGTCCACCAAGCCCTGCTGATCTGGGCGCTGGCCGCGATCGCACAAGCCATCGCCTGGGCGCGGCAGCAGCGCACCGCCAACGCCGGCCTCGTCGATGTGGTGTGGTCCTTCGGCCTGGGCGGCGCGGCCGTGCTGGCCGCCGTCACCGGCGGCGGCGCGCCGCTGCCGCGCCTGCTGCTCGGGGTGCTGGGCGGCGCCTGGGGTCTGCGCCTGGGCCTGCACCTGCTGCACCGCGTGCGCGGCGAAGCCGAGGACGGCCGCTACGCGCAACTGCGCCGGCGCTGGGGCGCGGCGCCGTTGAAATGGGCGGCGATGTTCCAGTTCCAGGCGTTGCTGGTCGCGCTGTTCGCGCTGCCGTTCCTGGCCGTGGCCGCCAACCCGCAAGCGGGTTGGAACGGCTGGCTCGCCGCCGGCGTGGCCGTGTGGCTGGGCAGCGTGACCGGCGAGACCGTCGCCGACCGGCAACTGGCGCGCTTCCGCGCCGATCCTGGCCATCGCGGCAAGACCTGCCGCCAGGGCCTGTGGCGCTGGTCGCGCCATCCCAACTACTTCTTCGAATGGCTGCACTGGTTCGCCTACGTACTGCTCGCCGTGGGCGCGCCGATCGCCGCGCTGGCCTGGACCGGGCCGGTGCTGATGTACGCGTTCCTGCGCTGGCTCAGCGGCATTCCCTTCACCGAAGCGCAGGCGCTGCGCACGCGCGGCGAAGACTACGCGCGCTACCAGCGCACCACGCCGATGCTGTTCCCCTGGTTCCCCAAGGAGCGCCCATGAACGCCACCGCCGACATCGCCGGCGCCACCGACGAGCGGGCCGCGCCCGGCCTGCTGGGCCTGGCCGAGCGCGGCCTGCTGCCCGACGCCGTACTGCGCCACGGCATCCGCCGCCTGTGCGCCCAGCGCCTGCGCGAGGAAAACGCCGACGATCCTGCCGCCGCCACCGCGCGCGCCGTCGCCCTGATCCAGGAACTGCGCCGTAGCCCCGTGGCCGTGCATGTAGACGCCGCCAACCGCCAGCATTACGAACTGCCGCCGGGCTTCTTCCAGCACTGCCTGGGCCCGCAACTCAAATACTCCGCCTGCTACTACCCCAACGGCGACGAGACCCTGGCCCAGGCCGAAACGGCGATGCTCGCGCTGTACGGCGAACGCGCGCAGCTGGCCGACGGTCAGGACATCCTGGAACTGGGCTGCGGCTGGGGCTCGCTCACCCTGTGGATGGCCCAGCGCTACCCCAACGCCCGCATCACCGCCGTGTCCAACTCCGCCGGACAACGCCAGTACATCGAAGCGCGCTGCCGCGAGCACGGCTACGGCCACGTGCGCGTGGTCACCTGCGACGTCAACCGCCTGGACCTGCCGCCTGCCGCCTTCGACCGCTGCGTGTCGGTGGAAATGTTCGAGCACATGCGCAACTACGCCGCGTTGATGCAGCGCATCGCCGGCTGGCTGCGCCTCGACGGCCGCCTGTTCGTGCATCTCTTCTGCCACCGCAACCTGCTCTACCCGTTCCAGACCGAGGGCGACGACAACTGGATGGGCCGCCACTTCTTCACCGGCGGCCTGATGCCCGCGGCCGATACCCTGCTGTGGTTCCAGGACCACCTGCGCATCGACCGGCAGTGGCTGCTGGACGGCCGCCACTACCAGCGCACCGCCGACCATTGGCTGGCCAACCAGGACGCGCAACGCGGCGCGGTCATGGCTCTGCTGCAACCCGTCTACGGCGCCGCCGCGCCGCTGTGGTTCCAACGCTGGCGCATGTTCTGGATGGCCTGCGCCGAACTGTTCGGCTACCGCCAAGGACGCGAATGGATGGTGGCCCACTACCGCTTCGTCAAGGAGGCCGCCGCATGATCGCCCGCCTCGGTCTGATCGCCGCCCTGGTCGCCGCCGTAACCGCCTGCGCCACCGGCCGCCCGACCATCCCGCCCGTGTCCCACGTCGACCTGCCGCGTTTCATGGGCGACTGGTACGTCATCGCCCACATCCCCTCGCGCCCGGAACGCGAGGCCTACGACGCCGTGGAGTCCTACCGCCTGGACGCCGACGGCCGCATCCGCACCACCTTCCGCTACCGCAAGGGCGGCTTCGACGCCCCGCTGGAGACCATGGAACCCGTGGGCACCGTGGTGCCCGGCACCGGCAACGCCGTGTGGGGCATGCAATTCGTCTGGCCGATCCAGGCCGAATACGTGATCGTCGACCTGGCCCCCGACTACTCGCGCACCATCGTCGGCCGCAGCAAACGCGACTACGTCTGGCTCATGGCCCGCACCCCGCGCCTGCCGCAGGCGGAGCTGGATGCGGCCCTGCGCCGCATCCGCGAGCTGGGCTACGACACCGGCAAGCTGCGGATGGTGCCGCAGTCGGCCGGCGCGCCGTAGCGATCTGCGGAAGTCAGCCACGCTAAACCCGCGAAGCGACCGGGCATCGCGCTGCAAGCTCGCGCCCGCCTCAGGACTGCTAGAGTGCCGTCCCATCGAGCGCGCTCGATCGGCGACAGGGGACCATGAAAGTAGTCATCAACGGCGCCGGCATCGCCGGCACCGCCCTGGCCTACTGGCTGGGCAAACAGGGCCACGACGTACACCTGATCGAGCAGGCCCCGGCGCCGCGCACCGGCGGCTACGTATTGAACCTGTGGGGCGTGGGTTACGACGCCGCCGAAAAGATGGGGCTGCTGCCCCGGCTGCAGCAACTGCAGTACCACTCCGAGCACCTGCGCATGGTGGACCGGCACGGCCGCACCAGCGGCGGCTACCCGCCGCAGGTGCTGTTGCAGCTCACGCGCGGCCGCATCGCCACCCTGGCGCGCTCGGACATCGCCGCGGCCATCCACGGCCTGCTGGACGGCCGCGTACACACCCACTACGGCGACAGCATCGCCTCCATCGAACCAGACGGCCCGCACGTCCACGTCGGTTTCGACCGCGGCCCGCCGCTCCAGGCCGACCTGGTCGTCGGCGCCGACGGCCTGCACTCGCGCATCCGCCAACTGGCCTTCGGCCAAGACGCGCGCTACGAATACCCGATGGGCTGCCATGTCGCCGCGTTCGAAGTGGCCGGCTACCGCCCACGCGAAGACGGCGTCTATGTCGCCCACTCCGCCCCGGGCCGGTACATCGCCCGCTTCCCGGTACGCGGCGACAAAATGCTGTTCTTCCTGCTGTTCCGCGACGAGTACCTGGCCGGCGTGGTCCCCACCAACGACGCCGAACGCAAGGCCGCCTTGAAGCAGGTGTACGCGGACGTGGGCTGGGAATGCCCGGCCATCCTGTCCGGCCTGGCCGACACCGGCAGCGTCTACTTCGACCGCGTCAGCCAGATCCGCATGGACGCCTGGAACCGCGGTCGCGTCGCCCTGGTCGGCGACGCCGCCGCCTGCCCGTCCTTGATCGCCGGCTCCGGCGCCGGCTTCGCGATGGCGCAGGCCTACGTGCTGGCCGGAGAACTGCACGAACACCCCAACGACCTGGAACGCGCGCTCAGCCGCTACGAAGCGCGTCTCAAACCCTTCGTCGCCCGCAAGCAGCAGGCCGCCGAAAAGATGGTGCCCTCGTTCGTGCCGGCCACCGGCCTGGGCGTGCGCGCCCGCGATCTGGCCACCGTGCTGATGCGGCTGCCCGTGTGCCCCCGGTTGCTGATGGGGCGCTATCTCAACGATGAGATCGCGCTGCCGGCGTATGCCATGGAACCCCCGAATCCGACGCATTGAGATGCCGCGTCTTCGCTGTCCGAACCCCCCGGGCCGACCTGGCCCGAGCCGTACTAACCCGGAGTGCTCCATGGAATCAGCGCCGCAGGAACCAGTGCAGCACGTCACCCTAGACACCGCCGTCACCCTCTCCTTCGACTACCTCAAGCAACTGGGCACCATCGCCATGACCGCCGCCGCCGGCCTCATCGCCCTGGTCCAGTTCGTCGACGGCGACAAGAAGTTCTTCGTCAAGGTCATGATCGCGGCCAGCGGCATGTTCCTGTCGGCGCTGCTGGCGTTCTTCGTGCAGTTCTCGCTGATGGACCGGATCCGGCATGCGCATGAGCTGCTGCGCCGGAACGAGAAGCTCGGCTACACCGACAAGGGCGCCAAGCGGATGGAGAGGCTCTTCGAAGGGCTGGCGCTGTGGCTGCTGTCGATCAGCATGGGCGTGGCCCTGCAGGCGCTGATCGGCGCGGGCATGCCCGCCTGACGACGACGGCCGCCCCGGCCGCGCACGCGAGCGCGCTCACTCCGCGCGGCCGAACCGCTGCTCGTACAAAGCCGCCACCCAATCGATGAACACCCGCACCCGCGGCGACAGCTGCCGGTGCTGCGGGTACATGGCCGACACGGTCAGGCCGCTGCTGCGCCAGTCGGCCAGCACCTCGACCAGCGTGCCGTCGCGTAGCGCCTCTTCGATGTGGTAGCGCGGCAGCTGGATCAGCCCGCAGCCGCGCAGCGCGCAGGCCACATAGGCCTCGGCGTCGTTCACCGCGATCCAGCTGTGGGGCGTGTACTCGCAAGGCTTGCCGTCCACGATCAACTCGAACGGGTAGCGGCGGTCGTGGCTGCTGGCGAAGAAGCCCACCGCCTGGTGCGAGGGCAATTCGTCCGGGTGCCGCGGCGTGCCGTGGGCGCTCAGGTAGGCGGGGCTGGCGACGATGGCCTCGGGCATCACCGCCAGCCGGCGCGCCACCAGCGACGAGTCCTGCGGCGTGCCCACCCGCACCACGCAGTCGATGCCCTCGCGCACCAGGTCGACCAGGCGGTCGCCGCTGCTCACCACCAGCTCGATCTGCGGGTAGCGCATATGGAACTCGTCGATACGCGGCAAGACGATGCGGGTGGCGTGAGTGCCGTGCAGGTCCACGCGCAGGGTGCCGCGCGGGTGGGCCGCCACGGTGCGCAGCGAGGACTCGGCGTCGTCCAGTTCGGCCAGCAATTGCACGCAGCGCTCATAGAACGCCTGCCCGTCCAGCGTGGGCCGCACCTGGCGCGTGGTGCGCTCCAGCAGGCGCGTGCCCAGCCGCGCTTCCAGCGCCTTCATGGCGTGGGTGGCGGTGGCCCGCGGGATGTCCAGCAGGCCGGCAGCGCGGGTGAAGCTGCCCAGCTCGACGATGCGGACGAACAGCTGCAGCGAATCGAAGCGGTCCATGCCGCCATTGTTGATCTTTTTTGAATAGAAAAGTCAATTCCAGAGCATTTATTCAACCACAGCCAATCGGAAGAATGCGCTCCGTAGCCCGCGCCACCCCGGCGCACCCAACGGAGCCCGACATGACCGTCACCCAAGCCACCCCCGCCCGCGCCGCTCTCGTCCCCGGCGGCTCGCGCGGCATCGGCCAGGCCATCGCCCGCCGCCTGGCCGCCGACGGTTTCGCCGTCGCCGTCAACTACGCCGGCAACGCCGCCGACGCCCAAGCCACCGTCGACGACATCCGCAGCGCCGGCGGACGCGCCATCGCCGTGCAGGGCGACATCGCCCAGCCCGACGATGTGGCGCGCCTGTTCGCCGCCACCCGCGAAGCCTTCGGCCGCATCGACGTGGTGGTCAACAGCGCCGGGGTGATGCCGATGGCGCGCATCGCCGCCGACGGCCTGGCCGAGTTCGATCGCGTGGTCGCCACCAACCTGCGCGGCAGCTTCCTGGTGCTGGGCCACGCCGCCGAGCAGTTGGGCGAAGGCGGCCGGATCATCGCCCTGTCCAGCAGCGTGCTGGGCAAGAACTTCCCCGGCTACGGCCCCTACATCGCCTCCAAGGCCGGCGTGGAAGGCCTGGTGCGCGTGCTCGCCAACGAACTGCGCGGGCGCGGCATCACCGTCAACGCGGTCGCGCCGGGCCCGGTCGCCACCGAGCTGTTCTTCCGCGGCAAGTCGCAGGAACAGGTCGACCAGATCGCCGCCATGGCGCCGCTGCAGCGCATCGGCGAGCCGGAAGAAATCGCCGCGGCCGTGGCCTTCCTGGCCGGCCCCGACGGCGCCTGGGTCAACGCCCAGGTGCTGCGCGTCAACGGCGGCTACGCCTGATCCCCACCCCTCTCGCTACGCGGCGCTCGCCGCACCTCATAGGAGCCGTGCCATGACTTCGTCTTCCCAGCCCCAGATCGTCCTGATCACCGGCGCCTCCAGCGGCTTCGGCGCGCTGGCGGCCCGCGCCCTGGCCGCCGCCGGCCACACCGTCTACGCCAGCATGCGCGACACCGCCGGGCGCAACGCGCCGCAGGTGGACGCCGCGCGCGCCCACGCCGCGCAACACGGCGTGGACCTGCGCACGCTCGAACTGGACGTGCAGTCGCAAGCCTCCGCCGACGCCGCCATCGCCGCGATCGTGGCCGAGCACGGCCGCCTGGACACGGTGATCCACAACGCCGGCCACATGGTCTTCGGCCCCGCCGAAGCCTTCACCCCCGAGCAGTACGCCCAGCTCTACGACGTCAACGTGCTGGGCACCCAGCGCGTCAACCGCGCCGCGCTGCCGCAGCTGCGCGCGCAGCGGCGCGGCCTGGTGCTGTGGGTGGGCAGCAGCAGCCATCGCGGCGGCACGCCGCCCTACCTGGCGCCGTACTTCGCGGCCAAGGCGGCGATGGACGCGGTGGCGGTGAGCTACGCCGGCGAGCTCGCGCGCTGGGGCATCGAAACGGCCATCGTCGTGCCCGGCGCCTTCACCCGCGGCACCAACCACTTCGCCCATTCCGGCACGCCCGCCGACACCGCGCTCGTGGCCGAATACGACAGCGGCCCCACCGCCGGCTTCACCCGCGAAATCCTCGACGGCCTGGCCGGCTGCGAACCGGCCGGCGCCGACGTGGCCGACGTGGCCCGCGCCATGGTCGCCATCGTCGACGCGCCGCACGGCCAGCGCCCGTTCCGCGTGCACGTGGACCCCTCGCAGGACGGCTGCGAAGTGGTCAATGCCGTGGCCGACCGCATCCGCGCCGAGTTCCTGCGCCGCATCGGCCTGGGCGACGTGCTGTCGCCGCGCGTGGCCAACGTAACCGCCTGACCGCCCCTCACACTGGACCCACCGCCATGCCCTTTGCCAACTACAAGTTCCCGGAAGGAATCCTGGACCACGCCCGCAAGGAAGAACTCATCCACCGCACCACCGCCCTGTTCGTCGAGTACTTCGGCGAAGGCGTGCGCCCCTATTCGATGGTGCTCGTAGAGGAAGTGGCCGACGGCGGCTGGGGCCGCGCCGACGAAACCCTGACCCTGGAAAAGATGGGGCTGCCGCCACGGGCGAAGTAGCGACGAACGCGCAACGCCACGGCCGCTGCAACGGGCCCTGGCGCCGCTCCATCGCCGCGGCCCAGCCAAGAGAACGCCATGAACGCACGCGCACACCGCTACCGCATCCGCGTCGACCCCCTCGACCACGCCGTGGATCCGGCCCTGGACTTCGAAGCCAGCCAGCACGACGACCTGCTCGCCATCGCCGCCCGCCTCCGCGCCGCCGCGCTCCTGCCCGAGCAAGACGCCGCCGCGCTCGCCCTAGGCCTGAAGCTGTTCGCCGGCGTCGCCCTCACCCACCGGCAAGACCCGCTGTTCGCCGCCATCCAGCCCGCTCTGCGCGCCTTCATCGGCCAGCTCAAAGCGCGCGTCGCCACGGCCCTGCCATCGCAGCCCACCCCTGGAGGAAACCGCTGATGCACGCCACCTCACCCACGCTCGCCGGCGCCGACCGCCTGGCCTACGCCGCCCTGCGCGCCGTGTTCGGCATCGTGCTGCTCACCCACGGCCTGCCCAAACTGCTGCGCACGTCGCACGGCTCCATGGCCGACCCCATGGCCGGCTCCATCGCGCTGATCGACAACGTGCTGCATCTGCCCGGCGCGCCCGTCTGGGCGATGGGGGTCGCGCTGCTGGAAGGCGTGGGCGGCGCGCTGCTCGCGCTCGGCCTGGGCACCCGCGCCATCGCCGCCCTGGTCACCGCGCAGATGATCGCCATCTGCATCGCGCTGGGCCCCACCTGGCCCTGGATCGACCGCGGCATCGAGTACCCGTTGCTGATGGCCTTCCTGGCGGCCTACATCGCGCTACACGGTGGCGGCCCCGGGTCCATCGACCACGCCTTAGTCCGCGCCCGCACTGCATGACGACGCGCGCCATGCGCCCAACCGCCCCCCAAACCCGTCATTCCGGCGAAAGCCGGAACCCATTTCGATCTGGCTCTACGTTCCTCGACGGAAGCAAAAACACCAACAAAATGGGTTCCGGCTTTCGCCGGAATGACGAAGTCCATCGGACTCAGCGCCGGAGAACCTCGCTACAGCCCCGCTTCGAGCGGGGGCACCGCTCAGATCAGCACGTCCTCATGGAAGGCACCGTAGCGGCCGTCGCGGTCGGCGATCTGAATCTCCAACACCCACACACCGGCCTGCGGCGTGCCTTCGAACTCACCCAGGTCCCCGCCGCGATGGATGGCGTGCGGAAAGTCGCCGACGCGGTGGCCCTGGATGTCCAGATTCAACACCCAGCCCATCGCCTCGGCGCGCTGCGCCGCGTAGTCGTACAGCGCCGGGCCGCTGAGGCCGCGCTCGGCCCACACACCGCGCACGTCGTCGAACAGCGCCTTCGCCGCCGCCGCGCACGCCGCCTTGCCCGGATCGCTGCCGGTGGTGAAGGTGGCGCCCACGTCGCCTTCATGCCCCTGGAACACCGTGCCGATATCGATGAAATAGATGTCGTCCTCGCCCAGCACCGGGTCGCCCTCGGACTTCTGCTTGAAGGTCTTGACCGTGTTGGCGCCGAAACGCACGTGCACCGGGTGCCATATCCGTTCCATGCCCAGGTCGCGCAGGATCTCCATCGCCAGCGTCGAGGCTTCCGACTCGCGCAGGCCCGGCTGGAACGTCTGCGCCATCTTGCGCACCGCGCGCCAGGACTGCTCGCTGGCGTGGCGCATCAGGCTCAAATCGAAAGCCATGCCCACGGCCTCCTTCGGGTGGCTCATGCTCGGACTCTGCGCAGGGGAATGCGCGAAGTTTAAGCGATGACCTGGCCTATGATGACCCTGGACGGAGCGAACGTCTGCGTTCGTCTTAGTCGCTGCGACCGGACCCTGCTTCAGTCGCAGTATCGCTTCCGCCCCCCGCGCCGCACACGCCCTGATGACCTCCGCCTCGATCGACCCGCAACTCGTCCTCGCCTGGCAAACCGCGCACTCCGTCGCCCGCGCCGCGCCGCCCCCGGTCCACGACCGCGGCGGCTACCGCGTGGACACCCACTCCGACAAGGAAACCAAACGCTGGGTGTTCCCCGAATTCTGCGAGGGATTAAGCGCGCTCGCTCACGAGATCGCCGCCCCGCGCCACCTGCTCAAACTGTGCGACACCGAAGAGACGCTGCGCAGCACGCTGCCCGCGCGCTGGGAAGTCCAGCCGATCAACTACTTCATGATCGCCCGCGCCGCCGCCCCTAACGCCAAACCCCTAGCCGACGGCTACCGCCTGCAACTGCAGCACGACGGCCCCGTCGCCCGCGTTTCCGTCCTGGCGCCGAACGGCGACCTCGCCGCCAGCGGCACCGCCGCCGAAGCCGCCGGCGTCTTCGTCTACGACCGCATCGAAACCGCAGCGGACCACCGCCGCAAAGGCCTGGGCATCGCGGTCATGACCGCCCTCGCCTCCGCCCGCACCTCACCCGCCGTCCCGCAACTGCTGGTCGCCACCGCCGACGGCCGCCACCTCTACGCCACCCTCGGCTGGACCGTGCTCGCGCCCCTGGCCACCGCCCTGATCCCGGACCCGGCCACCGGCTAAGCTAGCGCCCACACTAGGAGCACAGGAAACGGACATGCCGCGCTACCTGATCTCGTTCGACGACGGCACCATGATCATTCCCGACGCCGACCTGCCCGCCGTGTCCGACGCCTCGCACGCCGTAGTGCGCCAGGCCAAGGCCGCCGGCGTGTGGATCTTCGGCGGCGGCGTGCTCACCCAGCAAGCCAGCGTCGTGTCCCCCGACGGCACCGTCGCCGCCGGCCCCTACCCGGAAACCAAGGCCGTGCTCGGCGGCTTCTGCATCCTCGAAACCGCCTCCCGCGACGACGCCCTGCACTGGGCCGCCCAATTCGCCGCCGCCTGCCGCTGCAAGCAGGAAGTGCGCGAGATCGCGTACGACCCGGAGTCGTGAACGAGCTGGATCATAGTGGCAGCCGTAGTACCTGTTGCTCCCGCCGATGCCGACTCACCACAAACAGAACGTCATGTCCCTCTATCCACTTAAGACGATTGCCGAGATCGGGCTGGAGCGACTGGATAAATGCTCGCAAATCGTGGGCCAGATTTTCTATCGCGCAGTGCGCCCCTGCTTTGCGCTGGATGATCTCAATCAGCCGGTTGCATTTGGAAGCTGCTTCTTCATCCAGCTCGATGGTGCCCGCTACTTGGTAACGGCAGCGCATGTCTTGGATCAGGCAGAACGCACGCCGGTCTATATCAGCGGACGAACCAGCCTGGTAGCGCTGACAGGACTTTTCTCCGTCACCAATAAACCTGGGGGTAATCGCAATAACGACCACTATGACTTCGCGTTCGTTGAATTGTCAGAACACCAATGCAACGAGATAGAAGTAGAATTTTTCATCACCGAAGACATGATTTCGAAGAACCGCGTGGCGAAAGAAAGCAGAGGCTATATGGCGCTCGGCTTTCCGCACAGCTTGCAACTTGTCAGCCATGAGACGCTCAGGGCCTTTACCGAAGCCTGGACCTTTGTCGGATTCCATCACCAAAGCCCGGAACTCAATGAAGGCATCGGCATCACCGGAAACGAACATTTCACGATTCGTTTTCAGAACCGCGTCAAGAAATTCAACGGACCCGAACGTGATGCCGTAGAACCCCAAGGAGCGAGCGGCGGAATTTTGATCGACCTGGGAAACTTCGACCCGAGCAAGCTGCATCCAGACGCTCCCTGCAAGGGGCTATTGGCGGGCATTCTGATTGAGCATCACAGAGCGCATGAGACGATCATGGCCACAGACATCCAGTTCGTCATATCGCATATACGTCTAAGTAAGCGTGAATCGCAAAAGCAAATCTCTTAGCGCACGAAGATCGCTTCCAAACAGGCGGTAAGCGCAGTCCACCTTCCCATTGCTGCCGAGCTCGGCGCCGCTTCCTCTTATGCCTATGCCAAAATCCAGCGC
The DNA here is from genome assembly GCF_003382365.1 of Lysobacter silvisoli. Lineage (NCBI taxonomy): Bacteria > Pseudomonadati > Pseudomonadota > Gammaproteobacteria > Lysobacterales > Lysobacteraceae > Lysobacter > Lysobacter silvisoli. The sequence continues at coordinate 563,833 of NZ_QTSU01000001.1, read as the reverse complement.
GCGCGAACGCTCATTTACCCATGTCGTCCACTTAGTGCAACGCCTGGACACCGCAGCGCCGCCCGGGCCGCCACCCGAAACCCTCGGCCTGCCCCAGCGCATGGGCGCCGCCGGCCGCCGGCTGTTCGCGCTGTTGAACGTCACCGTAACCCTGGGCGCCGCCTGGGCCCTCTACCAGCTATGGACCGAACAGACCCCGGGCTGGTGGTTCAACCTGATCTTCACCGTCATGATCGGCGGCCTGACCTTGGCGCTGTGGGCCATCCTGCGCGGCTCGATCCGGCAGGCCGAGCACGAAGCCCGGCTGCAGGCCGTGTGGCGCGACATCGGCCCGCGCGCCGTCGCCACCGCCGGCCGCGTGACCGAACGGCATTGCGTGATGGCCGAAGGCGGCGAAGTCATGCGTTTCGAGCTGGTGGTGCAAGCCCCAGGCGGCGCACCGATCCACGGCCAATGGCAACCCGCCAATGCGCGCCTGTACCTGTTGCAACCCCAGGTGCCCGGCGTGGGCGCGGAGGTGCGCATTTGGCGCGCACCGAACACGCCGGCCAACGCGCCGTTGGTGATCGAAGTGGCCGACCCCTCGGTGGTGCACTAGCCGACTCGCCGCGTTGGCAGTGCGCGCCCGCTGGCGCCTACAGACACCGCTGAAAGTAAGGGTGCCCCGAAGCCGGATCGATCAGCCGCACCTCCGGCTCGATGCCGACGGACTTGCCGGGCTTCATGATCACGGGCAAGTCGCGCTCGTGCTCATCGCGGACCTCGACGAACAGCGGCAGCATCGTCCGGTTGCACTTGGACGAGGCCACCGTAGCGCGATGGAACACGAAACTGCCCAAATAATAGTGCTTGCCCGCCTCGACCTTGAACGGCACATGCACCCGCTGGGTGTTGTACGAATCTTGCGCGTTCATGCCGACCAGTTGGTAATGGCCCGGCTTCAGGCACATCCGGAACACGCTCGCGCGCTCCTGGCCGTCGTCGAAATCGTGGCGCTTGTCCAGCGTGGTGAAACCGAAGTAACCGCGCTTCAAATTGCTCTCGGCGTTGGCCTCGGACGCGAAGGTCACGATCACGTTGAAATTCTTGCCGGGCAAGGTGGTGCCGATGCTGCCGGAGATGCAGCCGCCGCCCGCATCGCCGGCTTTTTTGTAGTTGGAGTAGATGGGGCCGTAATGGGTAAAGCTGCTAGCCCCGGCCGCCGCGGCCAGCAAGGCCAGCGCTACGCCCGTGCCACAGACCCACGGCGAGATGCGGTTGTTCCACATGGTGCTGCCCCCTGGAAAGTGGCCGCGCCGCCCCATCGGCCGCAACCCTAGAGGCGCGAAATTAGTTAACCGCCCGCAGGGCGACAAGCCCGCTGCCGTGCGCCGTGTTCGCGCCCCCTCGGCCATGCGCTGACGCGTGCACGCAACGCGATGGGCCGGTGCTTTCGCGTTCTTGGGCGGCGGCCGCGCTTTTCGCTTCGCTGGCGGCGTTCCTTCCTCCACTCGCCCAGTCCGTAAGCCGGCCCGCGATCCTTTGTGCTCGGCCGCGTAGCGCGGCGCCTTGCGACCGCCAGCCGCCCGAACCCGGCCGCGAAGTTCGATGCAGCGAGCGCAAGGCGTTTTGCCCGGCCGCCGGGCACGCAGGCTGGCGCGCCGGGCAAAACGCTTTGCAAGCGCGAAGCAAAAAGGGCGGCGCGCGAAAGCTCACGCCCCGGCCGCGAAAGATCGCGCCCGGCGGTCGGGCTGCGCGAGGCGGCAAGCGGGATCGGCAGGCCGGCCGCCGCAGCGGCGCGGCCCGGGCGTGCAGCGCAACGCCCCAAGCGCCAGGAAAATGTCCCCACCGGCGAGGCTTTTTGCCTTGCGGCCGGGGCGATCACCCTCACAGCAAGAGCGCTGCACGCCGCGCCTCAGCCCCCCCACCGGCGCTATTGACGGCCCGAGGGGCGCCACCAAGAATCCGAACGCTCCCTTACGCCTCAGGGATCGACGGCAGGACCGCACGCATCGCCGCCCTAGGCATCGCCCTGCTCATGGTGAGTTGCATGCCCACACCACCGCCACTGCCCGCCTCGGGGCCCTTCGTGGGCCTGGACACGGCCACGCTGCCCGAGGCCGACCGCCGGACCCTCGGCGAGGCGTCGGCCGACTTCCAGGCGGTGGTCGCCGGAAAACCGCCCGTCCACGCCGTCTTCGACGCGCAGGCGCCGCTGCCCTCCGACGGCGGCACCACCTTCTACCAAGGCCGGGGCTACCGGCTGACCGTGTTGAAAAGCCTGTCCAGTTTCGGAAGCTTCCACGGCGTGGCCTACGGGCCCATCCTTCGCTTCGACCCGCCCTTCGCCCCCGGCCACACCGCCGAGGTGTCGGACATCCGGGTGTACTCGCGCGACGCGCTGGCCCAACGGCTGGAGCGCTGACCTCCAAACACGAGTATCGCCCTCCCCGGCCCGGCACCCAGGCCGGGCCGGTGCGCCTTCAGTGCACCCGGCGCGAGGCCGGCAGCCCGCCCAGATCGTCGCCGCCGGGCGTCCACACGCAGGCGTCCATCACCGGGTCCAGGCTGCGCGCCAGCCCTTCGAACACGTCGCGCAGCATGTCCTGCTCGGGCGCGTGGGGATAGCCGATGTCCATCAGCACCGCCGGCTGCAGCGTGCGCACGATGCCGTGCAACTGCTGGTGAAAGCGGTACAGCTGTTTGAAGGCATCTACGGGCATGACCACCCCTTCGCGCGGGGGGATCTGTTCGGGCTTGCGGGGCATACGCGGCACTCCTGTCCTTGGGTGGGAAACCCGCGGTGCATGGCGCAACCGGCGGGGTGTCGGGAGGTTCGAAACCGCACGAAGACGGCGGGCGTATTCCCCTTGCGGGTGTTGTATTAGCCACCCTCCCGACGCAAAAGCACAGCGTCGGCATGCCCAAACCACAGGCATGAAAAACCCACCAATTGACGGAGGTGGGCACCGCTTCGTGAAGGAGTTTCGACGCTCCATAGGTGTGACTCTGAGCAAGCCGCCCACCCGCTGTCAATCAGATAAATCCTACCGCGAAACTTGCATCGGTTTGGCGCAAACTTTGTGCATAGCCCTCAACGATGTTGACGCCGGCAACCGCCGTACCCGAAGCTGCTCGCGTCCGCCTGGGCCGTCCGCCCGGCGCCGCACCGAACCGCTGCAGCCCATCGGAGCTTGGCAGTGATGCATAGGGGAATGCGGTACAGAGTTGCCATGAAGTGGATCGCCACCTGCATTCTTGTGGGAGGCACCCTTTCCATTGGCTGCGCCTTTGCCAGCGAAGGCGACCGCATTGCACAGATGTCGGAAGCCTATAGGAACGGCACCGAGAGGGATCGCCTTCTAATCTGCATCGACGCCATAGACAAAGGCCTCATTTGCCGCGGGTGCCATGTGGGCACGATGGACAGGATCTTCTCTACCCGCTTCAGCACGCCCGACGGCGGCGCAAAGGGGTATGACGCCCTTTACAAGGGAGTCGTGCATTTTAGGGATGAAGACCCACGGCCTAAGGAGACGGGCGCCGACGCCACCAGCGCGGCCAGCCCGACGAAAGGCTGGTACCTGGCTTTTAGATATACGGAAAACGGCAGTATTTACGACTACCAACTGTCCGATTTGTCCAAGTAAGCCACTTTACTTCTACACATCGCTTTTAAGGACAGAGCGCTTACTACGCCCATGACCGCTAGCAACGTCGTCACCAGGTTTCACATAGCCATGGCTCGCTACATGAGAGCGGTCTTCCACCTGAGCATAGTGTTCTCCTTGATCATCTTGGCATTCGCCGTATATGGCCTGGCCGCTGACGCACCCTGGCACTACCCGCCGTGGTCCATCTGGTTGTTGCTGCTCGTTGCCGCCTTTTGCTACGCCGGGGCAAAGCTTTCTGGATTCGTCAGCCGAACCCTGCGGGAAAGATTGCAGGCGCAAGCCGCTCGCGAGCCTTAAAAACAGTTCGAAGTTTCACAGCAAGACTTGGGATACAAGCGGTCAGCCACCGGAGCTTGGCAGTGATGCATAAGGAACGTTGCAACTCGTCGCTTCCGCACCCCCGGGCCGCGCATGCGCCATCGCGCGCCGCCCACGCGTAATCGTTCTGTTCGATTCCACCGTCAGCCTGTCGCAATCACGGCGACGGCTGAAGCGTAGCGTGTGCGTTAGGCGCGGCCGTTTCCGCGCCGCCAATGCAGGAACGGGCGCCGCGCAACGCCGCGCCTACAACTCGATAAGGGGATGGTATGGGTAACGAAGGATTGGGCCGCCGCTCCAACGCTGTGCGCGCGCGTTGGGTGGCCGTGGCGTTGGCTTCGTTGTGCGGGGTGAGCGGTGCGGCGGCGGCGCAGGAGATCGAGCAATTCTGGGTCAGCGACTTGGCCTTGAACGGCCCGCACCGCACCGAACGGGCCGTGCAGCAGGACATGGAAAGCCAGTTCGCATTCGCCCAGCCTTACGGCCCCTACAGCTTTGAAGTCACCGGCCAGCGCGTGTTGGACAACCGCACCGTGTACGACTACGAGTTCGAACGCGTGCCGCCGCTGGTGGGCGACTGGAGCTACAAAGGCACCTACGACGCACAGACCACGCCGGTGGCTTCGCAGCAGGCCGTGGTGGACCTGATCAAGCAGCGCCTGGACGCGCAGAGCGTCAACCAGGGCTGCCCCGCCTCGACCACGGTCACCGTCTCGCCCAACTGGCAGGCGCAGAACGCCTGGGACAACGGCCAGAGCCTGCATGAGCTGACGGCCTACACCGCCACCTACTCGGCCGGCACGCCTGGCAACTGCAACAACACCAACGAGCAGGCCACGCTGCAGCGCTCGCGAACCATTCAGTGCCCGAACACCCTGGTACTGGCGTGGCGCAGCGACAAGCAGGCCTGCGCCGGGGCACCGGGCTATGCCATGACCTACGCCAGCGCCCCCGTGCGCATGTGCCCCAACGAAGAAGACTGCCAACCCGGCAGCGGCAACAAGACCGAGGCCACGCTCGACTTCGACCTGGGCTGGATCTCGTTCCAGCGCCGCTACAACTCCACCGGCTCGGCCGCCGGCGGCGGCTTCGGCATGGGCTGGACGCACTCGCACAACCTGCGCCTGACCATCGGCACCGACCCGCTCAGCGGCAATTCCACCCTGCACTACGGTCTGATCGACGGCAACGGCGTGCATACGCCGTTCAAGCCGGTGGGCTCGGTCTACGAAGCCGCCGACGGCAGCGGCGACCGCCTGGTGGCCAACGGCGCGCAATGGACGCTGTACCAGGCCGACCGCGTGCTCAGCTTCGACAGCGACGGCCGCCTGCTGCAGCAGCGCTACGACGACGGCACCGCCCTGACCTACACCTACGACACCTGGCGCCGGCTCAGCGGCATCGGCCACAGCAGCGGCCGCAGCCTGACGATCGCCTATACGGCCGACCGCGGCGGTTCGCCCATCGCGTCCATCGCCTCGGCCGGCGCCACCCTGACCAGCTACGCCTACACCAGCGCCGGCCAGGTCGAAACGGCGACCTATGCCGGCGGCGCGTTGCTGCGCTACCACTACGGCTCGTCCAACGTGCCCACCGGTCTGACCGGCGTGACCGCCGAGGACAACCGACGCCTGAGCACCTACGACTACGACAGCAAGGCACGCGTGGCCTACACGTTGCGCGGCGGCCTGCCCACCGGCGACAGCACGGTGATGGATTACCTGAGCACGGGCGCGGCCACGGTCACCAACCCGCTCGACCGCACCAACACCTATACCTTCACCGCCGCGCCGCCCAGCGGCGCGCCCAAGAAAGTGGCCTCGGTCGCCAACACCGCCGGCACCCTCACCTACACCTACTACCCCGAAAACACCGACTTCCGCCGCCGCATCGACACCGTCACCGACCGCAACGGCACCGTCGCCAAGCACACGTACGCCGAGCTCACCGACACCCCGTCCGGGCTGGCGGCGCGGTCGCATACCGTGGTGGAAGCCCAGGGCACCGCGCAGGCGCGCACCACCGAACAGCGCGTGGAGCTGGCGACCAACCGGGCCCTGATGACCCTGGTCGGCAACCGCGAAACCCGCATCGCCCGCAACGCCCGCCAGCAGCCCACCAGCGTGACCGTGCGCGACACCGTCACCAACGCCACCCGCACCACCACCTACGCCTACTGCGAGGCGGCCGACGTGGCCGCCAGCAACAGCACCTGCCCGCTGCTGGGCCTGCCCAAGTCCGTGGACGGCCCGCGCACGGACGTGAGCGACGTCACCACCTACGCCTACTACGGCAGCGACGCCGCCGGCTGCGCCAGTTCGCCCAGCACCTGCACCTACCGCAAGGGCGACCTGTGGAAGACCACCAACGCCCTGGGCCAGATCACCGAAGTGCTGCAGTACGACGCCCAGGGCCGTGCGCTGTCCGTCATCGGCATCGACGGCGTGGTCACCGACTACGAGTACCACCCGCGCGGCTGGCTCACCGCCACCAAGGTGCGCGGCCCCAACAACAGCAGCGAAAGCGACGACCGCATCACTACCGTCGCCTACTACCCCACCGGCCTGGTCCAGCGCCTGACCCAGCCCGACGGCAGCTACGTCCAGTTCACCTACGACGCCGCCCAGCGCCTGACCGACGTGGCCGACAACGCCGGCAACGGCATCCATTACACCCTCAACGCCGCCGGGCAGCGCACTCAAGAGGACACCAAGGACAGCGGCGGCACGCTGCGCCGTCGGTTAGCTCGCGACTTCAACGCCCTGGGCCAACAGACCCAGCACAAGGACGCGAGCAACAACATCACCGGCACGACGTACGACGCCGACGGCAATCCCAACATGGTCACCGACCCGTTGAGCCGCGCCGTCGATAGCGACTACGACGCCCTGAACCGTTTGGTGCGTACGCTGCAGGACCCGGGCGGCATCGCCGCCGAAACCCTGTACCAGTACGACGCGCTGGACAACGTCACCCAGGTCACCGACCCCAAGGGGCTGAACACCGCCTATGCCTACAACGGCTTCGGCGAGGTCACCCAGCTGACCAGCCCGGATACGGGCGTCACCGCCTATACCTTCGACAGCGCCGGCAACCTGGGCAGCCGCCTGGACGGCAACGACGCACAAGCGCACACCTACGACTACGACGCCCTCAACCGGCTGACCTCGGTGTCCATGCTGGCCACCAGCGGCGGCAACGACGTCGTCTATCAGTACGACACCATCAACACCGGCTGCGGTGGCGACGCGGCGCACGCGCTGGGCCGTATGACCGGCGCGAACAAGAGCGGTACCGCCATGCGCTACTGCTACGACCGTTTCGGCCAAGTCGAAACCAAGATGCAGATCGTGGGCGGCCGGTTCTTCATGGTGAACTACACCTACACCGCCGCCGGCCACCTGCAGTCCATCAACTACCCCGACGGCGCGCTGGTCGACTACGTGCGCAACGCCCAAGGCCGAATCACCGAAGTCGGCGTGACCCCCGCCGGCGGCAGCCGCACCGTGCTGCTCAATCAAGCCGGCTATGCGCCTTTCGGCCCCGCCCTGGGCTGGGTCTACGGCAACGGCCGCAGCCTGGCCCGCAGCCACGACCTGGACTACCGCCCCAGCACCGTCTACGACAGCGCCACCGGCGGCCTGTCGCTGCACTACGGCTACGACACCGCCAGCCAGCTCACCGAACTCAAGGACGGCCTGCAAAGCGCCTTCCTGGCCCGCTACGACTACGACAACCTGGGCCGCCTGACCGTGCTGCGCGACGGCCCCAGCAACACCCCCATCGAAACCTACGGTTACGACGCCACCGGCAACCGCACCAGCCTGCTGCACAGTGGCGTCACCACTAGCTTCACCTACCCCAGCACCAGCCACCGCCTCAGTTCGGCCGGTGGTGTGGCGCGCACCTACGACGGCGTGGGCAACACCCTGACCATCGGCGGCACCACCAAGCAGTTCAATTACGGCGAAGACGATCGCATGCGCAGCGTGCAGTCGGGCAGCACGATCGTGCGCAGCTACGCCCATAACGCCCTGGGCGAGCGCGTGCTATCGACCATCCCCGCGGTAACCGGCAACCCCGACGGCAGCGGCGGCACCCCGGCCGTACACACCTACACCGTCTACGACGAGTCCGGCCGCTGGCTGGGCGACTACGACACCAACGGCGCCGTGCTGCAGCAGGCGATCTGGCTGGACGACCTACCCGTCGGCCTGCTGGCCGGCGCCGGCGCCCAACAGAAGCTCCACTACATCGAACCCGACCACCTGGGCACCCCGCGCGCCGTCATCGACCGCACCCGCAACCTGGCCATCTGGACCTGGGCCCTGCAGGGCGAAGCCTTCGGCAACAGCCCGCCGAACCAGGACCCGGACCTGGACGGCACGAACTTCGTGTTCGACATGCGGTTCCCGGGGCAGCGCTACGACGCAGCCACGGGGCTGAATTACAACTACTTCCGGGATTACGATGCGGGGAGTGGGCGGTATGTGCAGAGCGATCCGATTGGATTGGAAGACGGGGTCAGCACGTATTCGTATGTGGGAGGTGATCCACTTGGCGACACTGATCCGAGCGGATTGAACAGAGCGCGTGTGGCTTCCGCCCCGTCTTCTTCAGTGGGCGCATACACATTTCAAGTCAGGCTAATGATCAGGGAAGTGCAGCAGTACAATCCCTCATTCAGATATCACACCGTCGGATCACGCACGCCGGGTTACGGAAGGCATGATTTCAATGCGATGTCGAGAATTCTTCAGCAGTATCGCAATGAGTATCAGGCTAGATACGGTAATAGTTGCGGAAGAAATGAGGCTTTCCCCAGGGGACCCTACAGTCCGTATTCAATGCCGTATGAGACAAGTGTCCCTAATACTGGATCGGGAAGCCGGCGAACCCATAATAGAGACGCCAATGCTCAGTTGGAGCAGGCAATGCGGAGCAATCCGGAATTTGCCAGAATGATGGAAATGTTGGGTGTCAGACTTCCACGAAACTCAGGGTCTAGCCCCGATGGGTGGTCGTGGCATCATAAACCTGGAAGCCCAGGGGTGATGCAATTGGTTCCGAGGTATCAGCACACAGGATCTCAATGGCAGCCCAATCTTCATCCGAACGGGGTAGGTGGTTATTATGAGTGGGGGAACGCCTGGTGAGAAAAATATGAACTTATATGAGGCGCTATCTATTATTCTGGAGATGTCAGAGGATCATGCTGTTTTTGCTGTGAAGCCGTTCTCCCCTGGCTCGGCAGCTCAGATTGATCGTCTTGATTCCAATCTGAGCACGCCAGAGCACATTAAGAGCGCGGGTTTTGATTATGTGATTGACACGATTTCGGCCCAGGAAGCAGTGGAGGTCTTTGGTTCTTATATACCTACCAGGGAGGAAGTCAGTAGGTTTTTGTTGCACTATGCTATATTTGACTCATTTCCAGATTGGGTATATGAATTACAGGGTTAAGCCCTTGTAAATGCTCAAACTTAACAAGCCTCAGTTGAACCAGCTATTCATTTAGTCGAGATGGGCTGCCTAGATTGAGCGCCTAACGTTATTATGATGAGCGTCCTTAGAGAGATAGGAAGAGAGCTGTCGCGGCGGCCGCCTGCCGGCTTCTTCCCGACTAACAGGAACACCCAAAGAAAGACTATCCACAGCGACGGCGAATCCAACGCCCCTCCCTCGTTTTATCCTGCGTGGCAGAGCTTTTTAAGAGAGCCGCGGCTGGCAGGCGATGATATTGATCGTCTTTTTATTCGGCATGGCTTCAGTGCGGTTCGTGCCGAGCTTGAGTTTAGGGACTGAATTTATGGCCCTGTAAAAAATGAGGTCAAAAAAATGGGGGCACATTACTTTTTCAGATTACTTGATCAAGTAGCCTGCGCCCTTTAAGCCTGACACCAACTGGGCCAGCTGCGGCCCGGCCCGCAGCCACGACCTGGACTACCGCCCCAACACCGTCTACGACGCCGCCACTGGCGGCCTATCGCTGCATTACGGCTACGACGCCGCCGGCCAACTCACCCAACTCAAGGACGGCCTGCAAAGCGCCTTCCTGGCCCGCTACGACTACAACAACCTGGGCCGCCTGACCGTGCTGCGCGACGGCCCCAGCAACACCCCCATCGAAACCTACGGCTACGATGCCACCGGCAATCGCACCAGCCTGCTGCACAGCGGCGTCACCACTAGTTTCACTTACCCCAGCACCAGCCACCGCCTGAGTTCGGCCGGTGGCGTGGCGCGCACCTACGACGGCGTGGGCAACACTCTGGCTATCGGCGGCACCGTCAAGCAATTCAACTACGGCGAAGACGACCGCATGCGCAGCGTGCTGCAGGGCAGTGCCTTCGTGCGGCACTACGCGTACAACGCCTTAGGCGAGCGTGTGCTGTCGACCGTCCCCGGCATCACCGGCAACCCCGACGGCAGCGGCGGCACCCCCGACGTGCACACCTACACCGTCTACGACGAATCCGGCCGCTGGCTGGGCGACTACGACACCAACGGCGCCGTGCTCCAGCAAGCCATCTGGCTGGACGACCTACCGGTCGGCCTGCTGGCCGGCGCCGGCGCCAACCAGAAACTCCACTACATCGAACCCGACCACCTGGGCACCCCGCGCGCCGTCATCGACCGCACCCGCAACCTGGCCATCTGGACATGGGCCCTGCAGGGCGAAGCCTTCGGCAACAGCCCCCCGAACCAGGACCCGGACCTAGACGGCACGAACTTCGTGTTCGACATGCGCTTCCCGGGCCAGCGGTACGACGCGGCGACGGGGCTGAATTACAACTACTTCCGGGATTACGATGCGGGGAGTGGGCGGTATGCGCAGTCGGATCCGATTGGCCTCAGTGGAAGCATAAATACATACGGATATGCCAACGCCAATGCCGTTTCTTTCACGGACCCGCTGGGACTTTCCCCGCCAACTCCAGACATGCCCCCTCGTAGACGGGGAGATACCAGCCGGGACGGCCTGGACGATTACACACGGGCTCAATATGAGTCGAAGTACGGGCCATTTAGCCCTGCACAGAGAATGCAACTTGATAGAGGGTGTGTTGGCCTTGTCAGCATTTACCAGAACAAAGGCGTAAACATGCCCGAGTTCGCACCCGGGACAGAATGTTTCGCAACCCACGTGGAAGCGGAGGATGCTGCAAGGCAGTGCGGCAGCAATCTTGTCTTTACAAAACAAGGCGAATGGGCCAGCGACTCCAGGGTACCCAGACCGGGTGCCATACGCGGCCGACAGGGACGGCGTGGCGACCAAGTATTTAATTACATAGCCTACTTGCTTGCTGAAGATGTATATATTCTTATGAACCACCGAATCCAGGATGCCACCCCCACAAATCCACAGATGATTCGCGTGTATCGAGGCGACTTGCCTGAACATGGCCCCACCCCGAGCGACACTTACCCAGCGCAGATGTCTTGCACAACTTGCCCATAACAGGGAGCGTCCAATGAACAGGAACATCGTGAGAGTTCTGAGCACAACAGCCTTGCTTATCGCTGCCTGTGCCCATGCAGGCAATGACCGCGACGACCTTAAAAATCGCTATAAGCGGGCACGCACAGAAGATGAGCGACTTCAGATATGTATAGATGCGATCAATAAGAAGGTCATCTGCGCCGGCTGCGGAATTGAATCTGTCGATGCAGTGTTTGGCACCGATTTCGCAAAGCTCGACACTTCCACCGAAGGAGCGGATGGCTATCTCCATGAGATTATCCCCTTCAACTCTGGCACTATCGAGTCGCTGAGTGGCGCCTCGGAGAATGCAGATACCAACGATGCGCCGTCTTCGATAGGCATTCGCGGCTGGTTCCTTGCTGTGCGATTCACCCGATCGGGAAGAATTGTCAGCTACTCGCTCACAAATGTATCCAAACCTTTCTAGCATCACATAAACGGGGCAGATTCACTTAAGGTCGATAATAAATCTGTCCCGTTTATGGCTCGTGCTGGGTCTACGGCAACGGCCGCAGCCTGGCCCGCAGCCACGACTTGGACTACCGCCCCAGCACCGTCTACGACAGCGCCACCGGCGGCCTGTCCCTGCACTACGGCTACGACACCGCCGGCCAACTCACCCAGCTCAAGGACGGCGCGCAAAGCGCCTTCCTGGCCCGCTACGACTACGACAACCTGGGCCGCCTGACCGTGCTGCGCGACGGCCCCAGCAACACCCCCATCGAAACCTACGGCTACGACGCCACCGGCAACCGCACCAGCCTGCTGCACAGCGGCGTGACCACCAGCTTCACCTACCCCAGCACCAGCCACCGCCTGAGTTCGGCCGGTGGCGTGGCGCGCACCTACGACGGCGTGGGCAACACCCTGACCATCGGCGGCACCACCAAGCAGTTCAATTACGGCGAAGACGACCGCATGCGCAGCCTGCAGGTGGGCGGCACCGTCGTACGCGGTTACGCCTACAACGCTTTAGGCGAACGCGTGCTGTCGACCGTTCCCGGCATCACCGGCAACCCCGACGGCAGCGGCGGCACCCCCGACGTGCACACCTACACCGTCTACGACGAATCCGGCCGCTGGCTGGGCGACTACGACACCAACGGCGCCGTACTGCAGCAGGCGATCTGGCTGGACGACCTACCCGTCGGCCTGCTGGCCGGCGCCGGCGCCCAACAGAAGCTCCACTACATCGAACCCGACCACCTGGGCACCCCACGCGCCGTCATCGACCGCACCCGCAACCTGGCCATCTGGACCTGGGCCCTGCAGGGCGAAGCCTTCGGCAACAGCCCGCCGAACCAGGACCCGGACCTGGACGGCACGAACTTCGTGTTCGACATGCGGTTCCCGGGGCAGCGCTACGACGCGGCGACGGGGCTGAATTACAACTACTTCCGGGATTACGATACGGGGAGTGGGCGGTATGTGCAGAGTGATCCGATAGGGCTTGAAGGGGGAATCAACAGCTTTGCTTATGCAGCGGGCAACCCGCTGGAAAACTCCGACCCAGAAGGCTTGCAGTTCTTACCGTATTCGCGAAACTTAAATAGGAAATCTACGAACCCGGGTCGAATTCCAGACGGCGCAGCTCAGCGGCTAAACGTAGTATGGGGTGTTGGTGCCGCTGGTGGCTCTGCCGCAGTGTATGCGCCACCCGCGATGGGTGCGGCGGCGATGGCGCCCGCGGCGGCGGCAGCGGTTGGCCAAGCGACCAAGAAGGTTTGCGAGTCCCCCGCCGCGCAAGAAGCGTTGTATGTGACTTGCGTTGCCATCGGTGTTTGCCAGGGGGTTCGCCCCAGTCTACGGCGCATCGAGCAACGAGATAGACTGCTTGAGGTCACAGAAGGCTTACGTCGTGACAGCCGCATTCTACGCCCGGGCCAAGTACCGCCAAAGCCATGAGCCGCAGTGAATTTAAAGAAGCAATGAATTGCCTAGATCGCGGAGACGTACGATCTGCGCTAGCTATTGCTGACAACTTAACCCAGTCCCCCGACGAACGTGATCAGATATCTGGTTATCTTTGCCGCGGTTTCGCATATGAAGACGGCGGAGACGGCCTCACACCAGACCTCGCGAAAGCGATACACAATTATCGTAAAGCGTCCTTACTTGCACCCGACTCAATCACATTTTGCCACTTAGCTAGAGCCAGCATTAAACTCGGAGAGGCCGGACTTCCTGAAGCGTGGAAATTCTTAGTCCAAGCGAAAACTTTAAGAGACACACCCGAAGTGATCCTTGGATTTGCAAAATACTACCGAGAAAAAAATGAGTACGAAAAGGCAAAATATTTCTATCGATCAGCAGCATTAAGAGGGAGATTCGCCGGTTTTTTTGGGTATTCAGAGATTTCTCGCATACTGGGACAGAATAAACGCGCAATGCTTGTTGACTCCCTACGAGTCCTTTTAGGCCCATTGATTGCGCTACTTATTGGAAATAAAGCGCAAGAGGAGTTCTGACAACGGGATCAGGCTCACTCAACACAATACGGCTAGTAGGCGGCTAATAGGGGTCAGGTTACTTTTTCAGATTAGTTGAACAAGTAGCCTGCGTCCTTAAGCGCCGTCACCGGCTGGGCCGGCCGAGCCTGGCCCGCAGCCACGACCTGGACTACCGCCCCAACACCGTCTACGACGCCGCCACCGGCGGCCTGTCGCTGCACTACGGCTACGACGCCGCCGGCCAGCTCACCGAACTCAAGGACGGCCTGCAAAGCGCCTTCTTGGCCCGCTACGACTACGACAACCTGGGCCGCCTGACCGTCCTGCGCGACGGCCCCAGCAACACCCCCATCGAAACCTACGGCTACGACGCCACCGGCAACCGCACCAGCCTGCTGCACAGTGGCGTCACCACTAGCTTCACCTACCCCAGCACCAGCCACCGCCTCAGTTCGGCCGGTGGTGTGGCGCGCACCTACGACGGCGTGGGCAACACCCTGACCATCGGCGGCACCACCAAGCAGTTCAATTACGGCGCAGACGATCGCATAAGCAGTGTGCAGCAAGGCGGGGCCCTCGTGCGCGGCTATAACTACAACGCCCTAGGCGAACGTGTGCTGTCGACCATTCCCGGCATCACCGGCAACCCCGACGGCAGCGGCGGCACCCCCGACGTGCACACCTACACCGTCTACGACGAATCCGGCCGCTGGCTGGGCGACTACGGCACCAACGGCGCCGTGCTCCAGCAAGCCATCTGGCTGGACGACCTACCGGTCGGCCTGCTGGCCGGCGCCGGCGCCAACCAGAAACTCCACTACATCGAACCCGACCACCTGGGCACCCCGCGCGCCGTCATCGACCGCACCCGCAACCTGGCCATCTGGACCTGGGCCCTGCAGGGCGAAGCCTTCGGCAACAGCCCGCCGAACCAGGACCCGGACCTGGACGGCACGAACTTCGTGTTCGACATGCGGTTCCCGGGGCAGCGCTACGATCCGGCGACGGGGCTGAATTACAACTACTTTCGGGATTACGAGCCCACCTCAGGCCGCTTCATCACCTCTGACCCCACAGGCCTATTCGGCGGCGCATCTACATACGGCTATGCGGGGGTGAATCCATTACAAATGGTCGACCCGCAGGGCCTAAGCTTCTTCGATCCTGCATTCGATTTAGTGTACCGAGCAACCGACGGATGGACACCATCTGACGGGGCCATCAATTTCTGGACCGGTTTGGGCGACGGAGTGTCTTCAGCGCTGACCCTCGGCACGTATTCGACCGCAGACTTTAGAGAATCCCAGGGAATAGGTGGAAAAACAGATGAATGCTCCCTGGTGTACAAAGGAATGAACTTGGCTGGAGGCCTAATGATTCCCACCGGCCGATTTGCTTACATCTCAAGAGTTTCAAAACTAGCCAACAAGATCCCTACGAATGTAGCCGAAGCTATTGCGCTATCCGCTGAAAGAAATGCAATAAAAAGATACTTCCGTGGATACTTCGCGCCACTATTTACCGACTACCGATCCGCGGCTTGGGCGGAGGCGCGATTCCTTGCTCGCGGCGGCGAGTTTTTTGCACAGCGAACCGGATCGTCAAATCAAGTGGTTAACTACGCCGCAGCATTTGGATTTGGTGCTAAATTGGGTTCGTCTGCCGGCGATGCCTGCGACTGCGAGTAGCAGAAAAAACGAGGAAATGCCTATGAAGGCCGTTGTTGTATCAACCCCAATGCCAGACAGTGTTTGTGTAAGCTCTTTCGACCATAGTGATCCGCGAGTTTTTCGCATCACATTAGATGGACGCAGGGTAGAAGTCGTTGCGGACAATGATGAAGACTGCCGCATTTTAGGGCGATATGCCATCATTACTACATCAGCAGCAAAGCACGTATTTTTGGCCTACTTCGCAGGAAGTGGCAGCCCATTACCAGGAACCGCCCCCGACTATCGGAAAGGTATTCATATATTGGTGGACAATGAGATCATTCCATCAACCGGCCAAATTGCTGAAATCTCGACTCGCACTGGAATGCTTTACCGAGCAATTCGGATTCAGCATGGCGATTCGAAAGAAATTGAGCTGAAGTACTCTTGGCCATTTTGGCGCGAGCTAGTTGGCCGCACTTTTTCGGGGCCGTTTGAGTTCGAGACCAATGATTTTTGCACAGTGATCGCTGAGATGGCCAAAACATATGGCAACCCCGCCAACTCATCGGCGAGCTGAATGATGTATACAAGTGGCCAATGGATATGCGAGAAACCGGGATCAGGCTCACTTAACGCCTAAAATGAACCTAATCCTATTTTGGGGGAGAAAATGGGGTCAGGTTACTTTTTCAGATTACTTGATCACGTAGCCTGCGCCCTTTAAGCCTGGCACCAACTGGCCCAGCTGCGACCCGGCCCCGCAGCCACCACCTGGACCACCGCCCCAGCACCGTCTACGACAGCGCCACCGGTGGCCTGTCCCTGCACTACGGCTACGACGCCGCCGGCCAGCTCACCCAGCTCAAGGACGGCCTGCAAGGCGCCTTCCTGGCCCGCTACGACTACGACAACCTGGGCCGGGCAAGGATGAATTGGAGTCTATCCTCTGAGGCGGACTAAGCTAGAACTGCCCTGACCCACCGGTCGAATCGGGCACGGATCCAATTCGGGGGAGGCACCGCATGGCTGGCTTGGCAAACGTCGCACTGCTGTTGGTGGCGCTGATGCTGCCGGTAACGATGTTCTTGCTGCTCAAGCTGCGAACTCGCATGAGAGGCCTGCTCGCTGCCGCTGTTTCGGTGGCTGCCGGCTGGGCGTTCAACGTGGCTTACGCCTATGCGGTCCAGACCACGGCTTCGCCGGACGCGTCGCAGTCCACCGAGGGCTACGTCGGTATTGCCGCTCTGTTCGGCTGGGCCTGCCCTACCGTGCTGGTGTTGGTGACATGGCTGGTTCTGCACTTGGTGACTCGCCGGCGCAGGAATGCCGAATCGCTCTCTTCGTAAGTCGATAGCGGCTCTGACGAATGAAATTTTACGCGCTGCTGATCCTGCCGCTGGGCACCGATGTATACGACGGCTCGGCCGTGGAGGCTGCGGCTGCGCGGCTGATGCAGCCGTTCGAAATGTGGCGCGACGATGGGCCGCCTGGGGAGTGGGATTACTACTGGTGTTGCACGCGCGAGTGGCTGGTGGAGCACGGCGAGGATTTGGCGGAGTGGCCGGCGGCGTTGGCGGACGCCGGGCATCTGGTGGTGCCGGTGGATGCGTTGTGCGAGGGCGATGCGACGTTTGCGGTGGTGACGCCTGAGCCGGGGTGGTTCAACAGTCGGGCTACGTATACCGACGACGATGCGGCTTGGGGCGGGCGGGCCGTGGAGATTTTCCGCGGGTTTCCTGGGCATTACGCGGTATTGGCGTATTGCCATGGGTGAGGGCTGCGCGTTGCGCTTGGGGTGACGCGGTCGCGGCTTGCGCCGCTCCTACAGGGAGCGGGCAGGGTTGCGTTGGGGTTTGGCGTGGCGCGGCCGCGGCTTGCGCCGCTCCTACGGGGAGGAGCGGCTTAGGGGGAGGTCGAGGTGGCTGCTGGCGTACCAGCGCACGCGGACGGGGTCGCCGGCGTCGGCGATGGTTTCGGTGGCTACGGGTTTGCCGGTGCCGTAGTTGATCTCTTGCTGGGGGTTGCGCAGCACGCTGACCACGGCGATCAGGCGACTGCCGGGCTGCATGCGGCGGCTGGTGGCGCGGCCGGCTTCGAAGTTCAGGGTGGTGCGCTGGCCGGGTTCCAGCAGTTGGCGGCGGCTGGGGTCGGCGACGTAGCTGGCGCGCGATTGGTAGCGCGAGAGTTCGAAGTAGCGACCGTCGGGCATCTTTTCGTACAGCGAGATGTTGAAGTCGAAGTCGCGCTTGTTGACCTGCAGGTCGAGCTGGCCGGAGAACAGGCCGCTGAACTCTTCGGCTTCCTTGAAGGGCTCGCTGACGAAGACCACGCTGTCGGCGGTATCGAGGTCCTTGTCGACGATGCCGCCGCCGGGAACGATGCGCTGCGCGTCGCTGCGATCGCGCATATCGATGACTTGTTCGGCGTAACGGTCGGCGGCGGGCGCGGCGGCGGCGAAGGCGTAGGTGCCGTCGCCGGCCTTGGCGCCGAAGTACAAGCGCTCGCGCCGCTGCGCCATGGCGGCCAGCGAAGGCGCGTGCTTCCAGACGTTGGCGCCCATGACCTGGTAGTTGATGCGGTCGGCCAGCAGCGCGGGCTTGGGCGCGCCCTTGAACACGTAGTCGAACCACTGGTAACGCAACACGCCCAGGTCGATCTGCGCTTCCGGGTCCAGGCGGTAGCCGCGCAGTGTATCGCCGGTGGAGACGGTGCCGCGCTGGCCGCTGATGTGGTTGTAGGGGCCGATGACCAGGTAGTGCTCGGCCTGCGGGCGGTAGCGGTAATGCTGGCGCAGGTAGTACAGCGCGCCGATCTGGGCGCCGTCGTAGTAGCCGGTGGTGGTGAGCACCGGCAGGTCCAGCGCGGCGAATTCGTCGCGGTAGGGAATCATGTCCTGCCAGTAGGCGTCGTAGTCCGGGTGCGACAGCCAGCGCAGGTAGATCGGGTTGGGCGTGCCGTCGATCTGCGGCAGCTCGTTGTAGGCGCGGCCGCTGGTGTACCAGGCCTGGTACATGCGGTTCCAGCGCGCGTAGTCCTCCAGCGGCGCGTTGTCGACCTGGCGGTTGTTGGTCACGTAGAACGGCCAGTAGTACTGGAAGCCGTAGAAAATGCCGCCTTCCATGGGCACGTCCAGGCCCGGCGCGCCGGTGACCGAGGGCATCAGCGCCTTGAGCGCCTTGGGCCGGCGCTTGGCCGCGGCCCATTGGGTGAAGCCTTCGTAGCTGCCGCCGTACATGCCCACGCGGCCGTCGCTCCAGGGCTGGGCGGCGATCCAGTCGATCAGCGCGGCGGCGTCGCGGCCGTCGTGTTCGTAAGGGACGGCGACGTCGGGGCTGCAGGCCTTGCCGCGGCTGGTGCCGGTGATGCCGACGTAGCCGTGCGCGGCCGAGCGGCGCGCTTCGTTGAGGGTGGTGGCCGGGTCGGCGTAGATGGTAAAGTTGAGCAGCGTAGGCTGCCGCGTCGGCGCCTTGCGCTGGCGCACGATCTGGGCGCAGACGGTGGCGCCGTCGGGCGTGGCCACTTTCACGTCGCGCTCGATCAGGTAGCGACGCGCATCGTCGGCGGCGACCAGGGCCGGCAGGCGCGGCAGCAGCGCGGCATAGTTGCGCTGCACCTGGTAGGCGCGCACCAGGGCCAGCGCGCCGTTGCGGTCCAGCACCGGCTGGGTGCGCAGCGGCGCCAGCGCGTCGGCGAGCGCGCGCTGCTGGCGCGGCGGGTCGGCCGGTTCGACGTTGAGCACGCGCAGGGCCAAGGCGGCATTGGGGTCGTCCATGGACGCGACCAGTTGCTCGAACGCGCGCGTCAGGGCCGCATCGAAGCCCAGACCCGACTCGGCCGCTTGCAGCGCCAGGGCGCGTGCGTACAGCCGGTACTGGATGAAGTTGGGCCGCACCGGCACCGGGCCCGCGCTGGGCGTGGCGCCGATCTGTTCCAGCGTGCGCTCGGCGGCGGCGTAATCGCCGGCCACCAGTTGCAGACGGAAGCGCTGGCTCGGTTCGAGCTCGCCGCCTTCGTTCAACAATCGCTTGGCCAGCGCGGGCATCACCGTGTCCAGCCAGGCGGGATCGTCGGCCACGGCCGCGGGCAAGGGATAGGCCGGCGCGAGCGGTGCGGCGATTGCGGCGCCGCTCAGGCACAGGCCGAAGAGGGCCGACAACACGGTGGTTCGGAGCATTCGCCCTCCCAGGCGCAACGACGGATCCCCTGACTGGATGCAGCCAGCAGGCTGATGGTCGCACAGCCAGGCGACGGGGTCAGGCGGGGCTGCGATGTCTTGCGCCCTCCGCGCCATCGGCGCAAACGAGGGTCCGCGGCGTGTCATAGGCGGTTAACCGGCCTCATGCACCGATCCAGCGCCGCATAAGCGTGCGGCAGGACGGTTGAAACGCGCTTGCCGGCCCCGTGATCGCATGGAAGACTCGAGCTCGCGCCGCCATTGGACCGCTACTTCCGTGCCCAACATCGTGTCGTCCGGCTTGGCCTTGCTCGCCGCGCTATGGGCTTGCGAGCTTGTCGCCGCTCCTTCCGTGAGCACGCTTGCGCTTCCGAACGGTTGCGAGATCGCGCGCGACATCACACACATCCCACGCGTCGCCGCCGGTACCGCGCCGGCGTTTCCTCCGATGCAGTTGGAGATACGCACGCCCGTTGCGCCCACGGCTTTCCGCGCGGGCGGATACCGCTACCTGGTCTACGAATTGCAGCTGTCGAACTACTCGGACGGTCCGCTGCCCGTCACCGGCATCGACGTCCTGGCCTCGGCGGATGCGGAGGACCGTGCCCTGCTGACGCTATCGGGCCCTCGCCTTTACGACCGACTAAGCCCGATCGGCGGCGGCAAGATCGACCACGAGCACCCGCTGGAAGCGGGACGTTCGGTCACGGCGTACTTGTGCGTGGCGTTCGCGCACGACGCACGAGTTCCTGCCCGGCTGCGTCACCGCGTGCTGCTGAGCGGAGTTGCGGCCACAGGGCCGACCGTTGTTGTCGGCCACCACCCCGTCCGAGTACTGGCCAGCCCGGTGCAAGGTGCTCATTGGATCGCCGACAACGCATTGGCGCTGGACCGTCACCATCGCCCGGGATTGTTCGTGGCCGGCGGGTCCGCGCAGATTTCGCGCCGCTATGCCATCGACTGGAAGCGGCGCATCGAGGGCGAATTCCAGTCCGGCGATCCATTGGATGTGCGCAGCTACCACGCCTACGCGCAGCCGGTGTATGCGGTTGCCGATGCCACCGTAGTGCGGGCCCGCGATGGCCTGCCGGACAACGTGCCGCGAACGCCCGCCGGCTTCACCCCGGCGGTGCCGTTGAGCATGGAGACGCTGGCGGGCAATACCGTGGTGCTGGACCTGGGCGGCGGCCAGTTCGCGCATTACGCGCATCTGCAACCGCGTAGCGTGAGCGTGCAAGCCGGTCAGCGTGTGCGGCGCGGCCAGCCGCTGGGGCGGATCGGAAATTCCGGCGATGCGCGATGGCCGCACCTGCATTTCCAGGTCTCGACTGGCGCGGACATCATGGACAGCGAAGGTCTGCCGTTCGCTATCGAGCGATTCGGCGCAAAAGACGGCGCCGGCGGTTGGACCGATCGGGCGCGGGAGTTCCCGCTGGGGGACGGCGAACTCCGCTTTTGAACGCGGCTGGCGCGACCGCCCTCCCCGCTCAGCCGCCCAGCGATTCCGGATGCCGCACCTGGCCTTCGCCGCGCACCACGTAGCGCTCGATGGTCAGCGACTGCGCGCCCATGGGCCCGTAGGCGTGCAGGCGCGTGGTGGAGATGCCGATCTCCGCGCCCAGGCCCAACTGGCCGCCGTCGTTGAAGCGCGAGGAGGCGTTGACCATCACCGCCGAACTGCGGGTGCGGCGGACGAAGGCCTCGGCGGCGGCGGGGTCGTCGGTGGCGATGACTTCGGTGTGGTCGGAGCCGTAGCGGGCAATGTGCGCCAGCGCCTGGTCCAGGTGGTCGACCACGCGCACGGCCAGGATCAGATCCAGGTATTCGGCGTCGTAGTCGGCGTCGGTGGCGGCGAGCACCGCGTTGGAATAGGCCTGCGTGCGCTCGCAGCCGCGCACTTCGACGCCACGCGCGGCCAGCGCGGCCAAGGCCTGCGGCAGGAAGGCAGACGCGATGTCGGCATGCACCAGCAAGGTTTCCAGCGCGTTGCACACGCCGGGGCGCGAGGTCTTGCCGTCCACCAGCAGCGACAGCGCGCGCGCCCGGTCGGCGGCGCGGTCCACGTACAGGTGGCACACGCCCTTGTAGTGTTTGATCACCGGCACGCGCGCGTGTTCGGCGACGAAGCGGATCAGCCCTTCCCCGCCGCGCGGGATCGCCAGGTCGATCAGGTCGCTGAGCTGCAACAGCTCCAGCACGTGTTCGCGCGCGGTGTCTTCGATCAGCGACACCGAGGCTTCGGGCAGGCCGTGCTCGCGCAATGCGGCGTGCAGGCAGGCGGCGATGGCGGCGTTGCTGGCGCGCGCTTCCGAGCCGCCGCGCAGCAGCACCGCATTGCCGGCCTTCAGGCACAGCGCCGCGGCGTCGGCGGTGACGTTGGGGCGAGCCTCGTAGATCATCGCGATCAAACCCAAGGGCACGCGCCGGCGTTCGATCTGCAGGCCGTTGGGGCGGGATTCGGCGGCGCCCACGGCAGCCAACGGATCGGGCTGCGCGGCGATCTCGCGCAGCGCGGCGGCGATGGCGGCCAGGCGCGGGCCATCCAGGCGCAAACGGTCCAGCAGGGCGGCGGACAAGCCGGCATCCCGACCGCGCGCCAGGTCGTCGGCGTTGGCCGCGAGCACGCGCTCGGCTTGCGCGTCCAGCTGCGCGGCCATGGCATGGATGACGCGGCTGCGCAGTTCGCCGTCGCTGGCGGCGAGCACCAGCGAGGCCTCGCGCGCGTGTTCGGCCAGGGCACGCACGTAACCGCTCATGCGGACAGCTCCAAAGGCGCGGCGGGCGCGTCGAGCAGAACGAGGTCGTCGCGGTGCACCACTTCCTCGCCGTAGCGGAAGCCCAGCAGGGCTTCGATCTCGCGGCTGTGGCGGCCGGCGATGCGGCGGATTTCGGCGGCGTTGTATTGGGCCAGGCCGCGCGCCAGCGGCGGCGCGGCGGGGTCGTCGTGGGCGCGCAGTTCCAGCACGTCGCCGCGGCGGAACTCGCCGTCCACCGCGACCACGCCGCCGGGCAGCAGCGAAGCCCCGCGCGCGCGCAGCGCGGCCACGGCGCCGGCGTCGATGCGCAACGCGCCGCCAGCCGGCGCATGGCGCAGCCATTGCTTGCGCGCGCGGGCGCGGTCGCGGCGGGCTTCGATCAGCGTGCCGTACAAGCGGCCTTCGCCCAGCGCTTGCACCACCGCATCGTCGCGGCCGCAGAACAGCGCGGTGGCGATGCCGGCCACGGCGGCCTTGGTCGCCGCTTCCAGCTTGGTGCGCATGCCGCCGGTGCCCAGCGCGCCTGCGCCGCCGCTGGCGGCCAGCAGCAGTTCGGGGGTGACCTGGGCCACGCGCTCGATCGGCCGCGCCTGCGGGTCGCGTTGCGGGTGGCCGCTGTACAGGCCGCCGATGTCGGTGGCGATCAGCAGCAGGTCGGCGTCGACCAGCGAGGCCACGGCAGCGGCCAGGTTGTCGTTGTCGCCCAGCTTGAGTTCGTCGACGGCGACGGTGTCGTTCTCGTTGATCACCGGCAGCGCGTCCAGGCGCAACAGTTCGCGCAACGCGGCGCGCGCATTGAGATAGCGGCGGCGGTGGCGCAGGTCGTCGTGGGTCAGCAGCACCTGCGCCACCGGCGCGGGCGACAGCGACTGCCAGAACGAGACCAGCGAGGCCTGGCCCAGCGCGGCCAGCGCCTGACGCAGCACCAGGCCGTCGCCACCGGCCTGCAAGCGACCGCGCCCGGCGGCGACCGCGCCGGAGGACACCAGCACCACTTCCCTGCCCTGCGCGCGCGCGCCGTCGATGAAACGCGCCAGGCCCTGCGCGTAGCGTGGGTCCAGACCTTGCGGCGAAGCGAGCAGGCTGCTGCCCACCTTGAGCACGGCGCGGCGCCAGGACGGCAGGGCTTGCGGGGCGAAGTCGGACGCGCTCATCAGGGGCTCGGGGGTGTGGCGTTGGGTCCGGGCAGGGGCGCCCGGACGTGGCGCGTCATTCTCGGCGGCGCGGGGGCGTGCCGGAATGACGAAGGCTCATGTGCTCATGCCTGCGAAAGCGTGGCCGCTGGCAGCGCATCCAACCGCTCGCGCAACGTGTGCAGCCGCAGGTCGGCGGCCGCGCCGGGCGAGACGCGTGCGGCCAGGCTGGCCTCGGGGTCGCCCTGGGCCCAGCGCGCCGGATCGGCGGCCTGGCGGTAGGCCTCGCGAAACGGTAGACCTTCGCGCGCCAGGTCCACGGCCAGGTCGGTGGCGTACATCGACGGCTCCAGCGCGGCGCGCAGGCGCTCGGGGCGCCATTCCAGGTTGCGCAGCAGGTCGGGCAGCAGCTCCAGCGCGCCCAGACCACGGCCGAAGGCGTGGAAGATCGCACCCTTGGAGAACTGCAGGTCGCGGTGATAGCCCGAAGGCAGCGACAGCAGCTGTTCGATCTCGGTGCGCGCGGCGGCGGCGGCCGAGTAGCTGGCGCGCATGAGTTCGATCACGTCCGGGTTGCGCTTGTTGGGCATGATCGAACTGCCGGTGGTGTACTCGGCCGGCAGCGCGACGAAACCGTATTCGGCGCTGGTGAACAGGCTCAGGTCCCAGGCCAGGCGGCGCAGGTCCAGCAGCGCCGAGGTCAGCGCCTCGATCGCGGCCATCTCGAACTTGCCGCGCGAGAGCTGGGCGTAGGCGGCCGACACCTGCAGGCGGCCGAAGCCCAGCGCCTGGGTGGTGTGGTCGCGGTCCAGCGGCAGGTTGACGCCGTAGCCGGCGGCGCTGCCCAGCGGATTGGCATCCACCCAATCCAGGGTCTGCTGCGCGCGCACGGCATCGTCGATGAAGCCCTCGGCCCAGGCCGCCCACCACATGCCGGCGCTGGACACCACCGCGCGTTGCAGGTGGGTATAGCCCGGCAGCGGCAGCGCGCTTTCGGCCTGCGCGCGCGCCAGCGCCACGTCCGCGCTTTCGCGGCACAGCGCGTAGACGCGCGCCAGGCGGTCCTTCAGCCACAGGCGGGTGGCGACCAGGATCTGGTCGTTGCGGCTGCGGCCGGTGTGGATCTTGCGGCCGGCGTCGCCCAGGCGCTCGATCAAACGGCCCTCGATGGCCGAGTGGCCGTCCTCGAAACGCTCGTCCAACACGAAATGGCCGGCGCTGAAGTCCTGGGCCAGCAGCTCCAGTTCGCGCGACAGGCCGTCGAGTTCCTCGGCGCTGAGGATGCCGATGCGCTGCAGGCCCTGCGCATGCGCGCGGCTGGCCTGGATGTCGAACAGGAAGAACTCGCGGTCGAGGATCACGTCCTCGCCGGCCAGGAAGGCCTGGATGCGCGCGTCGACCTTGACGCCGGGTTTTTGCCAAAGCAGATCGGACATGGGTAGCGCTCGGGTTCTAAGGCGGATTCAATGAGAGGAGCGGACGATGCGGGCGACGGCATCGGCCAACGGCAGTTCCAGGCGCTCGCCGCTGGCGCGGCGCTTGAGCTCCACGGTGCCGCCGGCCAGGCCGCGGCGCCCGACGATGAGCTGCCAGGGCAGGCCCAGCAGGTCCATGCGCGCGAACTTGACCCCGGCGCGCTCGCCGGTGTCGTCGTGCAGCACGTCCAGGCCCTGCGCCTGCAAAGATGCCTGCAGTTGGGTGCAGGCGGCGTCGACCTGGGCGTCGTCCGGGTCTAGGTCGACGATGCCGACGTTGAACGGGGCCACCGCGTCGGGCCAGACGATGCCGGCTTCGTCGTGTCCGGCCTCGATGATCGCGCCGACCAGGCGCGAGACGCCGATGCCGTAGGAGCCCCCGTGCACCGGCCGCTCGCCGCCTTCGGCACCGGCCACCAGGGCCTTCATGGGTTCGGAGTACTTGGTGCCGAAGTAGAACACCTGCCCCACTTCGATGCCGCGCGTATGCACGCGGCGCTCGGCCGGCACCTCGCGCTCGAAGCGCTCGCCGTCGTGCACGTCTTCGGTGGCGGCGTAAGGCGTGGTCCATTGCCGCACCACCGGTTCCAGGTCGCCGTCGTAGTCGGTGTCGGCGCCGGGGATGGGCAGGTCGAGCACGGCGCGGTCGCAGTACACCGCCGACTCGCCGGTTTGCGCCAGCACCAGGAATTCGTGCGAGAGATCGCCGCCGATGGGGCCGGTTTCGGCGCGCATGGGGATGGCGCGGATGCCCATGCGCGCGAAGGTGCGCAGGTAGGCCACGAACATGCGCTGGTACGAGCGGCGCGCGCCGGCTTCGTCCAGATCGAAGGAATAGGCGTCCTTCATCAGGAACTCGCGCCCGCGCATCACGCCGAAGCGCGGGCGCTGCTCGTCGCGGAACTTCCACTGCACGTGGTAGAGGTTCATCGGCAGCGCGCGGTAGCTCTTGACGTGGGCGCGGAAGAGCGCGGTGACCATGTCCTCGTTGGTGGGCCCGTACAGCAGCTCGCGCTCGTGGCGGTCGCGGATGCGCAGCATCTCCGGGCCGTAGGCGTCGTAGCGGCCGCTCTCGCGCCACAGGTCGGCCAGCTGCAGCGTGGGCATCAGCAGTTCCAGCGCGCCGGCGCGGTTCATTTCCTCGCGCACGATGGCCTCGATCTTGCGCAGCACGCGCAGGCCGGCCGGCAGCCAGGAATAGATGCCGGCCGCTTCCTGCCGGATCAGGCCGGCGCGCAGCATCAGCCGGTGCGAGGCGATCTGGGCCTCGGCGGGGGTTTCTTTCAGTGTGGGCAACAGGTAGCGCGACAGGCGCATGGTGGCTACTCCTAAGACCGAACCCTTTGTTGCCCCCCCTTTTTCAAAGGGGGGATCGGTTGGCGGGGATCACGGTCGCGGTCGCGGGTGCGCTTGTATGCCAGCCAGTTCGTCGTAGCCGAACGCCAGGTTGAGGTTCTGCAGGGCCTGCGTGGCCGCGCCCTTGAGCAGGTTGTCCAGGGTGGACACCACCACCACGCGGCGGCCGTCGTCGGACAGGGTGAAGCCGCCCACGTCGACGTGGTGGCGGTCGGCGATGGCGCTGACCCAGGGGGCCTCGTCCAGTACCTGCACCAGGCCTTCGTCGCGGTAGCGGTCGCGGTAGCGCTGCACCAGTGCCTCGCGCTCGAACGCGCGATTCAGGTGCAGGTTCGACGTCACCGTCAGGCCGCGGAAGTGCGGCGCCACGTGCGGCAGGAATTCCACCGGGTGGCCCAGGTGCCGGGTGACTTCGCGTTCGTGCATATGCCCGGTCAGCGCATAGGGCATCAGGTTGTCGCGCAGTTTGTCCGGGTCGTTCTTGTCCGAGGGCGTGGTGCCGGCGCCCGAGTAGCCGGACACGCCGAAGCACTGCACGGGTCCGTCGAGCACGTCCAGCAGCGGCGCCACCGCCAGCTGCATCGCCGTGGCGTAGCAACCGGGGTTGCTGATCCGGCGCTGGCCGGCGTAGCGCGCGCGGGTGAGTTCGGGCAGGCCGTAGTACCAGCCGTCGTCGAAGCGGTAATCGGCCGACAGGTCCACCACCACCGGATCGGCGCCGGCCGCGTCGAACGCGGCCACGCAGTCGGCGGCCTTGCCGTTGGGCAGGGCCAGCACCACGGCATCGGCGCCGTACTGCGGCAGCTGTTCGTGGCTGGGCGCGGTGTAGCGCAGCTCGCCGCCGACTTCGGGGAAATGCTCGGCCACGCGCTGACCCTCGCGCTCACGCGAGGACACGAAGGCCAGTTCGAAGCCCGGATGGCCGGCGATCAGCCGGATCAACTCGGCGCCGACGTGGCCGCGCGCGCCGACGATGCCTACGGTCTTAGCCATGGTCCGTTCCTTGCGCCGCCGCGGCATGCCGCGCCAGCTTGTGTTGCAGGTTGCGCTTCACCGCCGCCCACTCCGTATCGATGATCGAGAACGCGACGGTGTCGCGCGGGCTGCCGTCGGCGTGACGGCGGTGATTGCGCAGCACGCCGTCCTGTTTGGCGCCCAGGCGGGCGATGGCGGTGCGCGAAGCCAGGTTGAACCAGCTGGTCTCGAAACCCACCGCGATGCAGCCCAGGTCTTCGAACGCATGCTGCAGCAACAGCAGTTTGGCCTGGGTGTTCAGGCCGGTGCGCTGCACGCGCGGCGCGTAGAAGGTGTAGCCGATCTGCAGGCGCGGCACCTGCGGGTCCAGGTCGTAGTAGCGCGTGCTGCCGACCACCTCGCCCTGCGCATCCAGCACCGCGTACGGCCAGGCCTGGCCGCGGTCGCGCATGGCCAGGGCCGCGTCGATGTAAGCCTCCGCACCCTCGGGCGTGGGCACGTTGGTGTACCAGAGCTGGGCCAGCTCGCCGCCGCCCAGCGCGGCGCGCAGGCCTTCGGCGTGAGCGCGGCTCAGCGGTTCCAGGGTCACGTGTTCGCCGCTGAGGCGCGATTGCACGCTCCAGGCTTGGTCGGTGCCCATCTCAGTCCTCCAAGGTCGGCGTGCGCCGGCCGGCGTAATCCACGCAGGCGGCGATTTCGTCGAAGCCGCCCATGCCGTACCAGAACACCTTCCACTTCTCCTGCTTGAGGCAGCCGTCGGATTCGGAGTAATAAAACGGATTGACCGGATTGCCGTGGCGCGAGCGCCAGAACACGCTGGGGTTCTGCTCGCGCATCACCTGCCAGACCGCGCGCCCCAGGCCTTCGCCCTGGGCGTCGTCGAGCACGGCGAACTTGTCCAGGTAGGTGCGGCCGTCGTCGGCCTCGATCAGCACGATCGCGGCGCGGTAGTTCTCGCTGACGTAGGCGCGCTTGAGCTTGGTGTTTTCGAAATAGCCGTCGACCAGCTTGCGGCCGAAGGCCGAATCGATCAGGCCGCGCAGGCGCGTCAGGTCCAGCTCGTCCCAGCGCGAGGCCTGCAGCACGCGCTCGCCTCGCCGCACCAGGGTGCCCGAGCCCTTGTGGGTGAACAGTTCCTTGGCCAGCTCGGCGGGCTTGGTGATCGACACCGACGAGGTCAGCGGCAGCTTGTCCAGCAGGTCCTTGATCTGTTCGATCTTGACCTTCATGCCGCCGTTGATCCACGGCTGCTGGATCAGGTGTTCGTACTCGGTGGACAGGTTGATCGAGTCGATGACCCGGCCGTTGTCGTCGAGCAGGCCGCCGGTGCCGGTCAGGAACACGATCTTGTACGGCTGCAGCACCTGCACCAGTTCGTTGGCGGCGAAGTCGGCGTTGACGTTGAGGATCTGGCCGCCGGCGGTTTCGCCCAGGCTGGCGATCACCGGAATCGAGCCGGCCTGCAGGCTGGCCTCGATCGGCGCCAGGTTGACCTGCTTGACCTCGCCGACCAAGCCGTAGGTGTCGCGGTCCAGGTATTGCGCTTCGAACACGCCGGAGATGATCGAGGTGGCGCGGCCGTCGCCGGACTGCAGCGCTTCGACCAGCTTGAGGTTCTGCGACTGGAACACGCGGCGCACGATCGCCAGCGCCTCGGGCGAGGTCACGCGCAGGCCGTTGACGGTCTGCTTGACGATGCCGGCGGCCGACAGTTCCTCGTCCAGCTGCGGGCCGGCGCCGTGGATCACGATCGGGGTCAGGCCCACGTCCTGCAGGAAGGCCAGCGACGAGGTCAGCGCTTCCAGGTCGTCGCGCAGCACCGCGCCGCCGACCTTGACCACGGCGAAGCGCTTGGCGTCGAGCTGGGAGAACCGCTTGAGGTACTGCGAGATCTCCTTCGCGCTGGCCATGCTCGAGAGCAGGCGCACGATGGTCTGCCGGGTCTGCAGGTGGGCGTCCATGGACACGGCCATCAGGCGTTACCTCCGAGGATGCGCACGAGGCTTCGGGTGTAGCGCTCCAGTTGTTCCAGCGCCACCCATTCGTCGGCGGTGTGGGCCTGGGCGATGTCGCCCGGGCCGTAGACCAGCGCGGTCAGGCCGGCGGCGGAGAACAGCGAAGCCTCGGTCCAGAAATCCACGGCGTTGCCGATGGGCAGGTCCAGCGCGTCGGCCAGGTCGCGCGCTTCCAGGCGGCGCTGCTCGGCGCCGGCGACGTCGCCGGCCGGCAACGAGGGGCCGCGGAAGGTTTCTTCGTAGCGCTCGATGGCGCCGGCATCGACCAGGGTGCCGAAGGTTTCGTGCAGGCCGTCGATGGACTGCGAGGGCAGCGGACGGAAGCCGAAGCGCACTTCGGCGCTGGGCGCGATCATGTTGGCCTTGATCCCGCCTTCGACCCGGCCGATGTTGAAGCGCAGGCCGGTGAGGCCGCCGAAACGCTGGTGCGCTTGCGACTCGACGTAGTCCAGCGCGCGCCCGCCCCAGCGGATCGACTGGTGCAGCGCGCTGGCCTGCAGCGCATGGGCGCCGGAGGCGTGGCCGGCCACGCCGCGGAAGCGCAGCAGCACCGAGCTGATGCCGCGGTGCGCGAGCACCGCTTCGCACATCGTCGGCTCGGCGATCACCGCTTCGCTGAAACCGTGGTCGCGGCCCAGGAAGCCGGCGATGCAGCGCGGGTCGTTGGCTTCCTCGTCGGTGCTGAACAGGAACGCGGCGTCGCCGCTGGTGACCGCGGCCGCGGCCAGCAGGCCGGCGGCGGCGCCCTTGATGTCGCAGGCGCCCAGGCCGATGGCGCGATCGCCGGTCACACGCAACGTATGCGGATCGGCGCTCCACGCGTCCGAGGACGGCACGGTGTCCAGGTGCACGTTGAACAGCCGGCGCGGCTGGCCGCGCACGGCCAGCATCGACACCGCGCCGTCGCCGTGGTCGGTCACTTCGATGCGGAAGCCCGGCAGCTGGCTGCGCAGGTAATCGAAGATGCCGCCGGTGGTGATGGCGCGCGGCGGATTGCGGGTGTCGTGGGACACCAGGGCTTCGAGATGCTTTAGAACGTCGGGAAGCATGGAATGAACGGCTCGTCGGGTCTGGTCGGTGGTTCGGTCGCATGTAGGTCCCCTCTCCCGCTTGCGGGAGAGGGCTAGGGTGAGGGCCGCTTCGGCGGTTGCTTTTGAGCAACAACAAAAGCCGCTTGCGCCTTCGGCGCTTGCTGCCCTCACCCCAACCCCTCTCCCGCGAGCGGGAGAGGGGCTCAAACAGGCGCTTGGATTACTTGCGGTTGATCTCGGCCCACAGCGTGCTGCTCATGCCGAACAGCTTGATGAAGCCCTCGGCTTCCTCCACGCCCCAGTCCGCCGCCTGCGCGTAGGTCGCGCCCTTGGCGTTGAGGATGTGCTTGGACTCCAGCGCCACCGCATTGACCGTGCCGCCGTTGGTTTCCAGCACCACTTCGCCGTTGACCGTGCCCTGCGAGCTGGCCAGGAAGGCTTCCAGGTCGGTCTTGAGCGGGTCGTGATAGAAGCCCTCGTACACCAGCTCCACCCACTTGCGCGCCACCTCGGGCTTGAAGCGGTTCTGCTGCTTGCTCAGCACCGCCTCTTCCAGCGCGCGGTGCGCGGTCAGCAGCGCGATCAGGCCCGGCGCCTCGAAGATGATGCGGCCCTTCAGGCCGATGGTGGTGTCGCCGGTGTACAGGCCGCGGCCCACGCCGTACTGCGCGAACAGGCCGTTGAGCTTGGCCAGCAGTTGGTGGCCGGCGATCTTTTCGCCGTCCAGCGCCACCGCCTCGCCGTGTTCGAAACGCAGCGTGACCCGCAGCGGCTGCGCCGGCCATTCGGCGCGCGGCTTGCACCAGCCCACCGCGCCCTCGCCCGGCGCCTGCCAACGGTCGATCTCGCCGCCGGACATGGTCAGGCCGAGCAGGTTCTCGTTGATGGTGTAGGCCTTCTGCTTGGCGCGCACGCCGAAGCCGCGCTCCTCCAGGTACTTCTGCTCGTAAGCGCGGACCTCGGTGTGTTCCTTCTGGATTTCGCGGATCGGCGCGACGATCTCGTAATCGCCCAGCGCCTTCACCGCCAGGTCGAAGCGCACCTGGTCGTTGCCCATGCCGGTGCAGCCGTGGGCGATGGCCTTGGTGCCCAGTTCGGCGGCGCGCTGCAGCGCGGCTTCGACGATCAGGTAACGGTCCGACACCAGCAGCGGGTACTGGCCCTGGTAGCCCTCGCCCGCCCAGACGAAGGGCTTGACGAAGCCCGACCAGATCGCCGGGCCGCCGTCGACGGTGACGTGGCTGGCCACGCCCAGCTCGGCCGCGCGCTGCTCGATGAAGGCGCGCTCTTCGGCGTCCACGCCGCCGGTGTCGGCGAACACGGTGTGCACGGCCCAGCCGCGTTCCTGCAGATAGGGCACGCAGAAGCTGGTGTCGAGGCCGCCGGAGAAGGCGAGGACGATGTCTTTGCTCATGTGGGGAAAGTCTCTGCTTTGGGTCCCTCCCCGTTAGCGGGGAGGATGGGCGGGGGCAAACGAAAATGACGAACGTCGTGGAGCTCAGGCGAAGAGCGCCCTCACCCCAACCCCTCTCCCGCTCGCGGGAGAGGGGCTCGATGCATTACTGGCCGATGAGGGCGGCCATGATCGCCTTCTGCACATGCAGGCGGTTCTCCGCCTCGTCGATGGCGATGCAGTTGGGCGAGTCCATGACCGCGTCGGTGGCCTTGACGTTGCGGCGCAGCGGCAGGCAGTGGCTGAACACGCCGTTGTTGGTCAGCGCCATCTTGGCCTCGTCGACGATGAAGTGCTGGTACCGGTCGCGGATCGGCTTCTCGGGACCCCAGTTGCCGAAATACGGCAGCGCGCCCCAGCTCTTGGCGTAGACCACGTCGGCGCCGCGGTAGGCGCTGTCGATGTCGTGGCTGACCTGGAGCGAGCCGCCGCTCTCGGCCACGTTCTGCTCGGCCCAGCCCATGTAGCGCTCGTCCAGCACGTACTCGGGCGTGGGGCACAGCAGGGTCACGTCCATGCCCAGGCGCGTGGCGATGGTCAGCGCCGAGTTGGCCACCGCGGTGTTCAGCGGCTTGGGGTGGTAGGTCCAGGTCAGCACGTACTTCTTGCCGCGCAGGTCCGAGGTGCCGAAGTGCTCCTGCAGCGCCAGCGCATGCGCCAGTTCCTGGCAGGGGTGGGTGATGGTCTCCATGTTGATGACCGGCACCGGCGAGTACTTGGCGAAGCTCTTGAGCACGATGTCCTGGCGGTCGTACTGCCAGTCGACGAACTTCGGAAACGCGCGCACGCCGATCAGGTCGACATAGCGGCCCAGCACCCGCGCCACCTCGGCGATGTGCTCCTCGGTGTCGCCGTCCATGACCGTGCCCAGGTCGAACTCGATCGGCCACGCGTCCTTGCCCGGCTGCAGCACCACCGCGTGGCCGCCCAGCTGGAACGCGCCCAGCTCGAAGCTGGTGCGGGTGCGCATGGAGGGGTTGAAGAACACCAGCGCGATCGACCTGCCTTTGAGCTGGTCGCCGAGCTTGCTGCGCTTGAACGCGGCGGCCTGCGCCAGCAGCGCATCGAGGTCGGCGCGCGACCAGTCCTGGGTGTTGAGGAAGTGCTTCATCGGTGGCTAGGGTCCGGTGCGTCGGGAAAGTGGGGGGCGGAAAACAAAAAAGCCCAGCGCTAAGGCTGGGCTTTTCGTGTGTGTGGCTTGTTACACGAACGGCGTACGGCGCCGTCACCCAGCGGATTGGCAGGGCAACGGTCGGCGCGCGCGCGAGGTCATACCCGCCGCCATGTAGGCGGAGGTGAGGACGTCGGCGTCGGCGCGCAGGTGGGTCATGAGGGGGCGAATGCTCGCATGCAGGCCGGGCCGGCGCAAGTCGCGGCGGTCGCAAAACCGCGCGGAGCCGGGCTCAGCGGGCGCTGATCGGGGTGATCACCGGGGTCACGGCGACCCGGATGCGCAGGCGATTGCCCGGGTCCTCGGGCAGGCGCGAGCGGTATTTGGAGCCCTTGTAGACATAGTCCACGTCGTAGGCGATGGGGCGGCGAAACTCGCGCTCCACCGGCACCGAGCGGCAGTTTTCCGCCTCGGTCTGGCGCTGGCGCTCGCTGCGGTCGCGGGTCAGCACGTCCTTGACCGCGCCGACCATGCGCGACAGGCGCGAGTCCTCCTTGACCGGCTTGGGGCTCTGGTCGCACTGCTGCTCCACCCGGGTCGCGGTCAGGGTCTGGTAGACCGGGGTCACGCGCAGCACCTGGGCGTACTCGTAGCGCACGTTTTCCGCCTGGATCACGGTGGTGCTCTGCGCCGCCGCGCCGCCGGCCCAGAGGGCGGCGATGAGCAACGCAGTCAGTGCCAGGGGAGAACGGTTCATCGGGCTCGCATCGGTTCCGTGAACAAAGTGTAAGGAGGCGAGTGTAGCCACGACCTGAATCGCGACTCCACCCCCTGAACCCACGGTGGCCGGCGGCCGCCCATGCGCGACACAGGCAGCGGTTCTCATTCGCAATACCGGCCCCGCCCGCGGGCCGCTGGCCTGCGGCTAGAATGGCCCGAACCTCAGCGTGATCCCCATGAGCCTGCACCTCTACAACAGCCTGACGCGACGGGTCGAGCCGTTCGTACCCCTCGATCCCGCCCGCCCGACCATGTACGTGTGCGGGCCCACGGTCTACAACTACGTCCACATCGGCAACGGCCGCGGCCCGGTGGTGTTCGGCGTGCTCGCCGACCTGCTGCGCCGGCGCTACGGGAGCCTGGCCTACGCCCGCAACATCACCGACGTGGACGACAAGATCAACGCCGCCGCGGCCGAGCAGCGGGTGCCGATCTCGGCCATCACCGACCGTTTCGCCGCCGCCTACCGCGAGGACATGGCGGCGCTGGGCGTGCGCGCGCCGGACCTGGAGCCGGCGGCCACCGACCATATCGGCCAGATCGTGGCCATGATCGAGCGCCTGATCGCCAGCGGCCACGCCTACGCGGCGCAAGGCCATGTGCTGTTCGCGATCGGCCAGTTCGACGGCTACGGCAAGCTCTCGCGCCGCGATCCGGAGGAAATGCTGGCCGGCGCGCGCGTGGAAGTGGCGCCGTACAAGCGCGACGCCGGCGATTTCGTGCTGTGGAAGCCGTCCACCGACGAGCTGCCCGGCTGGGATTCGCCCTGGGGCCGCGGCCGCCCTGGTTGGCACATCGAGTGCTCAGCCATGGCCGCCGCGCACCTGGGCGAGACCATCGACATCCACGCCGGCGGCGTGGACCTGCAGTTCCCGCACCACGAGAACGAGATCGCGCAGAGCGAGTGCGCGCACGGCGGCAAGGTGTTCGCGCGCTGGTGGCTGCACAACGGCATGCTCAATTTCGGCGGCGCCAAGATGTCCAAGTCGCTGGGCAACATCGAGAAGATCCACGACCTGGTGCGCGCGCACCCGCCCGAGGCGCTGCGCTACGCCCTGCTGTCGGCGCACTATCGCCAGCCGCTGGACTGGTCGGACGGCCTGATCGAGCAGAGCGTGCGCACCCTGGACCGGCTGTACGGCACCTTGCGCGATCTGGCCGATGTCCAGGCCCAGGCCGAGATTCCGGCCAGCATCGAGGCGGCGCTGGACGACGACCTCAACACGCCCTCGGCGCTGGCCGAGGTGGCGCGCATCGCCGGCGAGGCGCGCAAGGCCGGCGACCCGTCCGAACGCGCGCGGCTGAAGCGCGAGCTGCTGGGCGCGGGCCTGGCCCTGGGCCTGCTGCAGCAGGAACCGGCGGCCTGGTTCGCGCGCGGCGTGGACTCGGGCGACGACGCGCGCATCCAGGCGCTGATCGACGAGCGCGTGGCGGCGAAGAAGAACCGCGATTTCGCGCGCGCGGACGCGATTCGGGATCAGCTGGCGGGCGAAGGGATTTTGCTGGAGGACACGCCGCAGGGTGTGCGGTGGGTGAGGCGCGCCTGAGCCGCCCGCTGCTTTAAACCTCCCCCCTTTAGTTGAGGGGGATTGAGGGGGGTTGCTCTCGGCTCCGATACTTCGGCCCTACAGCAAAGCAACAGCAAATCCTCCCCGGCCCGCCCGGCCGGCAAGCTAGGCTTGCCGGCGTTCGCCCCTGCGCGAACCTGCGGTTCGCAAGCGCACGCTCTCACCCTTGGTCAAAGGGAGGGAGCCTAGCAAGGGCCACAGCCGCCTGCGCCCATCAGGCGTAGAATCCGCAAGCAATGAACGCCATCGCCGTCCCCGCCTCCCCTTTCCCGCTGGAAGCCACCGCCGCGCAGGCCCAAGCCGCGATCGGCGACGAGTTCGCCTTCTTCGGCGACTGGTCCGAGCGCTACCAGTACCTGATCGACCTGGGCCGCAAGCTGCCGCCGCTGCCGGAGGAGTGGAAGACCGAGGAGCATCGCCTGCACGGCTGCCAGTCCATGGTCTGGATCGTGGCCCAAGGCGATGCGCAGCGATTGGATTTTTATGCGATCAGCGACTCGGCCATCGTCTCGGGCCTGATCTACCTGGCGCTGCGGGTGTATTCGGGCCGTAGCGCGGCCGAGATCGTGGCCAGCCAGGCCGACTACATCGGCGACATCGGCCTGTCCAAGCACCTCTCGCCCACGCGCAGCAACGGCCTGGCCTCGCTGCTGGCCTTCATCCGCGAGCAGGCGCAGCGCCGGCTGTGAGCGGCGGACCGGCCAGCACGCAAAGCGCCGCGCTCCCCGACCCATCCGAACCGCGCCCCGGCGCGACGATCAGCGCCTCGCAGCTGCTGCGCAACCCCGGCTTCGTCGGCCTGCTGATCTACCGCCTGCTGGCGATGATGTCCTACCAGATCGTCGCGGTGACGGTCGGCTGGCATGTGTACGAACTCACCCGCGATCCGTTCGCGCTGGGCATGATCGGCCTGACCGAGGTCATCCCCTACTTCTGCTTCGCCCTGTTCGCCGGCTACGCGGTGGACCACCTGCCGCGGCGCAAGCTGGGCATGTTCGCCTGCCTGGGCCTGCTGCTGACCACCCTGATCCTGGCCGGCGTGGCCAGCGGCACCCTGCCGGCCGGCGCGTTCGGGATCGGCACGCTGACCCTCTTCGTCGCCATCGCCATCAACGGCGTGGTCCGTGCGTTCCTGGCGCCGGTGTACATGTCGCTGTTCGCGCGCGTGCTCAAGCGCGAGCATTTCGCCCGCGGCGCGGGCGTGAGCAGCGTGGTGATGCAGACCGGCCTGGTGCTGGGCCCGGCCCTGGGCGGCGTGCTGGTGGCCTGGGGCGGCAAGACGTCCGCCTATCTGGTGGCCGCGGCCTTCGCCCTGGCCGCGGCGATCGCCATCATCACCCTGCGCGTGACCGAGCCGCCGCCGGCGGCCGAGCGCGCACCGGTGTTCAAGAGCATCGGCGAAGGCCTGCGCTTCGTGTTCAACAACCAGGTGGTGCTGGGCGCGCAGGCGCTGGACATGTTCTCGGTGCTGTTCGGCGGCGCGGTCGCGCTGCTGCCGGCCTTCATCCACGACGTGCTGCATTACGGGCCGGAAGCGCTGGGCGTGCTGCGCGCGGCGCCGGCCGCGGGCGCGGTGATGATGGGGCTGTGGCTGGCCCGGCACCCGCCGCAGAAGAACGCCGGCCGGCTGCTGCTGTGGGCGGTGGCGGGCTTCGGCCTGTGCATCATCGGCTTCGCCCTATCGCGGCAGTTCTGGCTGTCGGCGCTCATGCTGATGCTGTCTGGCATGTGCGACGGCGTGTCGGTGGTGCTGCGTTCGACCATCCTGCAACTGTCCACGCCGGATGAGATGCGCGGGCGGGTGTCGTCGATCAACGGCATCTTCATCGGCTCGTCCAACGAACTGGGCGCGTTCGAATCGGGCGTGGCGGCCAAGCTCATGGGCCTGGTGCCTTCGGTGATCTTCGGCGGCTGCATGACCCTGGCCGTGGTCGGCGCCACCGCCAAACTCGCGCCCAAGCTGCGCCGGCTGGATCTGCGCGATCTGCAGTAGCTGGGCTCAGCCCCGCCGCGCCGCATCGGCGTGAAGATCGTCTTCATCCTACAGACGCAGCTACCGCCTCGGCCGGCGTTGCTGTTGCGGCGGCAAGGCCATCTGCGCAGACGCCGCGGCCCGAACCTATCAGGGCGGTTCGCGGCGTTGGACTCGCTGATTAACAGTCGACGGCTCCAAACCGGCTGAGCTGTTGTCCAATCCCCCAGCCCAAAATGCGAAAGCCCGGCCGAAGCCGGGCTTTGCGGGGTGCGGATGGGGCTGGGACTCAGTCGCCCATCTGCTTCTGCAGATGCTCCCAACGCTCCTGGGCGTCGATGGTGCGCTCGGCGGTCAGGCGCGCCTCCAGGCGCTCCAGGCCGATTTCTTCGCCCGTGTCGACGCAGAAGCCGTAGTCGCCCGAGTCCACGCGCTTGAGGGTGCTGTCGATCTTGCTGATCAGCTTGCGGTAGCGGTCGCGGGTGCGCAGTTCCAGCGAGTTCTCGGTTTCGCGGGTGGCGCGCTCGGCTTCGTCGCCGACGTCGCGCACTTCGTCCTTGAGGTTCTCGATGGTCTGCTTGGATTCTTCCACCAGATCGGTGCGCCACTGCAGCAGGCGCTGACGGAAGTACTCCAGTTGCAACGGGCTCATGTACTCCTCGTCCATCGCCGGGCGGTAGCCCTGGGGCACGATCGGACGGCCGGTGGCGTCGTCGGTCTTGTAGGGCACCACCTTGACCTTGGCCTTGGGCGCGGGCGCGGCGGGCTTGGCGGCGACGGCCACGGCGACCTTGCCGACCGGGCGGGTGGCGGCGGGCTTGGCGGCGGGTTTGGCAGCGGCAGGCGGTGTTGCCGGGGGGGCCTTGCTGGATGCGGGTTGGGTCACTGTGCTCTTGGCGGCTTCGTTCTTGCGCGCGGGCTCCGCCACCGGTGCGGTCTTGGTCGGCGGAGGCGCGGCGGGTTTCTTGACGACAGTGGGCTTGGGGTCGGGCTTCCGTGCCGCGGCCGCCGTAGCCACCACGGGTTTCTTGGCAGGGGTCTTGCTGGCCGGGGTTGCGGCCTTCTTCGCCGGCGCGGGCTTGGCCGCGGGCTTCTTGGCAGGTGCCGCCTTTTTCGCGACTACCGCCGATTTCTTGGCTGCGGGCTTGGCTGCGGGCTTGGCCACCGGCTTCTTGACGGGCGCCGCCTTCTTGGCCGCGGGCTTCTTGACCACGGCCGCCTTCTTGGCGGGAGCCTTGGCGACGGGCTTCTTGGCCGCCGGCTTCTTGGTCGCGGTTTTGCTGGCCGCAGTCTTGGAGGGGGCGGCCTTCTTCGCGGCCGGCTGGGTCTTCTTGGCCGGCTTGGCGGCCTTCTTCGCAGGTTTTTTCACTGCCACGAGCGGCTTGTCCTTCTATTCCCTGAGGGAACTCCCGGACCGTTCCGGAAGCTTCGCGGACCACGAAGGTCCGCTCGGCGATCAGTACACAAATGCGCGACCGCCGCAAGCGGAATCCGACCTACCGGTGCGGTTCCCGCCTCGTCAGGCCAACCCTCGTCCGAGGACCGACCCGGCCTTGCCTTGCGCTTGCCTTGTGAGAGGAAAGCGCGCTGTTATACCCTGCTGCGACTACTGCGGCAACCGCAAACCCAACCGGTTGTCCGCATTAAGGAAACGCGCTTCCTGGGACACCGTGATAGATCGCCTGCTCATCGTCCTGCTGCGCGCCTACAAGCGGTGGATCAGTCCGCTGCTCGGGCCGCGCTGTCGCTTCCATCCGACCTGCTCGGAATACGCGATGCAGGCCATCGCCCGTTTCGGCGCCCTCAAGGGCAGCTGGCTCGCCTTGCGGCGGGTGTTGCGCTGCCATCCCCTGCACCCGGGCGGCCACGATCCCGTGCCGCCCCCGGACCCTGGACACCGCTCATGTCATCGACCCTGATCGTCAACGCCCGCCTGGTCAACGAAGGCCGCGAATACGACGGCGACCTGCGCATCGAGGACGGCCGCATCGAACGCATCGGCGCCGGCCTGTCCGCGCGCGACGGCGATACCGTGATCGACGCCGGAGGCCGCCGCCTGCTGCCGGGCATGATCGACGACCAGGTCCACTTCCGCGAACCGGGCATGGAATACAAGGCCGACATGGCCACCGAATCGGCCGCGGCGGTGGCCGGCGGGCTGACCACGTTCATGGACATGCCCAACACCAATCCGCCCACGCTCAACGCCGACGCGCTGGAGGACAAGTACCGCCGCGCCGCCGGCCGCGCCTGGGCCAACTACGGCTTCTACCTGGGCGCCAGCAACGACAACTTGGAGGCGATCCAGCGCCTGGACCCGCGCACCGCGCCGGGCGTGAAGGTGTTCATGGGCGCGTCCACCGGCAACATGCTGGTCGACGACCCGGTGATCCTGGACGCGATCTTCCGCGACGTGCCCACGCCGATCATCACCCACTGCGAAGACACGCCGATGATCGACGCCGAACTGGCCCGCTACAAGGCCAAGTACGGCGACGACATCCCGGCCGAATGCCATCCCGACATCCGTTCGCGCCAGGCCTGCAAGAAGTCCACCGAACTGGCGATCTCGCTGGCGCGCAAGCACAACACCCGTCTGCACGTGCTGCACATCAGCACCGCCGACGAACTGGCGCTGTTCCAGCCCGGCCCGATCGAAGGCAAGCGCATCACCGCAGAAACCTGCATCCACTTCCTGCGCTTCGACCGCGCCGATTACGCCGCGCTGGGCCATCTGATCAAGTGCAATCCGGCGATCAAGGACGCCAGCGACCGCGAAGCGCTGATCCGCGCGGTGGCCGAGGACGTGATCGACGTGCTCGCCACCGACCACGCGCCGCACACCCTGGAAGAGAAGGCCCGCCCCTACACCGGCGCGCCCAGCGGCCTGCCGCTGGTGCAGTACGCGCTCAACGCCGCGCTGGAGCTGGTGCACGAAGGCCGGCTGACCACCGCGCAGGTGGTGGACAAGTTCGCCCATGCGCCGGCCAAACTGTTCGACGTGGAGAACCGCGGCTTCCTGCGCGAGGGCTACGCGGCCGACCTGGTGCTGATCGACGATACGCCGTTCACGGTGCGGCGCGAGGACGTGCTGTCCAAGTGCGGCTGGTCGCCGTTCGAAGGCCGCACGTTCCACAGCGCGATCGCCTCGACCTGGGTCAACGGCGTGCAGGTGTGGGACGGCCAGCGCCTGGTCGGCGCGCCCGCCGGTCAGCGCCTGGCCTTCGCCCGATGAGGCAGGCCGGGGCCGCGCTGGCGGCGCTGGTGCTGATGGCGTGCTCCGCGCTGCCCGCCGCGCGCGCCGTGCCGCCCGCGCCGGCCGAGGCGCCGCCCGCGGAAGCGAACCTGCCCAACGAACGGCGCGCGGTGTTCCCGCCCGCTGTGCAGCAGGGCGCGATGGTCATCGGCAAGGTGCCGGCCGGCAGCGTGGTGCGCGTGGGCGCTCGCACGCTGCGGGTCACGCCCTACGGTTCGGTGGTGTTCGGCGTCGGCCGCGACGAGCAAGGGCCGATCGATATCGAAGTCGAGGTGCCCGGCGAAATGCGCTACGCCATCCGCCTGGCGGTCACGCCGCGCGACTGGCCGATCCAGCGGATCAACGGCGTGCCGCCCAAGACCGTGAACCCGCCGCCGGAGATCGCCGAGCGCATCCGCCGCGAACAGGCGCTGGTTGCGGCCGCGCGCGTGCGCGACGACGAGCGCGCGGATTTCGCCCAGGCCTTCGTCTGGCCGGTGCGCGGCCGCATCAGCGGCCGTTTCGGCAACCAGCGCGTCTACAACGGCCAGCCTGGCGCAGCGCATTCGGGCATGGACATCGCCGCCGCCAACGGCACGCCGGTGCTGGCGCCGGCCGCGGGCGTGGTCACCTTCGCCGCGCCCGATCTCTATCTCACCGGCGGCACCCTGTTGCTGGACCATGGCCACGGCATCAGCTCCAACTTCCTGCACCTGTCGCGCATCGACGTGAAAGTCGGCGACCGGGTGACGCTGGGCCAGGTGATCGGCGCGGTCGGCGCCACCGGCCGCTCCACCGGCCCGCACCTGCATTGGGGCATGAACTGGTTCGACGTGCGCATCGATCCGCTGCTGGTGCTGGAGCGTGGGGATGCGGTGCGGGCCGGGAAGTAGCGCTTAAGGCCACAACAACAACAAAAGCAAATCCCCCGTCGTCCGTTGCGCGCACGCCCGCCCCCTTTGTCAAAGGGGGCTAGCAGCGCACAGCCCGTCGTCGTCGCTGCTTGTCCTCCCCCTTTGCTGAGGGGGATTGAGGGGAGTGCTTTTCGCTCCGCTGAGCCGCGCCAGCGCCGGGAGCAAGATCAAAATGGGTTCCGGCTTTCGCCGGAATGACGGTGTGTGGTCGATCGTACTTTCGCTGCAATGGCCGCAATTTTTGCCGCAGGCCACCGCCTGCTAGTGCACCAGCTCCTTCGCCCGCGACGCCTGGTGCCCCGTCACCCGATCGCGCCCGCCCGACTTGCTCGCATATAAAGCGGCATCCGCACGCTCCAGCAGGTGCTCGGCGGTCTCCTCGTGCATCAATTCCGCCACGCCCACGCTCAGGCTGGCCGCGAGCAGGCGGCCGTCGATGGACAGCGGGCGGCAGTTGACCGAGGAGCGCAGGTTCTCGGCCACGCCCAGCGCTTCGCGCAGTTGCGTGTCGGGCAGCACCACCAGGATCTCGTCGCCGCCGTAGCGGCCGAACAGATCGTAGGTGCGCAGGCGGTTGCGCGTGCGCAGGGCGATGATGCGCAAGGTCTGATCGCCGACCAGATGGCCGTGTTCGTCGTTGATGCGCTTGAAGTGGTCGACGTCGAAGAACACCACCGACAGCGGCCGCCGGCTCTTGTGCGCCGACTCCACCGCCGCCTTCAGCCGTGCCTCGATCGCCGGGCGCGTCATCGCGCCGGTCAGCGCGTCGTAGGTGGCTTGGCGGCTGGCCTGGTCGCGGTCGCGGCGCAGCTGCTGCAGCTTGTCCGACAGGCCGATCATCAGCACCAGCCCGCCCAGGGCGAAGCCGACCGGGAACGCGTAGTCCATCCACTCCGGGTTGCCCCACCAGCCGACCAGGCCGGCCATGCGCAGCGCGGTCAGCGCGAACATCGGCGTCCACGACAGCAGCAGGAACAAGGCCTCGCGCTGACGCCGCCAGGCGCCGATCACGCCGGCGGTCATCACGATGCTCAGGCCGACCATCAGCACCACGTTGGCCGCCACCGCCACCAGCGGCGCCACGGTGGTCAGGGTCACCAGCAT
Organism: Lysobacter silvisoli; assembly: GCF_003382365.1. NCBI lineage: Bacteria > Pseudomonadati > Pseudomonadota > Gammaproteobacteria > Lysobacterales > Lysobacteraceae > Lysobacter > Lysobacter silvisoli. Next base: position 521,219 of record NZ_QTSU01000001.1, on the reverse strand, counting down.
CAGCGCGGCCACCAGCAGGTTGCAGGCGGTGAGCACGCGCATCAGCTTGGGCTGGGTCTGGCGCAGGCTCAGGTAATGGGCGAGGAAGCCGTTGCTGGCCAGCACCGCGATCAGGCCGAACATGCGCCCGGCGCGCGGGTCGTTGCCGACCAGTTCGGCCAGGCCGGGGATCGCCCGCGCTTCGCCGCCGTAGCAGACCAGGTACAGCAATTGCGCGATCAGGGTCAGGCACAGCAATAGATAACTGCGTTCGCCCAGGCCGGCCCAGAAGCCCAGCGCCAGCACCGCCACCACCGCCATCGTGGTCAGCACCGCGGTGCGCCAGGCGACGTGGGCCATGTCCTTGCGGTGCACCACCGCCAGCGGTTCGATCGCCGCGGTCATCGGCAGCGGCGTGAGCGCCTGCACGCGCAGGTAGACCGATTGGCCCGCGGCCAAACCACCCGGTAGCGGCACCACCAGCGCGCGCGTGGATGTGGTGCGGTCGATGCCGGCGCCGACCAGGGCGCGCGGTACCGGCAACGGCGACTGCGGCTGCCAGACTTCGACCCGGTTGAGGTGCGGTGTGCGCAACACCAGCTGCGGCTGGCCGGCGGCGGGGTAGCCGCTGCGCGCGGTCAGGCGCCACCAGCGCGGCGAGCGGCTGCGCTCGCGCACGGCCAGATCGCCGGCGGGTACGAAGCGGTCGTCGTAGTCGCCGGCCAGCACCTGCACCGGCAGCGGGTCGTCGTCCAGGCGCGACAATTCCAGCGACTGCGCCTGCAAGGCGCCCGCCACGAGCATGCACCATCCGGCCATCAAGGCCTGCCACCACCGACGCGAGGGTTTCCCCATGACCCGTCCCGGCACCCGTGCTACCGGTCGAGCATAGCCCAACGAACGTGATTCGGCTCACGGTTTGGTGCCGCAGGGCACCGGGCGGGGTCTATCGGCCGACCGAGCCGGCGGCCTGGGCGACGGGCGGTGGCCGGCGCAGCGGGCGAGGATCGAACCGCCGGATCGGCTATTCGCGCGCGCCCTGCCCGGTCACTCGGGCCACGGCGTCGTGCGCGTGCAGGCTTTCGAAATGCGAGACCTGGGCGTCGAAACGGTCGATGCGCGGGTCGGCCGACAGCACCGCGGCCACGCGGCGCGCGGCGTCCTCGCAGAACATCAGGTTCTCGGCGTTGAGGCGGGCGAAGGCCTGCTCGTCCTCGCGCTTGACCGCGGTCTGCACCGGCGTGCCCAGGCCGCGCTCGATCGCGTCGATCAGCGCCGCCAGCGGCAGCTCGTCGAAGGCCGGGCGCAGTTCGACGTGGATGTCGGCGCGGCTGCGCTGGGCGTGCGGGGTGGCGGCCAGGCCGCGCTCGGAGGCCAGCCACTCGCCGACCACGGCGGTGGACAGCGGATGCGCGGCGGCGAAGTCCTCGACGAAGCGCTCGGCGTTGAGCTGGCGCGACAGCGCGGCCGACGCCGGGCAGGTGCTGGAATACTCGACCGAGAAACGCAGGCCCAGGCGCAGGTGGCCGTCGCGCAGGGTCGCGTCGATCTCCACCGGGTAGCGCTTCCAGCCCGCGTTGGCGCTGGCCAGCGCGGGGCGCAGCAAGAGCTGTTCGTAGCGCAGATTCAGGCGCGCGGCGCCGGCGATGCCGCCCTGCCCTTCGATCAGCGCCTGCAGCACCCGGCGCAGTCCGGCCGGGGTCACCGACTCGCTGGCGAAGGCGTTCTGCAGGTGCAGGTACATGCGCGACATGTGGATGCCGCGCGCGTCGGCGTCGCGCAGGTCCACGGCCACGTCGACCGAGGCGGCGACCTGGATCGGTTCGCCCTGGCCCGAGGCCACGCGCAGCGGCAGGGCGATGTTGGACATGCCCACCCAGTCCAGCGGACGCGCCGCGGCGGCGGCGTCGAAGGCGACATCGGGCAGGCGACGGGGCGTAGTGCTGGGAGTGGTCACGTTCGGGAACCGGGCAGCGGCGTGGGGGTACCGCGACCGGGCCATTCTACCGGGCCGGCCGCGGGCGGCCCTGTCCGGGCCTGAAACGCTGTGTCTGCGCGGTAGCGGTTGGCGCGCGGCCGCGCCGCCACGACCTGCCGGCCGGGCCCGGGCTCAGCGGCCGCGTGCGCCGCGCCAGGCGGTCCACAACGCGCGCCAGGGCGGCAGCGGTGCGGCGGCATCGGCGCGGTGCAGGCGCGCGTGCGCCAGCGCCGCCCACAGGCGTCGCGGCACGCTGGTCGCGGCCGTCGGCGCGGGCCGGCCCTGGCGCAGTTCGGCGATCCAGGCGCCACGCGCGCCGGACTCGCCCGCTCGGGCCAGCAATGCCAGCGGCACCGCCGCCTCGCCACCGGCCAGCAGGCGCGCGTACAGCAGGCAGGCGCTGGCGGCCTCGACGTCGCCCAGGCCGCCTTCGGCCTGGAACAAGGCGACTTCGACCGCGGCGATCGCGGTGGCCAAACCGACCACTTGGCGATGCGCGTCGTCGCCGTCCAGCGGACGTTCGCGCGCCTCGGCCAACTCCGGCAAGGCCGCGGCCAGGGTGCCCCAGGGCGCGGACTGGCGCTGCAGCACCTGGCCCAGCGGATGACGGCGCCGTCCCTGCTTCCAGCCCTGCAGTTCCTCCACCCACCAGCCCAGTTTCAGCTCGCCGGGGCGCGCGTCTCGCCCGCCCCAGGCGGCGTCGCCCAGCTCTTGTTGCAACGCCGCCCAGGCCAGCGCGGTCTCGCGCTGCGCGGGCGGCACGAAGCCTTCGGCCAGCGCCCATTCCGGCCAACGCGCACGCCACTTGCCGATGAAGCTGGCCAGCGCGTCTTCGTCGTGCAGGCCGGGCGTATCGGCTTGGCTCATCGCGTCGCCGGCCACGCCGCCGCGGCGCACAGGTCGCCGGGCTGTTCGATCATGACGTCGCCGCGCCAGGCGATGGGATCGTCGGCGTCCAGGCGGTAGCCCCACAGCGCCACCACCGAGGCCATGCCGGCGGCGCGCGCGGCCAGGATGTCGCGCTCGTCGTCGCCGACGTAGACGCAGTCGCCGGGCGCGATGCCCATGCGCTGCGCGGCCACGGTCAGCGGCAGCGGATCGGGCTTGCGCACGGCCAGGGTGTCGCCGCCGATCAGCACGGCGCAGCGCGATTCCCAGCCCAGCGGCGGCAAGGTCTGCTTGGCCAGGTACTCGGGCTTGTTGGTGACGATGCCCCAGGGCCGGCCGGCGGCTTCCAGCTGCGCCAGCATCGCCTCGATGCCGTCGAAGGGCGCGCTGTGGCGGCCTAGCTCGCGCTCGTAGGCATCCAGGAATTCCGGCAGCCATTGCTTGCGCTGCTCGTCGGAGGCCTCGGGGAAGGCCGCGCCGATCATCGCCACGCCGCCGCGCGACACATGCGGGCGCAGCTGCGCCAAGGCCATCGGCGCACGGCCGCGCGCGGCGAGCATGAGGTTGACCGCGGCCAGCATGTCCGGCGCGCTGTCGAGCAGGGTGCCGTCCAGGTCGAACAGCACCGCCTTGGGGAATACTCCCTTGAGGAGCGCGGCCGTTTCGTGATTCATGCGTCAGCGTCCGGCTTGCGCGCGCAGGCCAGGTAATTGACGTCGGTGCGCGAGATCACCCGCGCGGCCTTGCGCCAGGGCTCGTACATCAGCCCGCTCACGTCCTCCAGCTGCAGGCCGGCTTCGCGCAGCCAGCCGCCCAGTTCGGAGGGCTTGATGAAGTCGCGGTACTGGTGGGTGCCCTTGGGCAGCACGCGCGCCACGTACTCGGCGCCGACGATGGCCAGCGCGAACGCGGCCGGGGTGCGGTTGAGCGTGGACAGGAACAGACGCCCGCCGGGCTTCAACAACGCGGCGCAGGCGCGCACGATCGCGGCCGGGTCCGGCACGTGCTCGAGCATTTCCATGCAGGTGATCGCGTCGAAGCCGGCCGGCTCCTGCGCCGCCAGCGATTCCACCGACTGCTGTCGGTAGTCCACGCGCACGCCGGTTTCCAGCTTGTGCAGGCGCGCGACCTTCAGCAGCTCGGGCGCCAGGTCGATCGCCACGACCTCGGCGCCGGCACCGGCCAGCGCCTCGCTGAGCAGGCCGCCGCCGCAACCCACGTCGAGCACGCGCGCGCCGGCCAGGGCGCTGCGCTGGGCCACGTAGTCCAGGCGCGCGGGGTTGAGCGCGTGCAGCGCCTTCTGCGGGCCGTCCGGGTCCCACCAGCGGTTGGCCAGGGCGCCGAACTTGTCCAGTTCGGCCTGGCTGAAATTGTCGTCGCCGCCGTGTTCGGGGGCGGTGCCGTGTGCGCTCATGGGGTCTGCCTCAGCGTACGGAAACGGGAATGCTCGGGGCTCAACGGCCCAGTGCCTGGATGCGGCCGCGCCACTGGCGCGCGTTGGCGATCAGGCCGTCCAGGTCCATGTCGACCAGGCTGCGCTCGCGCAGCTTGGCGCGGCCGGCGATCCACACGTCGCTGACCTGGTGCCGGCCGCAGGCGTAGATCAGCTGCGAGACCACGTGGTGCAGCGGCTGGGTTTCCAGCTGGCCCAGGTCCACGCAAACCAGGTCGGCCTGCTTGCCGGTTTCGATCGAGCCGATCTTGGCCTCGAAGCCCAGCGCGCGCGCGCCGCCCAAGGTGGCCGCGCGCAGCGCGCTGAACGCGTCCAGCGCCGAGGCGTCCTCGGCCACGGCCTTGGCCAGCAGCGCCGCGGTGCGGGTCTCGCCGAACATGTCCAGGTCGTTGTTGCTGGCGCAGCCGTCGGTGCCGATGGCCAGGTTCACGCCGGCGCGCTGCAGCTTGCAGGCCGGGCAGAAGCCCGAGGCCAGCTTGAGGTTGGATTCGGGGCAATGCACCACGCTCACGCCGCGCTGCGCGCACAGCGCGATCTCGGCGTCGGTGAGCTGGGTCATGTGCACCGCGATCAGGCGGTCGGTGACCAGGCCCAGGCGGTCCAGCCGCGCCAGCGGGCGCTGTCCGTGCAGCTTGATCGAGTCGGCCACTTCCTGCGCGGTTTCGTGGGTGTGCAGGTGGATCGGCAGATCCAGCTGATCGGCCAGCATGCGGATGCGTTCGAAGTTGGCGTCGCTGACCGTGTACGGCGCATGCGGCGCGAACGCGGTGGCCACCAGCGCATCGTCGCGCCACAGGTCGTGGACCTCGCCGGCGCGGTCGAAGTACTCGTCCGAACTCTTGGCCCAGGCGGTGGGGAAATCGATCACCGGCAGGCCGACCCGGGCGCGGAAGCCGTGGCGCTTGTAGACCGCGGCCTGCACGTCGGGAAAGAAGTAGTTCTCGTTGGCGCAGGTGGTGCCGCCGCGCAGCATCTCGGCGATGGCCAGGGCCACGCCGTCCTCGACGAACTGCGGCCCGATCACCGCCGCTTCCACCGGCCAGATGTGCTCCTGCAGCCACTGCATCAGCGGCAGGTCGTCGGCGATGCCGCGCAGCAGGGTCATCGGGTTGTGGGTGTGGGCGTTGACCAGGCCCGGGATCAGCGCCGCGTCGGGGCGCGAGACGGTTTCGGCGGCGCGGTAGCGCTGGCGCGCCTGCACCGTGGGCAGCACGTCGACGATCACGCCGTCGCGCACCGCCACCGCGTGGTCCTCCAGCACCACCGCATGCGGTTCGACCGGCACCACCCAGCCCGCTTCGATCAACAGGTCGCAGGCGGTGGCGGGGGTGTCGGTGGTCATCTGCGCTCCTGTGCGTCGGGGCCGGGCGGCCTGGACGCTATTTTGGCCGAAGCGCGGCGTCTTTGCTGGGATGGGGCGCTTGCGTCGCAGGCTGGATCCCCGCGTTCGCGGGGATGACAGTCTAAGGACTCGCCGAAACCACCCCTCCGTCATTCCCGCGAACGCGGCAATCCAGGGCTTTATCCAGGCATGCGCCGGCTTTCGCGGGGATGACGAACCGGCAAAGCCGTGGCCGCCCTAGGCGGCCACGGGCCATCGCGTCACTTCACTCGGCTGACGTACTCGCCCGAGCGGGTGTCGACCTTGATGATTTCTTCCTGGCCCACGAACAACGGCACGCGCACCACCGCGCCGGTTTCCAGCGTGGCCGGCTTGCCGCCGCCGCCGGAGGTGTCGCCGCGCACGCCCGGGTCGGTCTCGGTGATCTTCAGTTCGACGAAGTTCGGCGGCTGCACCGCGATCGGCACGCCGTTCCACAGCGTGACCACGCACTCTTCCTCGCCCTTGAGCCACTTCTCGGCGCCGCCCATGCCGGCCTTGTCGGCCTGGACCTGCTCGAACGACTCCTGATTCATGAAGTGCCAGTACTCGCCGTCGGAGTACAGGTACTGCATGTCGGTGTCGACCACGTCGGCCTGCTCGACGCTGTCGGTGGCCTTCATGGTCATTTCGACCACGCGGCCGGACTTGATGCTGCGGTACTTGACGCGGGTGAAGGCCTGGCCCTTGCCCGGCTTGACGTACTCGGTCTCGGTGATGATGCACGGGTCGTTATTGACCAGGATCTTCTGTCCGGTCTTGACGTCGTTCATGCCCAAGCTGGCCATGCTGAAACTCCTGCGAAATTTGAGTGTGAGGCGGTGACCGCCCGACGGAGCCGGCGCCCCGCCGCGGGCGGGGCCGCCGAGCCGGCGGCGGAAGGCTAGAATGTGGGGCTACGCCGCCCGCCGACCCGGGGGCCGGGCGGACCGCCAGCGAAACGCGCCGAGTGCCGCCAGCGCGATGAAACCCGCCCCGGGGGCGACCCCGTGGCCCAGCGACCGGGAACTGCCTTCCGGTCCGGAACCCAACAAGCCAGCCCCACATGATACCCGCAGCCCCGGCCTCCATGCAGCCGCAGCCCCTGAGCCACTCCACCGCCCCCGCCCGCTGGCAGGCGCTGTGGCGCGACGCCGTGCGCGACCCGCGCGAGCTGCTGACCCTGCTGGGCCTGGACGGCATCGCCGCCGGGGTCTCGGAGCAGGCCGCGGCCCAGTTCCCGCTGCGGGTGCCGCGCGGCTTCGTCGCCCGCATGCGCCACGGCGACCCGCACGACCCCCTGCTGCGCCAGGTTTTGCCCCTGGACGAGGAGCTGCGGCCGGCTCCCGGCTATGCCCTGGATGCGGTCGGCGACGGCCTGGCCAAGGCCGGCGACGGGGTGATCCGCAAGTACCGCGGCCGCGCCCTGCTGGTGGCCACCGGCAGCTGCGCGGTGCACTGCCGCTACTGTTTCCGCCGCCACTTCCCCTATGCCGAGGAAACCGCGGCCGCGGCCGGCTGGCGCGGCGCGGTCGAACTGATCGCCGCCGACACGGACATCGACGAGGTGATCCTGTCCGGCGGCGACCCCTGGTCCCTGGCCACGCCCAAGCTGGCCGAGCTCACCGACGCCCTGGCCGCCCTGCCCCAGCTCAAGCGCCTGCGCGTGCACACCCGCCTGCCGGTGGTGCTGCCCGAGCGCGTGGACGCGCCGCTGCTGGCTTGGCTGCGCGCCCTGCCCTGGCCGGTGACCGTGGTCCTGCACGCCAACCACGCCAACGAATTCGACGCCCAGGTCGACGCCGCCCTGGCGCAGCTGCGCGCGGCCGGCGCGGTCCTGCTCAACCAGGCCGTGCTGCTGCGCGGGGTCAACGACAGCGTCCAGGCGCTGGCCGATTTGAGCGAGCGTGGTTTCCGCGCCGGCGTACTGCCGTACTATCTGCATCAACTCGACCGTGTGCAGGGGGCTGCGCATTTCGAGATCGACGACGACCAGGCCCGCGCCCTGCATCGCGCGCTGGCGGCGCGGCTTTCTGGCTATCTGGTTCCAAAACTGGTGCGCGAGATCGCCGGGGATCCCGGAAAGCGACCGCTGTAACGCTCTTCGCATGGACGCAGGCTCGGCCTTCGTGGCATAAACGCGGGCCACGGAGGTGGTGAATGCAATTCGGCAAAGACATGGTGCTGCGCCTGCTGATCGTCGACGACAGCGTCGAAGCGGCGGAAGCCATCGTCAGCGGCCTGCGCAACAGCGGCATCGCCGTGCGCCCGTCGCGTCCCGAGAACGAGACCGAGCTGGCCACCCAGGTCGGCCAGGCCCAGGACCTGGTGCTGGCCGCGCACGACGCGCGCGCCGTGCCCCTGGCCAAGGTCATGCAGCACGTCGACGGCACCGGCAAGGACCTGCCGGTGCTGGTGCTGGTGGACGCGGTCGACGACGCCCGTCTGCTCGACATCATCAACCAGGGCGCGCGCGGCCTGATCCTGCGCGGCCGCGGCGACCACGTGCAGCACGTGGTGCGCGCCGAATGGGCCGACCTGGAAGCGCGCCGCTCGCTGCGCCGCCTGGAAAGCCAGGTGCGCGAAACCGAGCGCCGCTGCGACGCGCTGATCGACTCCTCGCGCGAGCCCATCGCCTACATCCACGAAGGCATGCACATCCGCGCCAACGCGGCCTACCTGGACGTCTTCGGCTTCGAGTCCTTCGAGGAGATCGAGGGCATGTCGCTGCTGGACATGGTCGCGCCCAGCCAGGTCGACGGCTTCAAGCAGCTGTTGAAGCAATTGTCCAAGGGCGAGGCGCCTCCGCCGCGCTACGAAACCGAAGCGCGCGCGCTGGACGGCAGCAGCTTCCCCGCGGTCATGGAATTCACCGCCGCCAGTTACGAGGGCGAGTCCTGTCAGCAGGTGATCCTGCGCCGTCAGGAATTCGACCCGGAACTGGCGCGCGAGGTCGAGGCGCTGCGCCAGCGCGACCAGGTCACCGGCCTGCTCAACCGCGCCACCTTCCTGCGCTCGCTCGAAGATGCGGTGTCCGACGCGGCCCACAACAACACCCACCACGGCCTGCTGCTGGTCGAGCCCGACCACTACGCGCGCCTGCTGCAGGAAATCGGCCTGGACGCGGCCGACGAACTGATCGCCGCCTTCGCGCAGCGCCTGCGCACCGCGATCGGCCCCGACGACGTGGCCGCGCGCTTCGCCGAACACCAGTTCGCCGTGCTCACGCCCAACTGCGATTACCACGCCACCGCCGCGCTGGCCGAGAACCTGCGCGCGGCCTTCGCCGACCACGTGCTGGAAACCAGCAACCGCTCGCTCAACACCACCGTCAGCATCGGCGGCGTGCAGATCGGCGAGAAGATCGCCAGCGTGACCGCGGTGCTGGGCAAGGCCAGCCAGTGCGTGCTGTCCACCATCGGCGTGGGCGGCAACCGCATCGAACTGTTCGACCCGGGCGCGGCCGACCGCGCCGAGTCCGAGCGCGTCGAAGCCTGGGTCACGCGCATCCGCGACGCGCTGGACGCCGACCGATTCCTGATGAACTACCAGCCGCTGATCAATCTCCACGGCGAGCCGATGGAGATGTACGAGGCCTACCTGCGCATGCAGGGCGAGCCCGGCGAGCTGGTGCAGCCGCTGACCTTCCTGCAGATCGCCGAGGAACACGGCCTGCTGTGGGAGATCGACCGCTGGGTGGTCGGCAAGGGCATCCAGGTCATCGGCGAGCGCCTGCGCGCCGGCAAGCGCACCACCCTGCTGGTCAAGATCACCCAGGCCTCGCTGCAGGACGACAGCCTGCTGCAGCACATCGAGGAACAGCTGGCGCGGCAGAACGCCGACGGCAAGCTGCTGGTGCTGCAGTTGCCCGAGTCCAAGGTGTTCACCCACCTGCGTGCGGCGCAGGACTTCCAGTCGCGCGTGGCCCGCTTCGGCGTGCGCGTGGGCCTGGAACAGTTCGGCTCGGGCCTGAACTCGTTCCAGATGCTCAGCCACTTCGACGCCTCGTTCCTGAAGATCGACCGCGCCTTCATGGAAGACCTGCCGACGAACACCGACCACCAGCAGCGCATCCGCGAGATCGCCGGCAAGGCGCGCGAACTGGGCAAGCAGACCATCGCCGAATTCGTCCAGGACGCGGCGAGCATGTCCTTCCTGTTCGCCGCCGGCATCGACTACGCGCAGGGGCACTTCCTGGCGGCGGCGGGTCCGGAAATGGATTACGACTTCCAGTAAGGCCGCTCTACCCCCGCTCCGGCTCCGGCTCCGGCTCCCGCTCCGGCATCGGCTTTGGCTTTGGCTTCTGGGTAGGAGCGGCGTAAGCCGCGACCGCGAATCCGCAATTGCGCCGCAACCCTCGTCCCCCTGCTTCCGCCCCTGCTTGTCTTCCCCCTTTGTAAAAGGAGGATTGAGGGGGATTTGCCTTGGCTGTTGCTGTCGCTCTTAAGGGCAACAGCAACAGCTTCCGCCTGCTGCGCATGCGGGTCACTTTCTCTTGCTTGCCCAAGAGAAAGTAACCAAAGAGAAGGGCAATGTCATTTCGACGCCGTGCGCGGCGAGTTCGGAGCTTGCGCGGTGATTTTTCGATAGGCCATCCCTGGCCTAGCGAAAAACGGCACACATCCTGTGCGCCGCCCTTCGGGTCTTACGCTTTGGACCGCGAGAGCGGTAACGGCGTTTGGGATCAAGAGCATTCGCGCTGCGCGCTCATCCCCTCACCCTAGCCCTCTCCCGCAGGCGGGAGAGGGGACAGATCCGACGCTGCTTGCTGCTTTAGCCCCTCTCCCGTTCACGGGAGAGGGGTTGGGGTGAGGGCCGCCTGGGGTGAGGGCAGCGCAAGGCGAACCCAAGAAAAAGCCCGCCAACCGGCGGGCTTTTTCGTACCGCAATGGCGCCGAGCCTCAGCTCACCACGCCCAAACCCCGCACCGGCTCGGCCGGCGCATTCCGCAGAGCCGCAATGCGCTCTTCCAGCGGCGGATGGCTGCGCATCAGCTTGGACAGCCCATGGCCCACCGCGCCGCTGATACCGAAGGCCTGCACCTGCTTAGGCAGGGTGTTCTCGCCATACGTCAGCGCCAAACGCTCCAGCGCACGGATCATCTTGTCGCGGCCGGCCAGGCGCGCGCCGCCGGCGTCGGCGCGGAACTCGCGGTAGCGCGAGAACCACATCGCGATCATGCTGGCGAACAGGCCGAACACCAGGTCCAGCACGAACACGATGGCGTAGTAGCCCAGGCCCGGGCTGCCGTCGCGGTTGCCGCCCAGGTAGCCGTCGATCACGCGGCCGACCAGGCGGGCCAGCACGATCACGAAGGTGTTGAGCACGCCCTGCACCAGCGCCATGGTCACCATGTCGCCGTTGGCCACGTGGCTGACTTCGTGCGCGAGCACGGCCTCGGCCTCGTCGCGGTCCATCGCCCGCAGCAGGCCGGTGGACACCGCCACCAGCGCGTTGTTGCGGTTGGCGCCGGTGGCGAAGGCGTTGATCTCGGGCGCGTCGTACACCGCCACCTCGGGCATGCCGATGCCGGCGGCCTGGGCCTGGCGGCGGACGGTGTCCACCAGCCAGCGCTCGGTCTCGTTGCGCGGCTCGCTGATGACCACCGCGCCGGTGCCCATCTTGGCCATCCACTTGGACAGCAGCAGCGAGATGAAGGCGCCACCGAAACCGAACACGGCCGCCATCGTCAGCAGCGCGCCGTTGCCCTTGATGTTGAACCCCAGCGCCTGCAGCACCGACATGACGATGCTGAGCAGCAACAGGACGGCCAGGTTGGTGGCCAGGAAGAGTGCGATACGTTTGAACATGGTCGTGTGGGAATGAACCGTAGCCGCGCACCGTGCGCGGTCCTAGGCGAAATGTGGCAGGCTCGGCGTGAATTCAAGTGAAACCGGCGTGACCGGCTTTGCGCGGACAGGCGTCTGGATCGCAGGCCTGGGGTCCGCTCCAGGCTTCGACCGCCGCCGCCCCGATCCGTTCCCTACACTCGCCGCACGTGTCCACGCCCACCGCCTCCCGCCCATACCGCGGCCGCTTCGCGCCCTCGCCCACCGGCGACCTGCACTTCGGTTCGCTGCTGGCCGCGTTCGGCAGTTGGCTGCTCGCGCGGCACGCGCAAGGCACCTGGCTGGTGCGCGTGGAGGACCTGGACCCGCCACGCGAAGTGGCCGGCGCAGCCGAGCGCCAGTTGCGCACCCTGGCCGCCTTCGGCCTGCACTCGGACGAGCCGGTGCTGCGCCAGAGCGAACGCGGCGCGCATTACCGGGCCGCGCTGGAGCGCCTGCTCGCCAGCGGCGCCGCGTTCGCCTGCCACTGCAGCCGCAGCGAGCTGGCCGAAGCCGGGGGCATCCACCGCCATTGCGTAAGCGGGCCGCGGCCGGGCCGCGAACCGGCGATCCGCCTGCGCGTGGCCGACGGCAGCGTGGTCGCCTACGACGACGCCATCCGCGGGCCGCAGTCGCAGGACGTGGCGCGCGAGGTCGGCGACGTGGTCCTGCGCCGCGCCGACGGCTACTGGGCCTACCAGTTGGCGGTGGTGGTGGACGACGCCGAACAGGCCATCAGCGACGTGGTGCGCGGCGCCGACCTGCTCGATTCCACTCCGCGCCAGATCCTGCTGCAGCGCGCGCTGGGCCTGCCCACGCCGCGCTACGCCCACCTGCCGCTGGTGCTGGACGGCGCCGGCCGCAAGCTGTCCAAGTCCGATGCCGCCCTGCCGGTGGACGCCGAGCGTCCCCTGCCCGCGCTGGCCGCGGCCTGGCGCGCGCTGGGTCAGGACCCGGCCGTGCTGCACGGTGCGGGCACGGTCGCGGAACTGCTGGCGCGGTCGCAATCCGGCTTCGATCCGGGTCGCATCGCGGCCGCGCCGACGATCGCACTCGGCGAGTTCTAACCCCCAACCCCGGCCTCGGCTCACACCGCTTGCGGCCTGCGCGTGACCTGCGCGCGCACGCGCCCAGCCCTCGCCGCGATGCACAACGGCGATTTCATATTTGCTGACTAGAATCGGGCCAAGGCCGCACGTTGCGGCCGTGGAGAGGAAGACATGCAGTCACGCGTCGCATTGGTCACCGGCGGCACCGGTGGCATCGGCACTTCGATCGTCCAACGCCTGGCCCAGATGGGGCACAAGGTCGCGACCAATTATCGCGACGAGGCCAAGGGGCGCGCCTGGCAGGCGCAGATGAAAGGACTCGGCCTGGACGTAGCGATCGCGCAAGGCGACGTGTCCTCGCCCGAACAGGCCGAAGCGCTGGTGCGCAACGTGGAAAGCCAGCTCGGCCCGGTCGACATCCTGGTCAACAACGCCGGCATCACCCGCGACACCACCTTCCACCGGATGACGCCGCAGCAGTGGACCGACGTCATCGACACCAACCTCAACTCCTGCTTCAACGTCACCCGCCCGGTGATCGAAGGCATGCGTGAGCGCAAGTGGGGCCGGATCGTGCAGATCAGCTCGATCAACGGCCAGAAGGGCCAGTACGGCCAGGCCAACTACGCCGCGGCCAAGGCCGGCATGCACGGCTTCACCATTTCGCTGGCGCAGGAAAACGCGAAGTTCGGCATCACCGTCAACACGGTTTCGCCGGGCTACATCGCCACCGACATGGTCATGGCCGTGCCGGAAGAGGTGCGCAACAAGATCGTCGCCCAGATCCCGACCGGGCGCCTGGGCAGCCCGCAGGAAATCGCCTACGCGGTGGGCTTCTTCATCCCCGACGAGGCCGGCTGGATCACCGGCGCCAACCTGTCCGCCAACGGCGGCCAGTACATGGGCTGGTGATGGCCGCGCCGCGCCCGCCAAGGGCGCGGGGTGTCGCGGGGCCGCGCGCCGGTAACGGCCGCGGCCCTGTTCATTTGCGCGGTGCCGGCGGCGGCGTCCACTTTTACTGTGCCGCCCGGGGCTGCCAGGGCGCACCGCCCTGTTGCAAGCCCCCGCGGGCTGCGCCATGCTGCAAGGCACCACGATTTTAGAGCCAAAGCTCCATGGCCTCGACCCGAGTCATCAAGAAGTACCCGAACCGCCGGCTGTACGACACCGAGATCTCGAGTTACATCACCATCGAAGACGTGCGCCAGTTGATCGTCGACGGCGAAGACTTCGAAGTGCGCGACGCGCGCTCGGGCGACGACCTCACCCGCCAGGTGCTGCTGCAGATCATCGCCGAGCACGAACAAGACGGCGAACCCGTGCTGTCGACCCAGTTGCTGAGCCAGATCATCCGCTTCTACGGCGACTCGCTGCAGGGCTTCATGGGCAACTACCTGGAACGCTCCATGCAGCTGTTCCTGGATCAGCAGGCGCAGTTCCGCAATCAGGTCGGCGGCATGCTCGGGCAGACGCCGTGGGCGATGATGAACCAGCTCACCGAGCGCAACCTGACCCTGTGGAAGGAATTCCAGCAGAACCTGTCCGGCAGCGTCGGCCAGAGCCCGGCCTCGGCCAAGCCCAAGGGCGACAGCAAACGCGAGCGCTGAGCCGCGTCACCGATCACACCGCCATCCTCCGCGGGCGCGCCCAGGCGCGCGCTCGCGGCGCGTGCGCGTAGCCGGCCCGGCCGGCGCAGGGGGAAAGCAATGAACGACAAGCGTATCGCCGTGGTCAGCGGCGGCATCGGCGGGCTCGGCACCGAGATCTGCAAGTCCCTGGCCCAGGCCGGCCGCCGCGTGATCGCGCTGGACCTGGGTTCGCGCAGCGAACGCATCGCCGCCTTCCAGGACGAAGTGGCCGGGCTGGACGTGCGTTTCGAAGCGGCCAACGTGGCCGACTACGACGACTGCGCCGAAACCGTGGAACGCATCCGCCGCGACGCCGGCGCGATCGACATCCTGGTCAACGCCGCCGGCATCACCCGCGACACCAGCCTGCGCAAGATGGACAAGCGCCAATGGGACGACGTGATGGGCGTGAACCTGGACGGCGTGTTCAACCTCTGCCGCCACGCGGTGGACGGCATGACCGAGCGCGGCTTCGGCCGCATCGTCAACATCAGCTCGGTCAACGGCCAGACCGGCCAGTTCGGCCAGACCAACTACTCCGCGGCCAAGGCCGGCATGCACGGCTTCACCATGGCACTGGCGCGCGAAGTGGCGCGCAAGGGCGTGACGGTGAATTCGGTGTCGCCGGGTTACTGCGAGACGGCGATGGTGATGGCGGTGCCGGAGGAGATTCGGGCCAAGATCGTCGACAGCGTGCCGGTGGGGCGGCTGGGCAAGCCCAGCGAGATCGCGCGTACGGTGGAGTTCCTGACCGCCGACGATGCGGGGTTCATCACCGGGGCGAATATTCCGGTGAATGGCGGCTTGTTCATGAGCTTTTGAGGCTCGCTGCGCTCAAGGGGTGGTGACGTCGCGAGTGCGACCTTCGCGCGCCCTCACCCCAACCCCTCTCCCGCAAGCGGGAGAGGGGCTAAAGCAAAGCGGCGTCGAATGTATTCCCTCTCCCGCTAGCGGGAGAGGGCTAGGGTGAGGGGATGAGCGCAGCGAATGCTCTTGCTCCCCGCTCGGGCAGCGAACTCGCAATCCCGATAGAAGACCCGGAGGGCGGCGCACAGGAGGTGCGCCGTTTTCCGCTCGGGCAGGAGGCCCGATCGGAAAATCCCGGCGCAAATTCCGCTCTCGCACGGAAGCTCTGGCGTAGCGTTTTTCTTTGGTTACTTTCTTTTGACGCTTATCAAAAGAAAGTGACCCGGCCGCTTGCGGACGGAAGCTGTTGCTGTTGCTTCCCAGCACACCACACACCTCCGCGAGCTCGGAGCTGATCGCGGCTCACGCCGCTCCTACAGGAGGCAGATCCCACAGAGAGCGAAGCCTTCGTCGTAGGTGCGAATTCACGGTCGCAGCTTGCGCAGCTCCTACCCCAAAGCGAGCGAAACAAGCGTCGTAGTGGCGGATTCGCGGTCGCGGCTCACGCCGCTCCTACCCCAAGGCAGGTGCGGCGCGGGTTACTTCAGCGGCGGCTGGCCCTGGCAGTACTTCTGGTAGTACTGCTCCGCCTGCGGCATCAGCGCCTGCAAGGCCTGGATGCGGTTGGCCGGGTCCGGATGCGTGGAGGCGAATTCCGGCGGCCGCTGACCGCCACCCAACTGCTCCATGCGCTGCCACAGCGGGATCGCCTCGCGCGGGTCGTAGCAGGCCGCCGCGGCCAGCATCAGGCCCACCTGATCGGCCTGGGTTTCATGATTGCGCCCGTACGGCAGCACGAAACCGTACTGCGCGCCCGCGCCCAACGCGCCCATGACCGCCTGCTGCTGTTGCGGGTCCATCCCGCCCAGCGCCACGCCCGCGGCCATCTGCCCCATCTGCACCAGCTTCTGCTGGGCCATGCGCTGCGAGCCATGGCGCAGCAGCGCGTGCGCGATCTCGTGGCCCATCACCACCGCCAGCGCGCTCTCGTTCTTCGCGATCGGCAGCAGGCCGGTGTAGACCGCCATCTTGCCGCCGGGCAGGCAGAAGGCGTTGGCCTGCTCGGAATTGATCACCGCCACGTCCCATTGGAAGTTGCGGTAGTCGGTGGGCGCCTGCTGCTGGTGCTGCGCGGCCAGATCGTCGGTGACCTGCGGCACCTTGGCGATCAACCGCTGCGCGATCTCACGCACCTGCTGGCTGACCTGGTGCTGCGGCGGCACCAGCGCGCCTTGCTGGTTGGCGTCGCCCAGCACCTGCTGGAACGCCTGCGCGCCCAGCTGCACCTCTTCGTCGGCGCTGGCGCCGTAATGCGCCTTCTCGCCGGTGTAAGGGTCGACCTTGGCGCTGCCGAACCAGGACCAGGCCGCGTAGCCGGCGAACAGGATCAGGATCCACCAGCGGATGCCGCCGCCGCGCCGCTGCCCGCCCTGCCTGGCCCCGCCCATAGGATCGATCCGCATCGCACTCACCTCCGCCCTGCTGAGTCTTCGGTCGCGGGCGGCGGACCGCCCGGCGCCCATCCTGTCAGATATCGCGCACCACGCGGAAGCCGATGCGGGCGCTGGTCACGTCGGCGTCGCTGCCCTGGCGCCAGGCTGAGCGGGTCTGCGCCGGCGAGCTGGCCCAGGAGCCGCCGCGGATCACCCGCGTGCGGCAGCCCGGGTTGACCCAGGCCTCGCCGTCGCGCGGCGCGCGCCGGTAGCTGTCGTGCCAGCAGTCGGCCACCCATTCGCTGACGTTGCCGGCCACGTCGTGCAGCCCCCAGGCGTTGGCGCGGTAGCGCCCCACCGGCGACGGGCCCCAGGCGTTGTCGCCGTAGCCCTGGAAGGCGTTGTTCCAGCGCCGCCCGGTCGGCGACACGTCCAGCGCGCCGGTCAGGTTGCCCACGCGCATCAGCGGCGCGCCCTCGCCCCAGGGATAGGTGGCCGCGCTGCCCGCGCGCAGCATGTATTCGAACTCGGCCTCGCTGGGCAGACGGTAGTGGTGGCCGGTCTGCTTGGACAGCCAGGCCGCGTAGGCCATCGCATCCTTGGCGCTCACGTGCACCACCGGCATGTCGTCGGTGGCCGGCCGGCCGGTGTAGTCGGACTGCCAGTCGACCTTGCCGCGCCGCACCAGGTTGCCGCTGCGCTCGTCGTAGGCGGTGGAATAACCGCGCCGGCTGGCGCGCGCACGGTGCTTGGTGGCGTTCATGAAACGGCGGAACTCGCCCACGGTGATCTCGGTGCGCGACACCGCCAGCCCGCGCGGGAAACGGATGTTGCGCAGCGGCCGCTCGGCGTCGCTGGAATCGGCCTCCTCGGCCGGCGCGCCCATGCGGAAGGCGCCGTGCGGGATCACCACCATCGCCGGCCCGCGGCCGCCGGCGCTCATGACCTCGGTGAAGGCCTGGCCGGGACGGAACAGGCCGTAATGGGTGGCCAGCTCGATGCGTTCGCGCAGCTCGCTCGCGGCCGGATCGCCGGCCGGCGCGATGCGAAGCAGATTGGCCAGCAGCGCGCGCGCCTGCTCGATGCCGCCGACCTTGGTCAGCGCCGCCAGGCCCTGGTCGCGCAGGCTGCCCACGCGCGCGGCGCGTTGCGCGGCGATGCGCCCCTGCGCATCGGCCGCCGTGCCCAGCTTGGGCCGCACCTGCGCCGCCGCAGCCAGCCAACGCTCCGCGCCGGCATAGTCGTCGCGGTCGGCGGCGATCTCGGCGCGGCGGATCAACGCGCTCTCGGCCGCGGCGATACCCTGGCTGGCGCGCACGTCGCCCGGGCGCAGCTCCAGCGCTTCGCCGAAGCGCTGCAGGGCGCCCTGCCCGCCGCCTTCGCCGATGCGTCCGGCGTTCAAGGCCTCCTCGCCCAGGCGGTTGGCCTCCTGCGCCTGGTCGGCCCGGTCCACCCGCGCCAGGAACGCGACCACCTTCTTGTGCGCCGGCGCGACCGCGCGCGCCACCGCGGCGGCCTCGTGCGCCTCGCGCAACTGCAGCGGATCGTCGTCGATGCCGGCCAGGGCCTCGTCGCCCTGCACCAGCAGCAGCGCCAGCGCGCGCTCGAACCCGGCCGCGTAACGCGCCTCGTTGGGCGCGTAGCGGCTGAGCGCATAGTAGAGCGGAATGGCCGACTCGGCATCGTCGTACAGCCGGCCCTGCGCCAGCGCCGCCTCGGCGCGGCCGCGCAGCGCGCGCTCGTTGGCCGCATCCACCGCGATCGCCGGCGGCTGCCAGGGCGGCACCGGCGACACCGCCTGGTCGGCGCTGATGGTGACGATGGGCGCGCGCACCGCGGCCGCGTCCGGCGCCGCCGGCGCCGGGTCTCGCGAGCAGGCGGCCAGCAGCAGGGCCGACGTCGCCATAGCCAATACCGATGCGCGCAAACGTCCTCCGTGTCTTATTCAGCCTGTCCCGTCAAAAACCCGGCCCGGGCGAAAGTAGGCTATTGTCGCCCGCCGCGGCAACTTCGTCGCGCCGGCGCGCCGTCCGCGCCCCAACTCCCGTTCACGACCCGCCCGCCTCATGCCGATCTGGATTTCCACCCCCGCCGACCTGCTAGCGCACTTCGCCACGCCGCCCGCACGCATCGGCCTGGACACCGAATTCATCCGCGAACGCACCTACTGGCCGCAGCTGGCGCTGGTGCAGATCGCCGTCGGCGACGAGATCCTGCTGGTCGACCCGCTCAAACCCGGCATCGCCCAGGCGCTGGCGCCGATCCTGGCCGACACCGCCATCCTCAAGATCATGCACAGCGCCAGCGAAGACCTGGTCGCGTTCAAGCACGCCTGCAAGGTCGTGCCCAAGCCCCTGTTCGACACCCAGCAGGCCGCCGCGCTGGCTGGCGTGGGCAGCGGCCTGGGCTACCAGAAACTGGTCGAACAGGTCACCGGCGTGATCCTGGCCAAGGGCGAGACCCGTTCGGACTGGCTGCGCCGCCCGCTCTCGCCCGCGCAGCTGGAATACGCCGCCGACGACGTGCGCCACCTGTTCGCCCTGCACGACGCCCTGGACGGCCAGCTCGGCCTGCTCGGCCGCCGCGAATGGCTGGTCGAGGACGCCCAGCGCACCGTGCACAACGCCGAACACGAAGGCGCCGAACCCTGGCCGCACCTGTCCATGCGCAGCGCCCAGTTCCTCGACCGCCCCGCCCAACGCCGCCTGCTGCGCCTGCTGCGCTGGCGCGACGCCTACGCCCGCGAACACGACCGCCCGCGCAGCTGGATCCTGGACAACGAACTGGCCGTGGCCGTGGCCCGCGCCAACCCCGCCGACCGCAGCGCCCTGCAAGCCCAGCTCGACGCCCACCCCAAGGCCCCGCGCAAACTCGCCGACTCGGTCTGGACCGCGCTGTCCACCGCCCTGCCCGACGAAGACCAGGCACCCGACGCCGCCGTCGGCGAAACCCGCGACAAACAGCGCCTGCGCAAACTGCAGGACGCCGTGGCCGCACGCAGCGCCGAACTCGGCCTGCCCGACGGCGTCCTCGCCTCGCGCCGCTGGCTGGAAGCCCTGCTCGACCACGGCGACTGGCCCGACGCCCTCTCCGGCTGGCGCCGCGCCGCGCTGGAACCCGGCCTGGCCCCGCTGCTGGCCGATCAGGGCTAGCGCGCCTGGGGCCAGCCCGCTACACTTTTGCCTTACGTGGGGCGGTAGCTCAGCTGGGAGAGCGTCGCGTTCGCAATGCGAAGGTCGGGAGTTCGATCCTCCTCCGCTCCACCATTAAATCAAAGACTTACGAGAAGCCGGCCTAGCGCCGGCTTTTTCGTAACTGCACCGTAACTGCAAAGAGCGGTGTGACGCCGAGGCGAACTAGCGCCTCACGGCCCCAGCTCCAACCCGGCTTGAATGCAGATTGCTCAAACGGCTTCGACCGTAAAGCTCCACACGCGGGCGGCACCTTCAACTGAGCCGCCAACGCGAATCGCATCAAGAACACCCCCTCGGCGCTTGCGACGCAGCTCGCGCGCTGCCGGAAGACATGCCTTCGGACTTACGCCCTGGGCTTTGCAAATTCGACGTATCTGGCGCTCACCCAAGTCAAACATTGCAGCGATCATGGCCATCTGACCATCCATCTTTGACTTGTTCTGCGATCGCCCGATCACGATGCGTTATGGAAGCCGGCACCTGGTATTGAAAACCTAAGATTTCGCCTGGAAACGCATTGGCCAGTGCTGCAGCGGCGTCGGGACCAGCGAGACGTATGAGTTCCTGACCTTGGTCGCGGTGGGGACATACCCCGCGCCCCCCGCCGTGTACCGGGTCATAGGCAGCGAACGTCGTGATAAGTACTCGCCAACGCTAACCAATCTGCGCAAAGAGACTCACAAAAGTCTTAAGACCTTCTGCTGATTCTCCGGTGTGTCCTGAATTATCGGCCGTAGGTGCGTCTTGTAATGACCACCTCCATGCCACCCACCGCCTGGCACGTAAGCCTTTGTGTAGAGGCCGGGGGCGTAGGGCAATGGGTTTCCGAGGCCATCCACGCGCTGCCCGTTCGCCCAGGTATCAGCCAGCTCGGCTCGGTCTAATACGGGATCCTCACGCGCGGCTGTGTACGCAAGATAATCCTGAGTCTGAAGGATTAGCGTGTTTCCTCTTTTGGTTGGAACACGCTTCTCCTGAACCTTATGACTGGTGATCTGCACGACCTCCTGGTCCAACATCCGCGCCAAGAACGGAGCGCTACTTATGTGCACCCAATTGCGATTCCCAGGGCAATCGAGCACCTGGTTCGCAAATGCCTCCTCGTCCTGAAGTACTTCGTCGCCGACGTCTGCCAGATCAATCTCCATCATGGTGTAGCCGGCATCAATCACGCGCTGACGCTTCTCCCAATCCACACCGTGCGAAACCTTTATTTCGACGTAGAGCGCCGGAAGGAGCGCCTGGTCGGCTACAGCGATTACACGCACATCTGGCCTAATCTGTGCGTCGTTGAGCCTAACTTCCTGGGTTCCGCCAGGTGCCAACATGGCGACGCGATGCGGGAACTGCAGATCACCTTCGCACGCGGACCATTTTGGAAGCATCAGACGGGTCGCGCGCTGCACCACCTCCTTAGCCATCCTGTGCATGGCGCTTTCCCACCCCCCGCAGCCGGTAGAACTTGCGGCGTGCTGAAAGTGATAGACGCGCTTACGCGTCAAAGACGCCTTATTCCGGGCGACGAGTGGTTTACTGCAGGCGGGGTCTGGGCAGACGCAGTTGCATGCCAGCCCGGTTTCGACCTCAGTTACGAACCGAAGCTTTCCATCGCGTAGCCCGAATGGAACCCTTCCAAAGGAAGATCTCGCTCTCATTGCTAAACCTTGATACCGGTCAGTCTCGCCAGTTGAGACTGTTCGGCAAAGGGTACTTTGTCCGTCCGCCGCAAACTTTCCCGCAAGTTCCGGACCAGATCCCACCCATCGGGCCCGAAGCGCCGGCTCAGGCCAAGCTGCCCCCCGGCTTCTAAGATTGGGCAGAGCGCCTTAGTGTGCGGAGAACCAGAGCGGATACCGTCCATCGCGCGCAAGCTACGCAGGCTGAGCGGACTGAATGATCGCTTTCGGCCAGAACGGACGTCACCGGACCTTCAGTAAGGACAGTGCTACGGCATTTGACATTACCTTGTTCGATTCTGGCGTCCACCAAGCCGATGATGCGGTCGAACATCAACCCCAATGTAGTCAGGCCTATCGAGGACGCTAGTCGTCATACTCTTCAGCTTTGTCCACGTCGTCGAAATCGGCCTTGCAGAACAGGACTAGGCCAAGAGACGCGGGCGGTTCTCCACGGCCAAACCCTACGATCAGTCGCTGCGCCGTCGGCGTTTCGAACCCGCTGATCGGCATCGACGCTGTCACAGCCAAGGTCAGAGTTGCGTCCGGGTTATGCAGGGCCTTTCCGTCGCCCATTAGCGCCGCCAAGCGAGTGCCCAAGGCGGCCAGCGCCTTTGCGGTGTCTCGACGATCCCCCGCGGCGGTTAGCAGGTGTCGCAAGGCGACTCGGGCTGCCTCGGCCGTTGGCGAAGCGGCGACTTCGAGGCTGTCAAACGGATTCATCGCGCCCTTCATGTGCATCCCGGCGTCCGTAGACGGCGCTTCGCCGAGGGTAGCGGCCGCACGGGTGTGCAAATGCAGGTGTTCCCACAGCGCGCGCACGTTGGTCACGATGACGGCGCCGAGGGACTGGGCAATGAACACCGCGACCTCCAGGTTCACCGACCGTAGCGCAAACGTCTGGTTGAGCAGCGTCGCATCGGGAAGCAGCTGCAACAATGCTAGGGGATCGCGCTCCGCATCACATCGCATGTGGTCGATGGCTTGCTGGATGAAGGCATCGGACTTGTCGGGGGTCGCACGCTTGAAGATCGGCCGCAGCACGTCGTCCGGCAGCTGCAATAGCGAGCGTTTCATATCCTCCGTTGAAAAGCCGCGGAACTCGACGAAATCCTGCGGCTTGGGGTGCCAATTCGCAGTGCGTTCCAGCGCCATTTCACGCATGGCGTGCTGGAATTCCGGGCTGATGTCACCCGGGTCTGGAAACACCACGACCTTCCCTGCCCGAATCAGCGGTTCGAGCATCAGCCAGAACATTACGTTCTTGAGCAACTGCTGCTTGTGCGGTCCGGGCGTGGTGACGGGGCTGTACTCGGGGCGCAGGTTTCGCGCGGCGATGAAGGGGTCCATGACCCAGATCTGGTCGAACAGCGGCACCAGGCTGATGAAGCTCTTACCGGCAGACCGCACATCCGACGGGCCCATGTACACCGCCCGCAGACGGCCATCCCCGGGGCGGGGCAACAGCGCCGTCAAGTCCGTGTCAGGCGGCCACAAGCTCTGGGAGATGCGATGCAGTCGAGCCACCTGCTCGTCCGAGAGCGTGCGCTGAATCCGATCCCAGGCGCTTTCGTCCTTGATGTCCAGCACGCCGTAGATGGCGCGAAGGAAGCCTTCGTTGCGCTCGCGAACGCTCCACACGTCCCAGGGTGGCCTTTGCCAGGGCGGCAATGGCTCGCAGCACTGCGCAAAGGTGTCGCCGCGGCCGCAGGGGCACGGGTCGCCCGGCGCTGGGGACTTGGTGGACAGCGGTTTGGCTACGAACTCGTGTTCGCGCGAGGTGCGGCCATAGGGATCGCGATAGCCGAAGGTGCCGTCCTTGTAACCGATGTGGATTTCGCCGCCGAAGCGCCATAGGCCTTCTTCTGGCGGTCGCAGCAGCTGCGCCAGACTAGTCCGGTCGATCGGTTGGTCGAGCTCGGGGTAGAGCCACTCGGGCTTGCCGGCAGCAATATAGCGCCGGGCGCGGGACTTGAGCCAGGTATTAATCGCGATCACCGCGTCCGAGTCAAAGCGTCGGCTTCGGATCAATGCATCCGTGCGCATCAAGGTGTTGCCGAAAAAACGTGCATTGGTCCGCTTCGCGGTCGGCTCGACGGCGCCCGGGTTCTTGGCGTAGTGCACGTGGGTGAGGATCAACAGGTGGTTTTGATCCAGTGCAAACAGCGTCTGTGTGCCATTCCAGGTCACCGGCGCGTCGTCGGGGTAAGCCAGCGGGGCGGCGTCCACCGGCAGCGCGGCGTTGAAGGTGGTGACCGGTTGATCGGTCAGCAGGAACTTCACCGATGAATCTTCCGCAGAGACGACCTCGTGCACAGACTCGGCCCACAAGGTGCCGAACATATGTCGCAAGTGCTGCATCTCGACCAGCAACTCGATCTGGGACAGGGCCGGATAGCGGCTCCGGATCCAGTCCAGGCCCTTGGGGGTACGTAGCGTCTGCGCCCCCAGGTACGCCAGCATCGGCCGGTACTGGTCGTGGACGGCGATCGGGTCGCCGCCGATGAAGGCCCGCACGGCTGTAGCCCCAAAGTCGTCGATGTCCTGGAACAGCACGGTCTCGACTTGATCGTTGAATTTCTCGCCAAAGCGCGTGACGTACAGGTCCTTTTCCCAGAAGCAGGCCTTGGGCGGTCTTGGCCGCGGTGCAACAAGGATCGGGCTGCCGTCTGGGCGCAGGCGCGGGGGCGAAATGTTGAGGAGCCAGGCGTCGGCGCCGTCCAAGCGGAAGCCGCGCTGGTACCACTCGGGCACGTAGTAGTTCTCCCGCGATAGCTTCTGTCGCGGCCCCTCGCCTGCGGTCATCGGCGCACCTTCGGCGTCAAGCGAACTTCGCCTCGAACCACTGCGTCAATTCCGGATCGAGGGCGCCATCGATGTAGACGTGCCCGCGCCTGATCCGACGTCGAGGCACGCTGAGTACCAAATGCACGCCGGCGGCATAGCCGTATCCGCTCTCTTTCTCGGTCATGCCGCGCAGCTTCCGAATATCGCGCTCGTAGTCATAGTTGCCGTCCAGTTTGACCTCGACCACTAGCAGGTTGTTGGCCTGATGACCCACGTTGTGCACGATCAGATCAGGAATGATCTTCGACTTGCCGAGCATTTTGATTTCTTTCTCACGGCGGTCGTATTCGTTGCTCACCGTATGGTCCGGAAATCGCACGCGCAGGAGGGCGAAGAGCTCGGACACCACATGGGGCTCCCCAGGATCGGCATAGGCAAGGTTGGCGTCGCCGAAGAGCTCGAGAACGGCCGCCGCCAGCTGCTCCAACGTCTCGGGCACGCTCGCTTTCATTGGATTCACTCCATCAGATACGTCGGGGCTTGCGTCGACGTAAAACACCGTATTCTGGATTTGGTCTTTGCGCTGGAATAATGGGGCCTGCCCCCCCCCTACAGACTAGAGGCGAGTCCCAAAATTTCCGAGCCCTTACGATGCGCCGAGGTCCACTCTGGGTCGATAGCGGCCGGGCCGCTGCCAAGGAGCGGACCGGCCCGCCGGGGCCGGCGGCCCTGCCGAGGGGGCACAATCGCGTCTAAGCGAAGGCTTGAATTCGCCCATCCACTGCGGCATTCATCCGTTTGACCACCGGCACGAAGGCTGCCCCATCGCAGCTGCTGCGGACCATGGCTGGCGACAGGTTCTGTCAGGACGGCACCAGGCCTTCGCCAGCGCGCTACCCACCCTCGATCCCTTGTAACTTCTTTCATGCACATCGACGACTACGACCGCAAGCAACCGCTCTACGACGCCTTCGCCCAGACCGTTGCAGCCGTGCTTGCCGCCGCGATCGAGCATGCCGGCGGCTACCGCTTGCAGGTGGTTCGCGCCCGGGCAAAGGACCCGGTCTCGCTGCGGACAAAGCTGCTCGAGCGCGGGCAAGCCGATGCCGATGACATCGACCAGAAGATCAAAGATCTCGCCGGTTGCCGCGCGATCTTCTACACCAACGGCGACATCGAGAAGCTGCTCGCCTCAGGGCTGGTGGAGGACAACTTCGAGGTCATCGAGCGGCGCATACACCAGCCGAGTCTGGAACCGGAGGCCGCAAGCGGCATGTACACCGCCAACCACTACGTGGTCACGCTTAAGGCGGATCGGCTGGCGTTGCCCGAGTACGCTCGCTACGCCGGCATGCGCTGCGAGATCCAGCTGCAAACCATCCTCAACCATGCATGGGCAGAGCTCGAGCACGACATCATCTACAAGAAGCCGCCGCAGACGCCTCATTTCGGCAAGCAGGCGCTCGACTCGATCAAGCAACGGTTGCGCGGCATCGCGACCAAGTATCTGGTCCCGGCGGGCTACGAGTTCGACAAGGTGATCGTGGATTTTGACCGCCTCATGCATGGCAAGGCCTTGCTCGACCGCGGCGCGCTGGCAGCGATCTCTCAGGCAGTCGACAACAACGCGCGGTACGAGGCAATCGAGAGTTTCGGCGAGCATGTGCTTTCGCTCTATGACGAGCCCGAGTCGGTCATCGCCGAGGTCATGGCGGTGCTTTCGGCGGCGGCCGAGCAGGCGGAAGCCGCTCCGACGGTCTCCATCGACACGCCCTTCGGCGCCTTGGCCGGCAAGAACTTCGAAGACATCGCCGGGTTGATCGGCCGAGTCCTTCGACCGTATCGCTATCTGGATGTGCCACAGATGCTTGCTGTGGCCCGCCGATTGCATCGCTTGGCCACGTCGTCGGCCGAGCGCAAGCCTGGCACCGAGTTGGCGCAGGCGATCGCCAAGCCGGAGCTAACGATGTGGAACGCGTACGGCCCGGCAGTGCAGCGCCTGGTCGTGGAGGCGGTGGCGGCGCTCGACACGGATACCCTGAGGCGGGAGCTGCCATTGCTTGCGGAGGTCCTGGAATCGATCCTAGAGCTCGAGGCGACTAGCTCCACTTTTTCCTCGAACGCCGTCGCGTTGAACCGAGGCACGCTTCCCGGGTCGGCCGGCCTCGCGAGCATTCGCAACCATGCTCTGCATCAACTCGAACGCCTATACGCTAGTGCCCAGGATGACAGCGAGCGCAACCGCATCGTGGCGGCGATGGGTCATGCCGTCCGGCCGCCGTACGGGGCGGCGCCGACGCGCGAGCTGTCCAGGATCCTAATCGCCAACGCCGTTTGGGTGATCGACTTTTTCACCGGTATTGTGGGTGGAGCCAGCCTTGAGCAAGCGCGGGTTCTGGAGCAGCGCGTCCATCGCTATTTCAATCGGTTCCGCGCGGTGCGACCGGAACTGGCCGACGACCCGGAACTCGTGCGCCTGACCGGTGAGCTCGCAATGGCGACCACCCGCTTCCGCGGCGCCCTCGCGACCGTGCCCGACCTGTCGGCCTACAAGGTGCTGGTCGGGTTTGACTCGGTCTTCCCCCCCAGCTGGGAAGATCAGGACTTCGGTCACGAGGTCATCGAGCGGTTTCGCGCCGAACAGGCTGATGCGTTGCTGGCCCAGATCGATGCGCAGAACTACCCGGAGTGGCTTGCGCGGCTCACACTGTTTGCGCAAACCGAATCCACTGACGCGGCGACCTTCATGAAGTTCGGGCCGTTTCTCCAGGCCCTGGCCAGGAAGCTGCCGGCACCAACGCTGGCGCACCTGGACCGGTTCGATGGTCGGCTGCGTCGCTTCTTGTTTTGGTCGCTCGCCGGCCTGCTGCAGTCCCCGCTCGGCCCCGACACCCTTCGCCGGATCGCCGAGTGGTTGGAGCGGGGTGAGTCGCTCCGGGAGGTATCGCGCCTGTTGATCGTCGCCCCCGACGTGCCCGAGGAGCTGTTCCGGGCGGTGTTGGCCAGCAGCATCGCGCATGCCGACCACGAGGCACTGAAGAACGTGGGACATGCCTGCGAACGTCATTTTTCAGGCGAGCGCGCCGCGCCCTCGTTTCACCAATCCGTCCTGCTCGAGGCCCTCGCCTATCTCGTCGAGCACAACGACAACTCGTGGAGCACGGCGGGCGGTGGCTTCTGGTGGTATCACAGCGAGGTGCTTCAAGCCCTCGATGACAGCGCCGCGCAGCAGGTGCTGGAGTGGCTCGTTCCCCACCCCGAGCTGGACGCCCATGGCGATTACGTGGTTGCAGCGGTGTGCAAGGACCGCCCGCTGTTGGCACTGGACCTGATCGATCGGCGTCTGGCAGCGGCCCGGGCGGACGCGGTTCCCGGGTTCGTCGCGATCCCCTACGAATTGCACGAGACGACGAAGGTACTGCGGACCGTCCCGGAGGCGGTGCTAGGGGCCAGCCGACTTTGGTTCGAGGCCGATGAGCAGTCGCTGGACCACAGCGTCGAGCGCCTGCTCGAAGCCGTGTTTGAGGACTTCCCGCCGGGATTGCGCGCCTCGCTCGAAGCGCTGCTCGCGAGCGACCAGCGCGACGACGTCCTGTTCGCATTGGACGTACTGGGTGCGATCGACGAGCAAGAGGCCGCCTTCGAGCTGGTCAGATGTGTCGTGGCGCTATGGGCGGACGACGAGGACGTGATGGATCGCGTCCACAGCGTAATCGCTCACGAAGGCATGACCGTGGGATTTGACGGACGGGTCAAAGCGCTGGCAGCGAAGAAGGCGCGGCTCGAGCCTTGGCTGACAGACCCGCGTGAGCAGGTGCGGAACTTCGCCAAGGTGGCCATCCACGATCTCGAGCAGCGCATTGCAATCGAGTCGCGTCGCACACAAACCATGCTTGCAAGTCGCCGCATGCAGTACGGTGAGGATCCACTAGGTCCGGCCGGCAGCGACACGCCGACCAAGCCCGGCACCGCCTAGCCTTTCACGCCAAGGACCCATCGAACGATGTCACCAGTGCCCGAGAATCTGCTGCTCCTGCACACAGGCGAGGAAGTGCTGTGGACGCGCACGCTTGAACTGGTGGACGCATCGCCCGACCTGGCGGATCACCTGGACATCACCGAACGGGTCATGGACCTGATCGACGTCCTGCGAAAGACGTACACGTCGACCGACGATGAAAGGACCATCAGTCACTTGGGCCTGCGGGTGTTCAATCTGTTCGCCACTGCGTGGAAGCTAACGGCGACTGGCTACTACCAACCGGCGGCCGCGCTGTTGCGCGACATCATCGAGACCTCGAATCTGGTCCACTACTTTAAGATCGACCGGTCCCAGGTCGCACGCTGGTACAACGCGGACGCACGGACGCTTAAACGCGACTTCTCGCCTGCCGCAGTGCGCAAGGCGCTCGATGATCACACGGGCAAGGGCCGTAGCAAGCGCGAAGAGATCTACAAGAAGTTCTCCACGCTTGCCGGCCACCCGACAGCTGCCGGCTTCGCCCTGTTGCGCCCCAAGGGCATGGATGCGCACATGGGGCCGTTCTCGGATGTGACGGCACTGCGGGCCGTGCTCGAGGAGATGGGCATGCTCGCGGTGCAGTCGGGTTTCGCGTTCTGCGTATATCTGGACACGACCACGCCGCTCGGTAGCGGAACCGCGAAGCGTTTCCTGGTCGGCGCAATGGATTTCTCGGGCAAGTACTTGGGGCGCGTGTACTCGCACGCCGAGCGTCAGGACGTCGAGCGGCTATTCGGAACTCCCTGAAGGCCGCTTAGTTCGCCGCCTTCCCCAGCCAACTCTGACGCCCATATCGCGCGATCCGACTCCGCCTCCGGTCAGCTTGCACGCCAGGGCCAGACCTTGTCGTCGGTGGTTCGCCACAGGAAGTTGCGCTGGAGGCTGAGGCTGCTCTTGTCGGCTCCGTGTTTCCATCCCAGTCGGTTGGCGCGCCAATGGCGCAGCTTCGCCGTCTTCAACGCGTCGCTGTTCGTTGAGCGCTCGGCCTCCGACGCCATCCAAGCTACCGCTCGCCGGTCGGCGCATTGGCAGAACAGCACCCATGCTGCGTAAGCCTGGTCGAGATCCTCGCGGCGCCAATACTCCTTCCACCAGTGGCGCGCACAGGCCTCCAGGAACTGCAGTCGCGACGAACGACGCGCCACATCCTCCGCCCACGACGTCGACGGACTTTCCGGCCACGCGCCGGCGACGGGCAGCGTGTTGCCGACCCGAAAACCCGCCAGCGTGGCGGCACGCTGCTGGCGCCATGGCAGGTATGACGCCGCATCGCTCGCGATGCGCGCCTCCAGCCAGTCGCTTCGCCCGTTGAGCGCGGCGACGAGCGCGACCTCGTACAGATCGGCATCGGTGTTGGTCGAGGTCAACGACAGCAAATCATCGCGCGCCTGCATGACCTGTGGCGAGTCCGAGGCGCGGAACAGCAGGTGCAGCAACTCCGGCAACTTCGCCGGACCCTCGATACGCGTGCGAAACGAGCGCCGCAGAGCCTGCCATAAGCTCACGCCTTGCGCCGGCGCGGTAACCAGCAGCGCCTCGCAGATGGCAAGGAATAGGCCTTCGGCCTGCACTACGCGGCGTACAAAATCCGGGCTCAGCTCCTCATGGCCGGCGACCCAGCGCTCCACAACTTCGGGGACATAACGGCACAACGCGAGGCCGTCCGCTTGCGCCACGAACTCCAAGAACAGGCTCGCGCCTTCCTGCCGGGCCTTGCGAATTCGCGCATCCGCCACCTCGCCGGCCCGGTCGATGGCCGCCATCTGGGCCTCAGTATCGAAGGCTTGGCGCAGGGCTTCGGCCGAATCCGAATCGGCCGGCGGATGAGGATTGACCGAGTACCGAGTGGGTGAGGTGGAGTTGGTGTCTCTACGAACTGTTAGCCGCGCCCCGACGTCCAGTGCTTGCGCAGGTCCGCTTACAAGGATTGCATCAAGCAATTCCGCCGCTAGGCGTATCTCGGAGGGGTCTCCGCCGCGATGGCGTACGGCCTCCAGCAGTCGCCACGGCGCCAGCCGCGCTGCGACCTGCTCAAATGGCAGGGCCGTCGTGGCAGTGAAGAGCGCGCCGGAGGCCGCATGTGCCAAGAAGGTGTCCGCTCCCGCAGTGAACCGCCAGCCCTGCTGATTGAGCTCGAGGCCCAGTCGCATCGGATCCGACGCGACCAGCGCCATGTACGCCAGACGACGGTCTATTTCGTCCTCCGACGCGGTGTACGCCGTGACCCACGACCAAGCGAAATCGCTCAGCACAGGCGGCGATGTGATCAGCAGAACGAGCACGTCACGCTGCTGTTTGGACGTGCCCCCCTGGAACTGTCGAATCAGCTGATCAGCTTGTTCGACGGTCAACGGTTCTATGGCGTCAGTGATCGAGATCGGAATGTGCGCCATATCCGCCTCGACGACCGTCACGGCCTGGGCTAGAGCATCCTTGCCGACAAGCTCGGGCAGGAGAAGCTCGGAGGCCGCCAGTATTTCATCGCCCTCGCGGATTTCGCGTCCCTGCAGGCGGGCTTGGCGAGCTCCAGCCGCCTCCGTCGGTCCGTAGAGCACCAAGGCTCGATTAATTTGCCACGCCCGCGCGGCTCGGTCTTTCTCGGTGACTGGCGTGCGCACCAATCGCCGGCGCAGTGCTGCGAGCTCGCGGGGCGCGCAACGCGCGAGCACGGCCTGGAGCGCATCGAAGTCGTTGTCCTCGCGGGTGACGTTACGCCCCGTATAGAGCTGATTGACGTCGATTTCATTGACCGCCTCCACCACCTCCTGGCGCACGGCCACTGGGGCCTCAAAGGTTGGATCCAGCCACATGTCACCGCAGCGCTGGACGCGATTTCGAAGGCTTAGTGACGTGTCGTTCAACGCATCCATCGCGTGCCGGCGTTCGAGCGCGAACAGGCTGTGCACCGGATTGGCCAGGTAGTGTGTGTCGTAGTCGTAGGTCTTGCCCAACTGGACCTTGAGCGCTGCCGCGGCCTCGTCGTCGTGTCGATGACCAGGAATGTGCAGCAAAAGCTGGGCCGCGCGCGCCGGCAAGCTCGGATTGCGTCCCGGTTCGGGCACGCGAGTTTGCATCTCCGCCGCCGCCGTGCGGACCGCTGTGGCCAACGCCTCC
The DNA here is from genome assembly GCF_003382365.1 of Lysobacter silvisoli. Lineage (NCBI taxonomy): Bacteria > Pseudomonadati > Pseudomonadota > Gammaproteobacteria > Lysobacterales > Lysobacteraceae > Lysobacter > Lysobacter silvisoli. The sequence continues at coordinate 489,925 of NZ_QTSU01000001.1, read as the reverse complement.
GGATCGATTGGATTGAGCAGGCACGCCCAGCGCAACTGGTTCCAGGCCGAATGGTTGAAAGCGACCGAAGCGGCGACGGCCGCGATCTGCAAAAGCGGCACGGCATCGATCAGCGGGTAACCTTCTAGCAGCGCCGGCACGTGTTCGGCCCACAAGGTGTCGTCGCGATCCACCAGTTGCATGCTTTCGCCCAAAATCATCTGTTCGCCCGAAGCGTCCACGCCCACGCGCGACATCAATCGTTCGTGTCGGTGCCGCTCGGCTTCGGGTTCGGGTTTGGCCCGAGGGTCGAGGTCGCGCGATATCACGCGCAACCAATCCGCCGCGCGGGCCAGTACTTGCTTCCTGACCCGCGCATTGCCTCGATCCACACCGCGAAGCGCGCTGACGGCGTGGTGCTGACTCCACGCATGCGTGTGCCGGTTCGACAGCTCGATAGTGTCGAGCAAGGCCTCCGGTATTTCCGCCGCCAGCAGGTGCGCGTCGCGCACGTGCGTTTCCCCCAGGTTCTGCGTTTGCAGCCATGCGGCCACCAAGACTCCCAACAGGGGCCGCGGCGGTCCGGATTCCAGCGCAATGGCCACGGCCGCCCGCAGGATCTCGGCGCGCTGGTCCAAGCCAGCTATGGGGTCGAGCCACTCGACGAGCATGGCCTCGAGCTGGCCGCGATCGGCGTGTTCGGCCGACGCCAGGAAAGACACCGCCGTAGCGCCTAGCGCGTGGGCGACAAACTCAGGTGACAGCTCCAACGTGCGATCAGCACGAGCCCTCACGAATGGCGTGTCGATGATTTCGCTAAGGCGCTGGTAGATCGCGTCGCGGTCAAGGTACGGTCGCGCCGTCAGGTCGCTAAGCTCCTGCGTGGTGTAGGTCTGGATGCCATCGCGCAGTCGCTTGGCGGCGGCTTGCAACCATTCCTCCCACTCAGCGGCGGAGAATTCTCGATTGAGCGATTCGCCGGCGGTGTCGCGGCCGTACTCCCACAGCAACCGATGTAGGGTCACCGTACCGCCGTCGACCAGTCGTTCACGGAAGCGGATGACCAAGTCGAACAGGCGTGGATTGCGCGCCAATGCGTGCAATTCCGGATGCAGGTCGTTGCGGATTAGTCCGTGGAGCGCCAACATCTGGTCGAACTCGCCGCCCGGCTGTGCGTCGTAGACGTCGACCTCGACGGGGACGGCACGCTCCTCCAGCCCCCTCAATCGGCGCAGCTGGTTGTCGAAATGATGCGAGCGCGTGGTCGCCACCACGCGGATGCGGCCGCGGAACTCGTCGGCCTGCAGCACGTTCATCAGCGTGTTCCATTCGACCGTGGGTTGCTGGCTCATCCCATCGAAGACCACCACCAGCGCGCAACCCTCCGCTTCCGGCCGTTGCAGCATGCGCTCTAGACGCGCGCGCCAATGATCGACGTCCCGCACCTGCGCCAGGTCAAACAAGCGCTCAGCGAGAAAGCGCTTGACCCCGTACACCGAGCCCAGCGCATTGCCGGGCCCCGGCAATGCCGAAGCCGGCACCAGCAACACGCTGGGCAAGGCGTCCTTACGCTGCATCAGCCAGTCGACCACAACCCAAGTCTTGCCCACGCCCATCATGCCATTCACGCACACCGGCGAAGCGGGCTTGGGTGGCGCGGCCCACCAGGCGTCCAGCTTCTGCAGCAGGGGCGTGCGATGGATGAGGGGCAAGGCCCCGCCCGACACCACCTGGCCAAAATGCGCCCGGGACTGACGGGGGTTCAGCCACACCTCGCCGAGCCGTTCCCACGACCGGCGCCGCAACATCGTCGTGCCAATCTGCCAGCCTGCGAACTCGCGGCGCAGTTGCTCTATACGTGGGCCCACGGCTGGCTGCAAACGCGCTGCGATCTCGCCGGCCTCCTTGTTGATGAAGGTCTCGACCAAGGCTGGTTGCGATGCCAACAGCACCGCCAACGACGCGGTCTCGTGCGATTTCCAATCCAGGATCAACACGGGCACGCCTTGCCCTTCGCCCTTGGCAGTCAGGTCCTTTTCCAACTGCTCGGGCACTTCACGCGATGCGGCCAGTATCCACAGCTCTAACGCAGGATCATGGGCAAAAGCGTGGTCCATCTCGCCGAGCAACTGGCGGTCATCCAAGCTGGTCGTATCCCGGTAGCGCTTGCATTCCACGCGCAGGAAGCGGCCCTGGCGCCCCGCCGTGCCGGCGTCTGCGCCGTGCTGGAACCCGGATTTCGCCACCGCCACGCTGGTGCCGATCAAGTCGCCGATCAGCCCCGCGACTAGATTTTCCAGTTTGGTAGCCGGCTCAATGGCCTGCACCAGGACCTTGAGACGATCTATGTCCTTCGGGTCGATCGACGCCATTGCGGTCTCCTACACGCCACAAGGACAGTCCGTCGCTGACGTTCGTCAGCGGCAGGCCGTGGATGCGTTGCTTGGGTGCCCCGTTCCTCTAGGCCATGTTAGCGCATTCGGCGCGACGCTCCCGCGAGCAGGAACTCGCATGCCACGCGCGGTGTAAAACCAATTTTGAGTCGGTGGTGCTTCGGGCACCGGTGGCCCGCCCGCGATCCACTCATAATGGACACTGAGCGACGCGAGTCCCGCTGGGGCCGTCGACTCGGAGGAGAACACAATGGCGAACGGCGCGGCGAATTACACCGAAGAACTGGTGATGGCCCTTGTCACCACGCAGCTCACGATCATGAGCTTTCCAGTCTTCAAGGTGCAGATCGTGCCGTTCTCGTCAAACTTCGAGAACCTGTTCGGGGCGGATGCGAAGATTCCGGGGTCGGCGAAGATCGCGCCGTTCTACATGCAATTCAAACGTCCCACTCGCTCGACGCCGACCGGCAAGATTTCGCTCGACCGAGCCGACCTGGGACTTGGATGCACGACCGGCAGCCTGCACTTCAATCTCAGGAAGAAAGCTAACTCCAGCGTTCCTGTTCATAAGTTGCAGCACAACGTCCTCTACCGGATGCGCTCGCGGCTGCTAAAGCGGGGGATCGGCGACGCAGCCTACGTGTGTCCGCTGTTTCTGAGCTCCAAGGAATACGTGGCCCACACTCACATGCACGGCTTGTTAGGGTGGCCGTTCTACTGGCTCAATGGCCCCTATTCGAATCAGAAAGTGGTGATTCATGGCACCGCACCCGCCACTTTTTCCGACATTCCCTGGCTCGAAGGGCACGTGAGCATTCCACCGCACGACATCGTCGCCTCAGCCAGCCATTCGTATAGCTTTGACCCGACGGGCGGCGAGGTGTGTTTTCACTCGCCGCGCCTGGTGGACAGACAGAGACGAAGCCTGTCGGGCTGGATTGCGACCTTGGCGGAATCGACGAAACTCGATCGAGCCCCCGCCGCCGGCCGTTCTGATGAACTGCTGGCCGAGTTGCGCAACGTCGTCGGGTTGAGAGTGGAGGCCGGTGATGACCGCGACCGCGGGGAACTGAAGGAGGAACCCCGTGATGACCGCGACCGGGGTGACCTGAAGGAGGAGCCCGAGAGGGAGTGGGACTACATGGCGGAGTGGATGGCGTTCGGCGACCAGCTCGAGGAGCAATTCGGCATCTCGCAGTTTGCGCTCATCAGCGAGGCGTAAAGGTGCAGGCGCCGCACTCGCGACCTTGACCAAAACTCAACCGGATTGGCTTCGTCGCCGGTTTCTGATCGCTCCACGCAGATGGTGCGCACGGGAATGGCCCTCAATCCCGATCCGAACGCGGCCGACGCATCGCGATGGCCGTGGACGAGCTGCCAAGAAACCTGGTCAAGGGGCACCACCACCTTCAGCTCGATGGGCAGGTCCTTCCTGTCGACTGGTCGAAGATTTCCATCCGTTCGGGTTGATGACGCGCATCGTGGTGCCACTGGACGACGACGCAGCGGCCTGACGTGCCGGCCTTTCAGCCCCGCTCCTAGGAGAGAGATTGGACCTAACAGCGAGGCCTGCTTGGCGGAGCGATGGCCGAGTGACTCGACTGACAAGCGACCGCTTTGTCGGAAAGCAGCCGCTCACAATAGAGCAAGACTTGTCGGTCGCGCCTGCGGAGCCGAGTTTGGCTCTCTCTGCTTCCGCCATTTGACACAGAAACAACAAAGTCGTTTTCGGATGGCACGCACAACGTAAATGAAGCGGTGTCGGCGCCCCCGCAGGCCCACCCCCATTCGGAAGGACCCAGCAAGCGCAGGCATCAACTAGGTTTGGTCATGCGGGTTGTTAGCCGGAGCTAGGTTCCGTAATCTCGGTCTCGATCAAGAGTTACGCCCATTGGATGGGGCGTGGCGCTGGATGTGTAACCGGACCCACGTGTCCGTCTATCAGGTAGTTAGGCGCCTACACCGGCATTACGGAGTGATACCCATGAAAGACAAGCTGAAGCTCGCGCCTGGCGAAACGCTCAGGCATGAGAACTCCCAATCCAAAGGCTTTATGGGGGAGACGGACATCACCAACTATTCCGTCCTGGACTCAGCCGGAAACGTTGTGGGCACCGTCGAGCACACTGAGCATACGGCCGTTAGAGGGTTTCGAGTTTCCAACTCAGTCGTACAGAAGGACTCGCAGGGGAACGTCCTTGTCAACACCAACTGGTGAGCTCCCGTGGACGGCGCCTAACAATCCATTCAAGCCGAACCCGCTTCGCGGGTCGGCTTAATTCAGGCGTTTGGCCGTCTGGGAGCGATGCCAATGACAAAAGTCTTTGACGACACCGATGCTCCTTATCTCGCATGGCTCCAGGAGCACCCGGACGGCTACGTTCTCAATCGCCGCCGTGTTCGCTCGCGCAATTACCTCGTACTACACCGTGCCACTTGCTACAAGATCCGCACGTACACCCGGATGGCGCAGCCCGAGGGGTTCACTGGACGGGATTACATCAAGATCTGCGCCCCCAGCATCCACGAGCTGCATGATTACGCTCGCACCAAAGGCGGACGTGCTGATGGCTCGTTCAGCGCCAAATGTCGCACGTGCAGTCCATGACCGTCACGCTTTTGCATTGGCGTAGCACGCGGCCTAACAATTCATTCAAGCCGAAGCCGCTTCGCGGCTCGGAACGTTCAGGCGTTACCTCAGTAGGTGCCATGCCGAACTTACAAGATTTCTTTCGCCATAGCGACCTTCTCGACGCGCTTGCACTCCGTCAGTTGTCGCATATCAAAGGCAATTGGGAGCTAACCTGGGATCATCGTCTAGAGCTATATGAGCCAGAGGAAGACAGCTTTGCAGGGAAGGTCAATGAACTCATTGACGAGCTGTCCGAAATTGAACCTCCTCGAAGGTATCACGATAACGAGGACCGCCTCGCTGAGCATGTCATCGCCCGGCTCGGCTGGAACATCCACAAGGTTGGCTCCCGGTGCTAGCCATCGTTCTTTATCATCGCGCAGAGCGATAACAATTCATTCAAGCCGAAGCCGCGTTGATGCCTCCGTCCGTTTTGCGTCCGTCCGTCCGGTTGCCTATAGGCAAACCGGACAAAGCGGACACGGCCAAGCCGAACAAACCGGACGCATTCCGGGCGCAAACCGGACGTCAAAGCGGACTTTCGTCGCCAATCGGGCGTACGTAGCCCCCGAACTCGATGACGATCCGCCCGGCATCCTTCAGGGTATTGCGCAGGTCATAGAAGCGCTTCCGGTCGATGCCAGTCGCGATGACCCGATCCCTCCATTCGTCGACCTTCACGCGAGCACCGTCGGGGCTGTGGCCTGTGCCCGTCAACCTGGCGCGATGCTCGTCGATGAGGTCGTCCAGGATCGACAGCGCAAGCGTCTGGTTGCGACCACGCCCAACCTTGCCGGCCCTGGCGGGCGGCGTATGCGCCACACTCCACAGGACAGAACTTGTAACCGGCTGGCCCTCGTCATCCACCACGCCGTCAAGCTCCACCGTTTCGAGCTTGAATGCCACTGGCATGGGCTGCTCAGCGTCCTTCATCTTGGTCGCCTCCATGCGGACGATACCGGCGTCGTCCTTCGTCAATGAATACTCGGCGTCTACCGCACCCTTCAGCGCGGAGCTGCCACGACCACGCGACTTATCGGCATGCCCGGAGTGATGGACTACCAGGACAGTTGCCCCCGATTCGCCGCTCTTCCGTAGGAAGAGATCCAAGTTCGCAATGAACGCGACCATATCTTCCTGGCTGTTCTCGTCCCCTCCGAAGTTACGCGCAAGCGTGTCGACGATTATCAGAGCGGGCTTGTGTCCCCTCGCCTCATGCATCTGTTCGACGGCATGCGCGACCTCCGCAGCTGCGATGGCGTCGCAAAGCTGGGCGGGACGTTGGCCGACGAACAGGGGCGCACCGGATAGTGGTATGCCGCAGTGCTGCGACCAGGCCGCGAATCGGCGCATCAAGCCATTCTGGCCCTCGCCAGCGATGTAGAACACCGCGCCTGGCGTCGTCCTGTTGCCGTGCCATGGCGTACCCGTCGCTATGCAGCACGCCAGATCGATCGCCGCAAACGACTTGCCGCAACCGGGATCACCGAACATTAGCGCCAGAGAGCCCGCTTCGACGTAATTGCGGACCAGCCATTGAATCGGCTTAATACCGGCAGCGAGCTGTTCGCCGACACCCGCGAAGGCAAATGAATCGGCCCGAGCCTCGCTGACGGCCAATGGAGGGTCATGCGGGTGCCCCACCTGGGCCGCCATACGGTCGCAGGCTTCAAGGTCACGAGCGGCTTCGGCAGCCTCGTATGCTTCGTACAGTCCAGCTTCACGGATCGCAGCGGAACGCGCGAACGCCGTAATCCATGCATTGCAACTGTCGGCAGGGTCTCGAACTTGCGCTGTCGATGCTGCGCTCATGCGGCGTACTTCTCCCGGACCAGTTCATCTATGTGCGCCATGATCGCCGCAACATCAATCGGCCGCACTTCCTTCCTTGCCGGCGAAAGCCGCGCATACGTTAGTGCTTCGTTCGCGATCGCTTCGCGGGTCAGGGGACCGTAGGTGCCGGTAACATGCCGAACAAACATTCCTGCATGGACAAAATCCTCTACTGCGCGCAGCGAGGCTGCTCGATCACAGGCGTGCAAGATCGCTCGTCGCTTACCGGGGAATCGTTGCGATGTCAGGCCTGAATATCCTCGAAACTGAGTCGTAGCGGCGAGATTGAAGGTGCCGGATTCTTGCAGGCCACCCTCCCTAGATCCGCTTGCCATTCCGGTGGTTAGATGCACTGGCTTCATGCAGTCGCCCCCATGCGCGCGCCAGCACGCGCCCGATAGGAAACCGGCTTCCCTGCCTTGCTGCGATGCTCCAGGAAATCGACCCAGGCCGCGACAGCGGCTGGGCGTGCGAAGCGCCGACGACCGACCAGGAAAGTATCCAGGTGACCGGCATTGATGGCATCGTGGATCAGCGCGAGACTTTCACCAGTTGCGTCGGCGATGTCCCGCAGGGACAACTTGAGTGGTTCGATACGCTGCATGCGTGTAGACCCTTGCGATACGTCGCGATATTTGCGACGGGGTCAGTTTCGACATGGACACTCCAGCACTCCATTGCAGGAATTTCCGGTCGAACGGTCGCTCTAGCGTATGGTCCGCGGCGTTTAAACGCTCTTGCGTCGTGCAGCCCCTTTCGTTCGAGCAGCACCCAGTACAGCAACGGCAGCCGCTAGGTTGTCGGGCGACAGGTGCGAATAGCGAAGGGTCATCTTCAGGTCCGCGTGCCCCATCAGATCGCGGATGGCGTTCAAGTTGACGCCTGCCTGAGCCAGTCTGCTGGCGAAATGGTGACGGAGATCGTGCCAGCGGAAGTCAGTGACCTTTGCTTCCTCCAGGAGGGCTCCCCATGCGGTCTTAAAGTCGCGGAACGGGAAGATGCGCCCTTGTTCGCCTGCTTGCTTCCGCCACTGCTTCAAGGTGTTCACTGCCTCCTCATTGAGCGGAATTCGACGCATAGCGCCCGACTTGGCGGCAGCGGCTCGCACCGTCAGGACCTTGGCGTGGAAGTCAATGTCTGACCACTCAAGGGAGGTCAGCTCGCCACGGCGCAAGCCGGTATTGAGCGACAGTACGACCGCTGGCGACAGGTGGTCGCCGAAGTCATGGGCGCCGAGCGCCGGCAGCGGCTCTTGGCCGCGCTCCTTACGCCATGCGTTGTTCCGAGCCCTAGATTCGCGGGCCGCTTCGTCCCGACCGGCCAGCGCCCCACGCAACCGCTTTTCCTCATCCGCTGTCAGGTATCGGACACGCGTGCTGTCCACCTTAGCTTGCTTCACCGCCCCCAATGGGTCGGCCTCGATCAGGCCCCACGCTAGTGCGCGCTTCATCGCTGATTTCAACGTCGCCAGGTCGCGATTGCAGGTGTTGGGGCTGACGCCTGCCTTGATGCGCCTCGATCGCCACTTCTCAATGATCCAGGCGTTCAACTCGGCCAATGGCTTGTCGTGGAACTCCTCGAAGACCGCCAGGATTCGGTCAGCGGCGCCATCGCCCCATTTCCGGTTTGCTGACGCCCAGGGCTGGAACTCCTGCTCGATGAATCCCTTGAGCGTGTACATCCTCGGCTTTTTGGCGTCCAGCACCGCCAGCGGCGCGCCATGTTGGTCAGTTTCCACTAGCAAGGCTTTTGCCTTCACCCGTGCGGACTCGACCGTCACCCCAGGCCATTTGCCCAGCGACTTGCTGCTGGTGCGGGTCCATTGAACGTTCCAGGACTTCACCCCGGATGGCTGGACGCGCAGGAACAACTGAGGAACCGACGTGTCCCATATCCGGTAGGGCTCGGTTTCTGGCCTAGACGCTTCGACGATGGCGGGCGAAAGCTTCTTCTGGAGCTTCATCGGCATCCGTAACTGCACAGTAACAGCAAATGCCATGATATCGCGAAGTATCGCGAAACATAGAGATCCGTTAAATCAATGCGTTAAGTGTAAAATCATTGATCCGAAAGGGCGAAAAATCGCGTTCGCAATGCGAAGGTCGGGAGTTCGATCCTCCTCCGCTCCACCACTAAATCCAGTGCTTTACGAAAAAGCCGGCCCAGAGCCGGCTTTTTCGTGTTTGGCGGCCGCCATAGCCGCGGTGGTCACATCAGGCGCTTACCTGGACCCCACTACCGCATCCCAATTGGTAAACACGTTCTTCAAACGCTCGACGGTATGGCGCCACTTGGGAGTCGTGGGCTGACAGACGGTGTTCTGATTGCCGAACAAGCCCAACTCGTTGAAGGCGCGTGCAGCACTGACACGGTCCAACCAGTCAACAGTGACTGCGTATTCCGCGTTTTCGGGATCGTCTGCCCACTGGGCGAAGCGCTCACCGTCCTCCAACACCTCCGTGGCTCCGCGCGGCCCTTCAGGTGTATCGAACACCAAGTCGCGAATAGGCTGGCTCGGCTCCCGCACCCGTCCTACTCCGACGTAGCCGGTCTTGGGAATTTTTACCCACACCCGATCCCCAGGCGAAAGCAACTTCAGCGTCTGCGAGTACCAACTGCCGCCGCCGGCGCTGATGAAGCCGTATCGGCTGGCATCTTCCCAGGAGCGATCTCCCCCGTAGGAGACATAGAACTCGCCATTCCAGGGTTCTCGCTCGCCTGAGGCGCGCGCACCGGTAACGGTGGCGGCGTTGGCTTGCGTCTCGCTTGGGTCGATCAGCCAAGCGCGGCTGAGCAACTGCTGACCACCATTCTGGAACACGCGAAAAAAGATCACGTTGATCGCAACGTCGCGCGCGTTGAGGTAGTTGATGATGCGTTCGGTCGAATCATCCAGTTCTGCTGCCACCAGAATGATCTGATGGGATTGATTGAGAGAATCCTCGTCCAGGTCGCCGCCAAAGCGAGCTTTGAAATCCTGGGCCAGATCTCGTCCTTTGGAGTAGCGCTGGTAGATCTGGGCGATGCGCTCGGGGGTGAGCTGGTCGACCCAGGCTGCGTAGTCCAATGCCTGCGCCACCACTTCCCGGGGCGTGCGATCGCGCTTGAGCTCGATCAGAACCAGCGATGCGTCTGGCTCGATCGCCAAGAGGTCGATGCGGCCGCCGAATCCGGTGTGCTCTTGCCGACCAATGATCATCCACTCGCCAGACAGGATGTCCGGGCGCTTGAGGATCATTTCTTCCAGGAAGTTCTCGCTAGGAAGACGTGAACTCGTCAGCAGCTGCGGTGTTTCGCCAACGGTCCAAATAGCATGTCGGATCGGCATTCCCTGCTCCCCCTGCAAGGTGTTGTTGGCGCTACGGTAACTGAATCCTGCGACGCGTGGCTGCTTCCGACGTGAGCCGCTATGCCGTTAAGACGAAAAAGCGCTGCGCCCCTCTCGGGACGCAGCGCAACGGCAACGGATTGGACCCGCAGCCCGGGGATCGATCAGAAGCGCTGGCGGTACTGCATGTAGTAGTAGCGGCCCGGTACGTCGTACTGCTGGTCGAACTGGTTGTACGGGGCGGTCAGGGCCAGCGGCGGGTCCTTGGCGAAGAGGTTGTTGGCGCCGATGGAGACGGTGGCGTTCCAGGGCGTGTTGTAGCGCAGCTGCAGGTCGTGATACGTCGTGGCGCCCAGGTGGTTCTTCAGGTTGTCCGGGTCGGAGCAGTAGGCCTTGAACGCGGCCGGGCAGGTTTCGTCGATGCCGGACTTGTAGCGCACGCCCCAGGTGGCGCCGAAGTCGCCCTTGGCCCAGTCCAGGTACAGGTTGGACTTGATGCGCCAGTACGGGTCTTGCGGCAGGTACAGGCCCTGGCGCTGTTCGGGCTTGGAGTCCTTGGTGGTGCGGGTCTCCCAGTTGGACGTGTAGCTGGTGTCCCAGCTGATCGAGAACTTGCCGTACGCGGTTTCCGGCAGGCGGTAGTTCATGGTCACGTCCCAGCCTTCGACGGTGTACTCGGCCAAGTTCAGCAGCGGCAGGTCCATGTCGACGATGGTGCCGGGGTTGCCCGGGTAGGCGTTGTCGCGCTTGAACAGGGCGCAGTACACGGCCTGTTCGGCGGGGGTGCCGGCGTAGCACTTGTCGAGCACGAACTGGGCGGTGGGGCGGGTGATCGCGTTTTCGATCTTGATCTTGTACCAGTCCACGGCGATGTCGAAGCCCTGGATCCAACTCGGGCTGTAGACGAAGCCCAGGGTCTTGCTGACCGAGGTTTCCGGCTGCAGGTCGGGGTTGGATTTGTTGACGAAGGCTTCCACGGTCTGGCGCGAGGAGCCGCTGCCGGACTGGGTGTAGCCGGCGGGCACGCCGTCGGCGGCGCACTTGGCGGCGATCTGCGGGTTGCTGCGGCGGCCGGTGTGGCTGGAGCAAGGATCGGCGTAGCTGACGAAGGTGTCGGCGTCGCCGGCGAACAGGTTGTTGATGGTGGGCGCGCGGAAGCCTTCGGACCAGTTGCCGCGGATCAGCAGGTCGTCGAAGGGCTTCCAGCGGAAGCCGAACTTGCTGTTGAGGGTGTCGCCGAAGTTGCTGTAGTCGGAGTAGCGCGTGGCCACCGAGAAGTCGAGCAGCTTGGCGAAGGGCACGTCGGCCAGCACCGGCACGGCGAATTCGGCGTACAGGTCGTCCAGCGAGTAGGAGCCGGAGGTGGGCTTGCTGCCGTTGCCGGTGCTCAGGCCGGCGGCGATGAAGGCGTCCGGGTCGAACTGACCGCTCTCGGTGCGGTGCTCGTAGCCGGCGGCGAAGCCCAGCGGGCCGGCCGGCAGGTCGAACAGGTCGCCGCTGATGTTGGCGGTGTAGCTCTTGGACTCGACCCGGCTGGAGTCGTGGGCGGTGAAGGACACGTAGTTCAGCGCTTCCTGACTGATCGAGCCCAGGCCGCCCAGCGGGTTGATCGGCACGCAGCCGGCGATGACCGCGGTGGGCGTGCCGCAGCGGGCCACGCCGGCGGAGTCGATGAAGGACGGGCCGTAGGCGTTGCGCAAGTTGGCCAGGTTGAACAGGCCGTAGGTGATCTGGTTCTGGTCGGTGCGGTCGTAACGGTAGCCCACGTCCCAGTCGAAGGTGCGCTCGCCGACGTTGAAATAGCCTTCCAGGCCGCTGTAGAAGTGGTAGTTCTTGACGTCCTGGTTGAACGAGCGGCCGCCCGATTCCTGGAAGCGGCGGCTGACGCTGATCAGGTCGCGCGCGCCCGCGGTGCCCTTGGTCGGGTTGTAGATGCTGTCCTTGCTCAGGGTCAGGCCGGTGACCGGCATGGCCGCCAGCAGCTGTTCGGATTCGCGCTGGTTGTAGAGCGTCTCGACCCGGAAGGTGAGCTTGTCGGTGATGTCAAAGGTGCCCTGCGCGAACAACGAGGTGCGCTCCTGCGGCGTCAGCAGGTAGTTGTCCGGCGCGGTGTTGTAGCCGTGCGTGTTGGAGCTGAAGGGTACGAAGCTGTTGTTGTTGCCCAGCACGTAGCGCTTGTTGTCGCGCGGATCGACGAACGAACCCGGAAAGCCGGTGGCGCTCTGGCCGCCGAAGAACGGCGGGCCGCCGGCGGAGATCTTGCGATCGCCGGCCATCACTTCTTCTTCCTTGACGTAGGACGCGCCGATCAGCAGCGAGGAGCGGTCGTTGCTCACGCCGATGCTGAAGTCGTAGGCCTGGCGCATGCCGTCGCCCTGGCCGAACTGGCCGATGTAGGCGCCGGCCTCGGCGCCTTCGAAATTCTGCCGGGTGATGATGTTGACCACGCCGGCGATGGCGTCGGAGCCGTAAATGGTGGACGCGCCGTCCTTCAGCACTTCCACCCGCTCGATGATCGAGGCCGGAATGGTGTTGAGGTCGACGGTGCCGTCGAGCTGGGTGGTCCAGCGGCGGCCGTTGACCAGCACCAGGGTGCGGCCGCTGCCGAGGTTGCGCAGGCTGATGCCGGCCGAGCCGTCGCCGCCGTTGTTGAAGGTGGTGTTGAGCGCGGCGCCGTTGGTGGAGATGCGCTGCAGCACGTCGGCCACCGAGGTCACGCCCTGCTTGTCGATCTCGGCGCGGGTCAGGGTGAAGATCGGCTGCGAGGTTTCGACGTCGGCGCGCTTGATGCGCGAACCGGTGACCTGGATGCGGTCCAGATCGACCGGCGCCTTGTCCGATGCCTGCACGGCGTCCTGCGCCTGTACGGCCGGTGCGGCGACGGCCAGGGCCATGGCGACGCCCAGCGGCAGGCGGGCGCGGCGGGCGGAGGTAGGTGTGGCGTGCTGCTTCATCTAGCGGTGTCCCCTCGTAGTGGTGGTTGCGCAACGCGCGTTGTTAGGCGCGTGTTGTTAGGTGCGCGTTAAACGCAAGCCAAACTACGGCGCGACCAAGCGCAGAGGGGTACGCAATGCGGGCGTCGGACTTGCGGATTCGTGGCCGCTGACTTGTTCGGCGCGTTCGCGAATCGCGCGCTCGGGATCGGCGCGATAAGCGCTGGCGGTGCACCCCATGCGCAGGCGGAAGGTGCGGGCGAAGCTGCACGGCGAGTCGAAACCGCAGGCGTGACTGACTTCGCTGATCGACAGCGGCGAATCGCGTAACAGCTCGCAGGCTTGAGCGATGCGCTGGTTGACGCTGGCCGCCTGCACGGTGGTGCCGTAGACGTTGCGGAAGGTCTTGGACAGCCACCAGGTGGAGAAGCTGGTCAGCTGCGCCAGTTCGTCCATCAGCACCACGCGGTGCGAGTTGCCGCGCAGGTACAGGCGTGCGCGCTGCAGGCGCCCCAGCACTTGGCGCTGGCGTGCGCGGCGGCGCCCGGGGCAGCGCGCGAGCAGGCCGTCGAGTTCGCGCTGGCTCTCGTGCACGCACGCCAGCAGCATGCGGAACGCGGCCAGGCGCTGGTTGGGCGCGCCGCCGGCGCTGCGCGCGCCCGCGCACTGACGCCACAGGCGCAGCAGCGCGCGGCGCTGGCCGGGCTCCATGCGACCTTCGCCGGGCATCAGGTCCAGGCGCGCATGGCGTTCGATGTCGCGCATCAGCGTGGCGCGGCAGCTGAAGCCGATGGCCAGGCCGTGGCGCTCGCTGTCGATGCGCGGCGCGCTGTCGCGATCGAACGCGATCCACTGGTTCGGGACCAGGGCGAAACGCCCTTCCCGGCTTTCCACCGTGGAGCGGCCGCGCAGTTGCAGCCAGTACGAGGGCGAGCCTGCCGCCACGCGCACGCTGCCGAAGTCGCGCACCAGATAGAGCTGGAAGCCGTCGTTGGACGGCGCGCGCTCGGAGTCCATCAACTGCCCGCCTTCCACGCTTTCCCAGCCTTCTTGCTGGCCGTAGCCGTGGTAATCGCTGTGCATCTTGGCTGCCTCCTGTGATCGTGCCGCGTTGCGGCGACGGCGCAGGCGCGCGCCGTCCGCGCGATAACGCGCGGGCGCAGCGGCCTACGGATGGTGAGGGGCGATCCGGCCCGACGGACGCACCTGTGGCGCGAGCGTCCGATCCTGCTGTCGCGTTGCGACGCGATGCAGTGTTGCCATGTGCGCATCGGCAAGCTTCGAAGCGCTTCGAACGGTCGCGTTCGCGTTTAGGCTTCGTATGGATTCGGCAAAGTTGTGCAACAAATGACGCACGCCGTTCGCGCGCGTCTTGGTTTAGCCGCTGGCGGGCTTCGGCAATTCCACACGCACCAGCAGGCCGCCTTGCGCGCCCGGCGCCAGGTTCACGTCGCCGCCGTGGCCGCGCACCACGCTGCGCGCGATCGACAGGCCCAGCCCGGAGCCGGCGATATGCCGACCGCGCACGTCGTCCAAGCGGCGGAACGGTGCGAACGCGCGTTCGTACAATTCCGGTGCGATGCCGGGGCCGTCGTCGGCCACGTCCACGTGCAGTGCGTCGTCGCTCTCGCTCAGCGACACGCGCACGCGGTCGCCGTAGCGCCAGCCGTTGTCGATGAGGTTGGCGAACGCGCGCCGCATCGCGATGGGCTGGCACGGCAGGTAGGCGTGATCCGGGCCTTCGTAGTGCGCGTCGCCGCCGGCGTCGGCGACGTCGTCGCACAGGCTGATCAGCAGCGAAGCCAGATCCACCGTCTGGTGCGGCTCCAGGCTGGCGTCCTCGCCGGCGAAGGCCAGGCAGCCGGCGATCATCGCCTCCATCTGCGCGATCTCGCCCAGCAGGCGCTCGCGATGGCTGTCGTCGGCGTATTCGGCGAACAGGCGCATGCGCGTGAGCGGCGTGCGCAGGTCGTGCGAGATCGCGGCCAGTTGCTGGGTGCGGTCGTCGACGAAGCGCTTCAGCCGCACCTGCATTTCGTTGAAGGTCTGAGCGATGGCCGCGTATTCGGGGATGGTCATGCCTTCGATCGGCGTGGGCTCGCGCTCGCGGCCCAGCCGCTCGGCGGCCTGCGAGAGTTCGTTGAGCGGGCGCACGAAGCTGCGCGCGGTCCACATCGACAGGCCGGCCACGGCCAGGATCAGCAGCAGCATGCCGCTGAGCTTGAGCAGGTGCTGCAGCCAGCGCGGGCTGGGCTTGCCGGGGCTGGCGAGCAGCCACTGGCCGTCGGGCAGCTCGGTGGCCACCGACATGCGTGGCATGTCCAGGTCCGGACGCAGCGCGTTCAACAGGCCGGGCACCACGCCTCCGACCACGAAGCCGCGCGGCGGCGGTGGCGGCAGCGACTGCACCGAGGTGGTGTACAGGCGCGGGCGGTCGTCGCCGGGGCGATCCGTGGGCGTCCAGGTATCGCCCTCCGGCAAGGCCGGGCCGGCGACCATATCCACGGTAGGCAACGGCGCGGCGGCCGTGCGCGGCGCCGATTCGGCATCGGCGTGCAGCGCCTCCAGCGGCTCGGCCACGCGCAGCGCCACCGCACCGTTGGGCACGGCGGTGATCGCCGGCGCGCCCATGGCCTGGCGCGCGGCCACCGACAGGATCTCGCCGCGCGCGGCGCCCAGGCGCGGCACCACCACGGTCACCTGGCGCACCGCGCCGCCGCGGCCGTCGGGCAGCACGTTCATCGACACCGCATAGGCGCCGCCGCTGGTGTCGGGGCTTTCGACCAGGCGCTTGCGCATGTTCTCGATCAGGCCCGACAGCGGCGGGCCGTGGCGGTCGTCGCTGCGCGGCAGCAGCGCGAACTCGACCTTGCGCGCGCGGGTGGCGCGCTCGGCTGCGGCGGCGCGCTCGCGCGCGGGCAGCACGGCCAGGCGCGCGCGCATGTCCAGCGCCTGCTGCACCAGCGATTGTTCGTCGACCAGGGTCGGCCCGGTGGAGCGCAGGACCATGCCCACGGCCACGTCGATGAGCAGGGTCATGGCCATGGTCAGCAAGACCACGATGGCGATGCGCGGCGCCAGCCGCAGCCGCGACAGCGGCGGCGCCAGCGAGGAGCGCGCGGGCGCGCGCCCGCTCATCGCGCGCGCGCCTCGCCGCCGACCGTAACGTCGGCGGCGAAGAGATAACCCTCGTTGCGCACGGTCTTGATCAGCAGCGGCCGCTGCGGGCTGGCTTCGATCTTGCGCCGCAGGCGGCTGATCTGTACGTCGATGCTGCGGTCGAACGGGGTCAGCACGCGGCCTTTGACCAGGTCGATGAGCTGGTCGCGCGAGAGCACGCGCTGCGGGTGTTCCAGGAACGCCAGCAGCAGGTCGAACTCGCCGCTGGTCAGGTCGGTCAGCGCGCCCTGCGGCGAGACCAGGCTGCGGTGGCGGGCGTTGAGCGTCCAGCCGTCGAAGCCGTATTCCGAACCTGGGCGCGCGCCGCCGCGCCAATCGGCTTCGGCGCGGCGCAGCAGGGCGCGGATGCGCGCCAGCAGTTCGCGCGGATTGAAAGGTTTGGCGATGTAGTCGTCGGCGCCCAGCTCCAGGCCGACCACGCGGTCGGTGTCGCCGTTCATCGCGGTGAGCAGGATCACCGGCACCTGACTGGTGGTGCGCAGCTTGCGGCACAGGGTGAAGCCGTCGTCGCCGGGCATCATCACGTCCAGCAGCACCACGTTGACCGGCTCGGCGGCCATGCGCTGGGCCATGCCGCTGCCGTCGCCGGCTTCGAGCACGCGCATGCCGTGCTCGCCCAGGAACCGCGCCAGCATGGAACGAATGGTGTCGTCGTCGTCGACGACCAGGACGGTGGGCGCGGCGATGGCGGTGGCGGTTCCCATAGCGCTAAAGGTTAACGGGTGCGGCGGCGGGGGCCGCTCTCTGTAACACACCGAAACAAAACGACAGCTGGCCGAAATCGCCCGCGGGCGGGCGCTGCCTAGGATGAGGCATCGCCGTCGCCCCCACGCCCGGTCCGCATGCCGCCCACCGCCACGCTGTCCCCCTCCCCTAGCGAGTTCCGGCGCGCCGTCCCGGACCCGACCGCGGCCCCTCCCAGCCGCGCGCCGGCACCGCGGGCGGCCGCCGCCGAGCGCCATGCCCTGCAGGGCCGGCGCGTGGCCATCGTCGGCGCCAGCCTGGGCGGCCTGTGCCTGGCCCGGCTGCTGCAGCTGCGCGGCGCCGTGGTCGAACTGCACGAGGCCAGCAGCGCCAGCGACCCGGCCTGGTACCGGCGCACCCTGAGCATCGAGCACGAACGCGACCTGGCGGCGCTGCAGGGGGCCGAGCTCGGCCCCCTGTTCGACCGCTGCTGCGTGCGCGAACGCGTGGCCACGCGCCTGGTCGACCCGCAGGGCCGGCGCCAGCGCGACGGCGCGGTGCCGGCGCGCGCGGCGCTGCAATGGCGGATCGAATACGGCCTGCTGCGCGACCTGCTGCTGGGCGCACTGCCGCCGGGCACGGTGCAGTGGGGCCGCCGCTTCAGCTCGCTCACCGCCGCCGCCGACGGCAGCCAGCGCCTGAACTTCGCCAACGGCAGCCGCGCCCACGCCGACCTGGTGGTGGGCGCCGATGGCGAATGCTCGCTGCTGCGCCCCTACGCCACCGACCACGGCCTGCGCTACGCCGGCGTGACCCTGATCGAAAGCCAGGTCGCCCTGCCGGAACTGCGGGTGCCGCGGCTGGCGCTGTGGCTGGACCGCGACCGCCTGGCGGTGCGCGACGCCGACGCCGCGCTGGTCGTGCAGCGCAACAGCCAGCGCGGCCTGGACCTGCGCCTGGGCCTGCGCGTGCCGCGCGACTGGTCGCAACGCGGCGTGGACTGGACCGACTCCATGCAGGTGCGCGCGCTGCTGCGCCAGCGCCTGGCGCATTGGGACAGCAAATTCCTGCACCTGATCGACGCGGCCGAACCGCGCTTCGCCGCGCGCGCCTTGCTGACCAGCGCGCCGGACCGGGCGTGGAACGAGCGCAGCGGCAGCACCCTGCTCGGCGCCGCCGCGCGGCTGGCGCCGTCGCTGCTCAGCGACCGCAAGGCCTTCGAACTGCACGACGCGGCGGAACTGGCCGACGCGCTGACCGCGCCGCGCCATGGCTCGATCGCCGCGGCCCTGGCCGACTACGAACGCGGCTTGCTTACCCGCGCCGCGCGCGACGGCCGCGACGCCCAGCGCAGCCTGACCGCGCTGCTGCCGCAGGGCTCGGTCGCCGGCGGCGCCTGGCGCAGCCTGGGCCGTTCGCTGGGCGCGTTCGCCGGCCGGTTGCTGCCGCGATGAACCTGCCCGGCACCTGGCCGCCGCAGGCCGCCATCGCCACGCGCAGCCGCGGCGTGACCGCGCTGGCCGCGGCCGCCACCGAACGCACCGCCACCCTGGCCTCGGCGCTGACCGACGCCTTCGGCAACCCCAAGCGCGGGCAGATCCTGTTCTACGCCGCCAGCTCGCCCGGCCTGAGCATCGGCGACCTGTCCAGCCTGCTGGGCTGCAGCGTGTCGCTGGCCTCGCAGTACGTGGCCCAGTTGGAAGCGCAGGGCTGGCTGACGGTGGTCAGCGACGGCCGCCGCCGCCGCGTATGCGTGGCCGACGACAGCCGCTGCCGCGCGATCGAAACCCTACGCGCGCTGGCCGACGGGCTGGGGCCGGCGCCGGCGCGGCTGGCCGCGGGCGAACGCTGACTCCAAGGCGCACGGGCGCCGCCGCCGCGGAACCGGTAGGCTGACGCCACCTGCGTCACCTTCCGGAAGCCCGCCATGCGCCTGCCGCTCTTGCTGACCCTCGCGCTGTGGCTGGCCGCGCTGCCGGCGCTGGCGCAAACCAAGGTGTCCGCCGCCGCCCAGGCGCAGGTACGCAGCGAAGGCACGGCGCCGGTGTTCGTCCTGCTCAAGAGCGCCGCGCCCGCGCGCGATGCCGCCGCCGCGCGCCTGCAGCCCTCGGCGCGGCCGCAGACCGACGCGGTGCTGGCCGCGTTGCCGCGCGCATCGCGGGCGCAAGTGACGCGCCGCTTCCAGCGCGTGCCCGGCTTCGCCCTGCGCGCCGACGCCGCGACCCTGGCCGCGCTCGCGCGCGATCCGCGCGTGGCCCGCGTGGACCTGGACGCGGGCGGCTCCGGCGGCGCGATCGCGCCCGATGGCGCGCTGGCGCTCAACAACCTGCACGAGATCGCCGGCGCGGGTTATGCCGGCAACGGCATGAAGGTGGCGGTGATCGACACCGGCATCGACACCGATCACGCCGACTTCGCCGGCCGCATCGTCGGCCAGGCCTGTTTCTGCAGCGGCGGCGGCGCCGGTTGCTGCCCCAACGGCACCGCCACCCAGAGCGGCGCCGGCGCGGCCGAGGACGACCACGGCCACGGCACCAACGTGGCCGGCATCATCGGCGGCAACGGCACGGTGGCGCCGCGCGGCGCGCTGCCGCAGGTCGGCCTGGTCGCGGTGAAGGTGCTGGACCGCAACAACCGCTTCTGCTGCAGCTCCGACATCGTCGCGGCGCTGGACTGGGTGGCGGCCAACCACCCCGACGTGGACGCGGTGAACATGAGCCTGGGCACCGACTCGCTGTTCCCCGGCGACTGCGACGCATCCACCGCCTGGACCCAGGCCATGGCCACGGCCATCGGCAACCTCAACGCGCTGGGCGCGGTGGTGACCGTGTCCAGCGGCAACCAGGGCAACCTCAACGCGATGGCGGCGCCGGCCTGCGTGGCCAACGCCGTGGCCACCGGCGCAACCTGGGATTTCAACGGCGGCGCGATCACCTACCTGGGTTGCAGCGAGACCTCGACCGCGCCGCTGCAGCCGACCTGCTTCGCCAACCGCAGCGCCACCACCGACCTGTTCGGCGCCAGCGCCTTCGTCACCGCGGCCGGCATCAACGGCGGCAGCTCGACCTACGGCGGCACCTCGCAGGCGGCGCCGCAGGCCTGCGCCTGCGCGGCCGCGCTGAAGCAGGCCGCGCCGGCCAGCACCGTGGCCCAGCGCATGCAGGCGATGGCGTTGTCGAGCAGCCGCATCCAGGATCCGGCCAGCGGCCGCAGCTATCCGCTGTTGAACTGCCGCGACGCCATGGGCCTGGTCAATCCCGAAGTGTTCGGGCCGATCGCGCTGAACGGCTCGCAGCCGCTGATTCCGCCGCCCGATCCGCAGCTGCGCCTGAGCCCGGCGGCGAGCACCCTGCCGGCCGAACCGCTGCGCATTGCGCCGCCCCGCCCGCTGCGCGAATCGCGCGTACCCGCGACCAGGCAGCTGCGTTGAAAGCCACCGCTTGACCTCAAGCGCGCTTGAGGTCGTATCCTCGCCGCCCGTTCCCCTCCGGTTACTGCATGACTGACCTCACCCCCGTCGAGACGGCGGTCGCGCCCGTGGCGCGCGCCGCCGGCTCGCGCGGCGATTTTTCCGTCGTCGCCGAACTGCTGCCCTACCTGCGCCCCTACCTGGGCCGCATCCTGCTCGCGCTGGCCATGGTGCTGGCGGCCAAGCTGCTCAACCTGGCCGTGCCGATGGTGCTCAAGCGCATCGTCGACGGCCTGAACGTGGCGCCCAGCCTGCTGGTGCTGCCGGTGGCGCTGCTGGTGGCCT
This sequence comes from Lysobacter silvisoli, assembly GCF_003382365.1. Classification (NCBI taxonomy): domain Bacteria; kingdom Pseudomonadati; phylum Pseudomonadota; class Gammaproteobacteria; order Lysobacterales; family Lysobacteraceae; genus Lysobacter; species Lysobacter silvisoli. The sequence continues at coordinate 469,209 of NZ_QTSU01000001.1, read as the reverse complement.
ACGGCGCGGCGCGCATCGGCACCACCCTGTTCGGCGAGCTGCGCCAGATCGTGTTCGCGCGAGTGATGGCGCGCACCTCGCGCGAGGTCACCCTGCGGGTGTTCCGCCACCTGCACGGTCTGAGCCTGAAGTTCCACCTGGGCCGGCGCACCGGCGGCGTGGCCCGCGACGTGGAGCGCGGCGGCACCGCGATCACCGACCTGCTGGACTGGACCCTGTACTCGATCGTGCCGGTGATCCTGGAAGTGAGCCTGGTCACCGCGGTGCTGGTGTGGAACTACGATTGGCGCTTCGCCTGCGTGACCCTGGCCACGTTGCTGGCCTACGGCGCCTGGACCTTCACCGTGACCGAGTGGCGCACGCGCTACTACCGCGCCTCGGTGGAAGCCGACACCCGCGCCAACGAGCGCGCGGTGGACTCGCTGCTCAACTACGAGACGGTCAAGTACTTCAACAACGAGGCGCACGAGGCGGCGCGCTACGACGATAACCTGCGCGCGCTGGAGAATGCGCGGGTCAAGTCGACCAAGACCCTGGCCGTGCTCAACCTGGGCCAGAGCGCGATCGTGGCCATCGGCGTGACCGCGATGATGTGGCTGGCCGCGCGCGGCGTGGTCGCCGGCGAGCTGACCGTGGGCGACCTGGTCCTGGTCAACGCCTACCTGCTGCAGCTGTCGGCGCCGCTGAACATGCTGGGCATGATGTACCGCGAGGTGAAGCAGTCGCTGACCAACATGGAGCGGCTGTTCGGCTTGATGGACGAGCGCCAGGACGTGCGCGACGCGGCCGACGCGGTGGCGCTGGCGCCGAGCCGGCCGCGGGTGCGTTTCGAGCAGGTGCGCTTCGGCTACGACCCGCGCCGCGAGATCCTGCGCGGCATCGACTTCGAGATCGCCGCCGGCGGCACCGTGGCCGTGGTCGGCCACTCGGGTTCGGGCAAGTCCACGCTGGCGCGGCTGCTGTACCGCTTCTACGACGTGGACGCCGGCCGCATCACCGTGGACGGGCACGACCTGCGCGAACTCACCCAGTCCTCGCTGCGCGGCGCGATCGGCATCGTGCCGCAGGACACGGTGCTGTTCAACGACAGCATCTACTACAACATCCGCTACGGCCGGCCCGAGGCCAGCCGCGAGGACGTGGAGGCCGCCGCGCGCGCGGCGCACATCCACGACTTCATCGCCGCCCTGCCCGACGGCTACGACACCGCGGTGGGCGAGCGAGGGCTCAAGCTCTCCGGCGGCGAAAAGCAGCGCGTGGCGATCGCGCGGGCGCTGCTGAAGAACCCGTCGATTTTGATCTTCGACGAGGCCACCTCGGCGCTGGACTCCAAGTCCGAGCGCGCGATCCAGGCCGAGCTGGACCGGATCAGCGTGGGCCGCACCACCCTGGTCATCGCGCACCGCTTGTCGACGGTGATGGGCGCCGACCAGATCCTGGTCATGGACGCCGGCCGCATCGTCGAGCGCGGCGAGCACGGCGAGCTGCTGCGCCGCGGCGGCGTGTACGCGCAGATGTGGATGCTGCAGCAGCGCGAGGCGGAAGCCGGGGCCGAGGTCGCGGGCTGATGCGCGCAACCGCTTTGGGGTAGGAGCGGCGTAAGCCGCGATCTCTCTCCACGCCGGGAAGCCATCGCGGCTTGCGCCACTCCTACCCTTTGCATCGCGGCACCGCTGCTCCCTGTAGGAGCGGCGCGAGCCGCGACCGGGATGCTTCGAGTGCCGGCGCTGACGCGGTAGATCGCATGGGTGCGGTCGCGGCTCACGCCGCTCCTACCCCAAAGCTAAAAAAACGGGCCGCCAAAATGGCGGCCCTAGGTGTGAAACCTGGGGGCCGGCACCGAGCGGTGCCGGCCCGGTGGGCTTACTTGCCGGTGGCGGCGTTATCGCCTTCCAACGCCACGCTCTGCGGGTCGGTCAGCTGCACCGCCGTGGGCGCGCTCGGCGCCGACGGGGTGAACGACAGCAGCAGGCCCAGGCTGGTCGCGGCTTCCTGGTCGGCGCTGTGTTCGCGGCGCAGCAGGAACGACAGCTTCCAGCGCTGCGACACGTCCACGTCGATGCCGCCGCCGTAGACCAGCGAATGCTCGCCGTAGCTGCGCAGGCCCAGTCGGTAGTCGTTGGCCACCGGCATCACCACGTAGTTCAGGTCCACGTCGCTGCTGTTCTCCAGCGCCTTGCGGTATTCCAGCATCCAGTACGGACGCATCACGCCCGAGCTGGTGTCGACCAGGTAGCGGCCTTCCACGCCCACCGCCACGCCGTCGTTGTCCACGTCCTGCGAGCTGTAGCTCAGGTCGTAGATGCCCAGGCCGTGTTCGCGGTAGGCGTCGAGCTGGGTGCGGCTGAAGTCGTAGCGGCCGTAGCCGGTGTAACGGCTGCGGTCGCCGCCGCCTTCGAAGCCCACGGTCAGCGCGCCGTAGAACTGGTCGCCGTCGCGCTGGGCCTTGGCGATGGCGCCGCCGGCCGTGGCGCTGTAGCGCTTGATGTCGAAGTCCAGGCGGCCCCAGCCCAAGGTGCCGTCGACGAACAGGTGATCGCCGTGGCGCCACAGGCCGTACAGCGACACCGAACGCTGCTCGGCGTCCAGGCGCGAGGCCGGGCCGTCGAAGTTGGTGTCGTTCCAGCCGAAGCCGCCGGCCACGCCGAGCAGGAAGCGCTCGTCGATGCGCCAGTCGGCGCCCACGGTCACGCCGTCGCTGCGGAAGCCGAAGCCTTCGCTACCGGCATGGCCGTCGCGGTCGCCGGCGGTGATGGTGCCGGCGCTCCACAGCGCCCAGCCGCGCGGCAGGGCGATGGCGTTATCGCTGCTCAGCACCTGGTTGGCGGCCAGCGACAACGCGCCGCTGGTGCCGCCGCCCACGCTCAGGGCCAGGTTGTGGCTGGAGCTGTTGCCACTGCCGTGGCGCTGCTGACGCAGGCGGTCGCGGATGTTGGACTGCTGCGCCGAGGCGAAGCGCACGCTGGCGTCGACCTGGGCCTGCAGGCCGCCGACCACGCTGGGATCGCGGGTCGGGTCCGGACGCGCGGTCACCGACAGACCGGTGCTGACCGAAGCCTGCACGTAGTTGGCGGTCGCCGCCTGGGTCGCGGTCAGCGTGGCGGTGCCGGGGCCGACGATGGTGACGGTACGCCCGCTCACCGTGGCCACCGCCGGGTTGCTGCTGGTGAAGCTGAAGGCGCCGGCGGGGTTGCTGCTGGTCGGATTGGGCAGATCGAACGTGGGCTCGCCCACCGTCTTCACCAGATTGCCGATCCAGCTCAGCGTGGGCGTGGCCGCGCCGATGACCACGGTCAGGGTGACCTGGGGCGCCGCGGTGTAGCTGGCGTTGCCGGCCTGGTTCGCGGTCAGGGTGCAGTTGCCGGCGGCCAGCATGGTCACCGCACTGCCGGCGACGGAGCACACCGCCGGCGTGGTGCTGGCGAAGACCACCGGATTGCCGGAGGCGCCGCCATTGGCCGAGACCGAGAACGTGCCGTTGGGCGCGTAGGTCGGCGCCGCGGGATTCGCGGCGAAACCGGTGATGGCCTGGCTGGCCGCGGTGATGGTCACGTTCAAGCTGACCTGCGGCGCAGCGTTGTAGTTGGCATCGCCGGCCTGGTCGGCGGTGAGTCCGCAGGTGCCGCCGCTGAGCATGGTCGCGGTGCTGCCGCTGACCGTGCACACCGAGGGCGTGGTGCTGGCGAACACCACCGGGCTGGTGGACGCGCCGCCGGTGGCCGACAGGGCGAAGCTGCCGCCCGGCGAGAACACCGGCGCGGCCGGGTTGGCGGCGAAGCCGGTGATGGTCTGGTTGGCCGCGCCGATGCCGACGTTCAGCTGCACCTGCGGCGCCGCGCTGTAGTTGGCGTCGCCGGCTTGGTTGGCGGTGAGCGCGCAGTTGCCCGCGCCCTGCATGGTCACCGTGCTGCCCGCCACCGTGCACACCGAAGGCGTGGTGCTGGCGAACACCACCGGGCTGGTCGAGGGACCGCCGGTGGCCGACACGGTGAACGTGCCGCCCGGCGCGTACACCGGTGCGGCCGGGTTGGCGCTGAAGTTGGTGATGGTCTGCGCCGCGGCCGCGATGTTCACGTTCAACGTGGCCTGCGGTGCCGGATCGTAGTTGGCGTTGCCGGCCTGGTCGGCCGTGAGCGCGCAGCTGCCCGCGCCCTGCATGGTCACCGTGCTGCCCGCCACGGTGCACACCGCCGGCGTGGTGCTGGCGAAAACCACCGGATTGCCGGATGCGCCACCGCTGGCGGAGAGCGAGAACGTGCCGCCCGGCGTATACGTCGGTGCCGCAGGATTGGCGGCGAAACCGGTGATGGCCTGGGCCAGCCTGGCCACGGTCACGCTGTACGCGCGCGTGCCGCTGAAGCCGTTGCTGGACGTCGCCTGCACGGTGAAGTTGTACGCGCCGGCCGCGGTGGGCGTGCCGGTCAGCGCACCCGTGCCGCTCAGGCTCAGACCCGCCGGCAAGGCGCCGGCACTGACCGTGAACGTGTAAGGCGCGGTGCCGCCGTTGGCGCTGCTGGCGGTGAGGGTTTGCGAGTACGCGGTGTTGTAGACCGGATCGGGCAAGGTCGTCGGCGCGATCGTCGTCGTCACCGTCACGCAGGTCAGCGCGGCGTTGCTCACGTCCGCGCCGATCGCGTTGCCGCTGTTGGGCGAGACCGAGCACAACTGTCCCGCCGGCGTGGTGAGCACGCTGATGCTCCAGTTGGCACCGATCGGCAAGCGCGTCGGGAACGCGTAACTGTTGGCCGCCTGCGCCACCACCACCTGCTGGACGCTGACCGGGTTGGTCGCATTGAGCTGCAAGGTGACCGGACCGGTCTGGCCGCTGGCCGGGCCGCCAACCGCGAATTCGCTCTGGGCGAAGCAGATCAGCGCCGCGCCGTTGCCGGCCTGCACGCCGTTGTTGAAGACCACGCCGGTCAGGCCGGTCGCGGCCGAGCTGCCGCCCGCGCCGCCGCCGCCGCCGCCGTTCCAGTTCTGCTGGCAGGCCGTGGTGCCCACACCGGCACCGCCACCACCCGCGCCGACCGTGGCGCCACCGCCACCGCCGCCGCCGTAGCCGGCGCCGCTGAAGGAGCCGGAGAAATTGAACGAGTCGCCGCCGTCGCCGTTGGCGGCGTCGCCCGCGGTGGCCGGGAAGCTGCCGCAGCCGCCGCCGCCCGCACCGCCGGTGCCGACCGAACCGCCGCCGCCGCCGAAGGGACCGGGGCCGCCGGGCACGTTCGCGCCAGCGCCGCCGGTGCCGCCACCGCCCACGCCACCGGTGCCGCCGGCGATCACGCTGGAGGTGCTCCAGCCGGCGTTGCCGCCGCCACCGCCGCCACCGGCGACGGCCACGCGGTTGCCGACGGCATTGCCGCCCACGCGCAGGTCGGTGGCGCCGCCGCCGATGCCGTCCGTGCCCTGGCCGATGCCGCCGGGATTGACCGCCTGCGAGGCCTGCCCGCCGACCCAGACCGACAAGGTTGCACCGGGGGTCAGGGTCAGGCTGCCGCGCACGCGGCCACCGAGGCCGCCGGTGCCGCCGGGCGAGTTCGGGCTGCCGCCGATGGTGCCGGCGCCGCTACGGCCGGCGCCGCCCTGGGCGCCGCTGAGGTAGACGGTGGCCGAGTGCACGCCGCCCGGCACGGTCACGGTCTGCTCGCCGCCGGTGAAGCCGAACGCCACCGGGGTCTCCCCGATCGCGCAGCTCTGCGCCTGCGCGGTACCGGCCAAGGCCAGACCCGACAACAGCGCCAGCCACCCCAGGCCGGCGCGTGCGGGATTCGCTACCCGGTTCGGCGTCTTCAGCGCCGCGGACTGTGGCGCGCGTACGCGCAAGGACGGGCGCCAGCGCGCCGTCTTGGACCAGAGACTCATGTTTTTCCCCTTAGACGGGCGCGGACGCGCACCCGTAAACCCCTGAAGTGCAAAGCCACAATTGATGTGACATGAAGCACACTTTGGACGCCACCATACCCAGAACCCGGCCGCTGGACAATCCCCGGGATCGGGTAGTCCCTTAGGGCTGCATACGGGGTACGCGGGCGGAAACGGACGCCTCGGACCGACGGCCGCGTTGTCATAGCGCGGCGCCAGACGCGTGCCTTTGCAGCGGCGATCGCGTGACCTGGAGGTATGCGCCGGCAGCGGAGCCGCAGCGGCGCACGATTTCCTGAGATCGGTCGGTTCGTGCGAAAATTAGCGGCTTAGGCCCCGTAGCTCAGCTGGATAGAGCATCCCCCTCCTAAGGGGAAGGTCACACGTTCGAATCGTGTCGGGGTCGCCAGTATGGATCGCACGTCCGTGTGCGCAGGCCCGCACATCCATGTGCGGACTTTTCAATGCTTTTTGATTTTGGAGTTTTGCTATGACGCACGCTGTTTTGACTGCCCTGGGTCTTAAGGACAACGAGTCGGGTACCTACCTGGGTCATGGCGAATGGTCCAAGACCGCCGATGCCGGCGTGCTGGAGCCGGTCAACCCCACCGACGGCGAAGTGCTGGCGCGCGTGCAGGCCTCCTCGCAGAGCGACTACGACACCATCGTCGAGCGCGCCCAGGCCGCCTTCGCGGTGTGGCGCACCACCCCGGCGCCGCGCCGCGGCGAAGCCATCCGCCTGTGCAGCGACGCGCTGCGCAAGCACAAGGACGCGCTGGGTTCGCTGGTCGCGCTGGAGATGGGCAAGTCCAAGCCCGAAGGCGACGGCGAAGTGCAGGAGATGATCGACATCGGCGACTTCGCCGTGGGTCTGTCGCGCCAGCTGTACGGCCTGACCATGCACTCCGAGCGCCCCGGCCACCGCATGTACGAGCAGTGGCACCCGCTGGGCCTGGTCGGCGTGATCTCGGCCTTCAACTTCCCGGTCGCGGTGTGGGCCTGGAACAGCTTCATCGCGGCGATCTGCGGCGACATCACCATCTGGAAGCCCTCGCCCAAGACCCCGCTGTCGGCGATCGCGTCGATGAAGATCTGCAACGAGGCGCTGCGCGCCGGCGGCTTCCCCGACATCTTCTTCCTGTTCAACGACGCCGGCACCGAGCTGGCCTCGAACTTCGTCGACGACAAGCGCATCGCCCTGGTCAGCTTCACCGGTTCGACCAAGGTCGGCCGCCAGGTCGGCGAGCGCGTCGCCCGCCGCATGGGCCGTTCGCTGCTGGAACTGGGCGGCAACAACGCCATCATCGTCGACGCCTCGGCCGACCTGAAGCTGGCGATCCCGGCGATCGTGTTCGGCGCCGTCGGCACCGCCGGCCAGCGCTGCACCACCACCCGCCGTCTGTTCGTGCACGAGTCCATCCATGATGACGTGCTGGCCAAGCTGATCACCGCCTACAAGCAGGTGGAAAAGAAGATCGGCGACCCCACCGACCCGGCCAACCTGATGGGCCCGCTCAACAGCCAGGACGGCGTGCAGGCCTACCTGGACGCGATCGCCAAGGCCAAGGCCGCCGGCGGCAAGGTCGAGACCGGCGGCGAGCGCATCGACCGCAAGGGCAACTTCGTGCTGCCGGCCATCGTCACCGGCCTGGGCAACGACGCCGAGGTGGTGCAGACCGAAACCTTCGCGCCGATCCTGTACGTGATGAAGTTCAAGACCCTGGACGAAGCCGTCGCGTTGCAGAACGACGTGCCGCAGGGCCTGTCCTCGTCGATCTTCACCGCCAACCTCAAGGCCGCCGAGGCCTTCCTGTCGGCGGCCGGTTCGGACTGCGGCATCGCCAACGTCAACATCGGCACCTCCGGCGCCGAGATCGGCGGCGCGTTCGGCGGCGAGAAGGAAACCGGCGGCGGCCGCGAGTCGGGTTCGGACGCGTGGCGCGCCTACATGCGCCGCCAGACCAACACCATCAACTACTCCGACGCGCTGCCGCTGGCGCAGGGCATCAAGTTCGACCTGTAAGGCCGGACGCAACAGGCGGGCCCGCTGCGGCGGGCCCGTTGCGGGAGCACGGCATGCGCATCGCGGCAGTCTCCGACATCCACGGCAACCTGCACGCGCTGCGCGCGGTGCTGGACGACATCGCCGCGCGCGGCGTCGATGCGGTGGTCAATCTGGGCGACATCCTGTCCGGCCCGCTGCAGCCGGTGGAAACCGCCGACCTGCTGATGGGCCTGGGCCTGCCCACCATCCGCGGCAATCACGAACGCCAGTTGCTGGATACGCCACGCGCGCGCATGGGCGCGTCCGACGCTTACGCACGCGATGCGCTGCGCGCCGACCAGCTCGAATGGATCGCCGCGCTGCCGGCCACGCTCGCGCTCAACGACGCGGTCTACCTGTGCCACGGCACGCCGCGCGACGATCTCGAATATTTCCTCGAACACCTGGACGCCGACGGCGAACCGCGCGCGGCCACCCCAGCCGAAGCCGGCGAACGCGCCGGCGCCCTGCCCCACGCCGTCATCCTGTGCGGCCACACCCATGTGCCGCGCGCGCTGCGTCTGGACGACGGCCGCCTGCTGGTGAACCCCGGCAGCGTCGGGCTGCAGGCCTACGCCGCCGAACACCCGCGCCCGCACCGCATGCAGAACGGCGACCCGCGTGCCCGCTACGCCTTGCTCGACGACGCCGGCGGCCGCTGGCAGGCGCAGCTGCTCGCGATCGACTACGACCACGAAGCCGCCGCCGCGATCGCCCAGCGCAACGGCCGGCCGGACTGGGCCGGCTCGCTGCGCACCGGCCTGGCGCCCTGACCACCGCGACCATCGCGGTTAGGCTGTGGCCGTGGGCGCACGCGCCGCGGCGGAGCGACAGGCCATGAACGGTCCGGAATTGGAACAGGTCGGCCCCTCGCCCCTGGTCGCCGCTGCGGCCGGCATGGGCGCCTGGTCGCTGGCGGCGCTGGCCGCCTATGCCCTGCGCGCGGCCCTGCCCTTGCCGGCGCTGTACGCGTGCCTGGCCTGGGGCAGCGGCCTGCTCGCGGTGGTCGCCGGCCATCGCGCACGCGCCGCGATCCGCAGCGGCCGCGCACGGTCCGGTGGCGGTGGCCTGGCCCGGATCGGGCTGTGGCTGGGTTATCCGGTGGTGCTGGCGGTGCTGCCGCTGATAGGCCTGGTGGTGTTCTTCGTGTGCTGCGGCGTGGTGGGGTAGATCCGCAACCCCAAGACCGTCGCGAGGCATCGGAATCGACCGCTCACCCTCTGACGCGCCCCCCACACCGTCATTCCCGCGAAGGCGGCTCCGCTTCACTTCGGCCGAGCCGAACATCCAGGGCTCCATCCAGGCATGATTCTAAAGTTTCTGGATCCCCAACTTCGCGGGGATGACGAGCTAAAGCGGCGGTGATCGAGTGGATCCGCGTCCCCAAGACCGTCATTCCCGCGAGAGCGGGCTCCGCTTTACTTCGGCCCAGCCGAACATCCAAGGCCCCACCCAAGCATCACTGCGTAGTCTCCTCCCGTGCCCTTGGGCACGGCCCGATGGCGCTCAGCGGCACGCAGTGCGTGAAGGCCGCAGCCGCTCCTCTGCGTTCCGGCTCGCGTCCCGACACTGGCTTGGGCGATAATGCGCCTTCGTCTACAGCGGACGCCCGCGATCCCGTGTACAGCCTCGCCCGCCCCTTTCTGTTCGGACTGGATGCCGAACGCGCGCACGGCCTCGGCCTCACGGCGCTGGAAACGGCATACCGCACCGGCCTCAACCCGCTGCTGTCGGCGCGGCCCAAGCCGTTTCCGACCAAGGCCTTCGGCCTGACCTTCCCCAATCCGGTCGGCCTGGCCGCCGGCCTGGACAAGAACGGCGCCCACATCGACGCCCTGCTCGGCCTGGGCTTCGGCTTCGTCGAGGTCGGCACGGTCACCCCGCGCCCGCAGTCGGGCAACCCAAAGCCGCGCATGTTCCGTCTGCCCGAGCACGAGGCGGTGATCAACCGCCTGGGTTTCAACAACGAGGGCGTCGACGCCCTGGTGCGCAACGTCGAGCGCGCCAAGCGCCGCCACGGTCTGCTCGGCATCAACATCGGCAAGAACAAGGACACCCCCAACGAGTCGGCGCAGGACGATTACCTGCTGTGCCTGGAGCGCGTGTACGCGCTGGCCGACTACGTCACCGTCAACATCTCCTCGCCCAACACTGCCGGGCTGCGCGAACTGCAGGAAGAGCAGTCGCTGCGACGCCTGGTCGGCACCCTGCGCGAGGCGCAGGAACGCCTGGGCGCGCGCCACGGCAAGCGCGTGCCGATGCTGGTCAAGATCGCGCCGGACCTGTCCGACGACGACATCGAAGCCGCCGCGCGCGTACTCAGCGAGCTGCAGGTGGACGGCGTGATCGCCACCAACACCACCGTCTCGCGCATCGCCGTGGAAGGCGCCGCGCACGCCGGCGAAACCGGCGGCCTGTCCGGGCGCCCGCTGATGGGCCAGTCCACCACGGTGCTGCGCATGCTGCGCACGCGCCTGCCCGAGTCCATCCCCATGATCGGCGTGGGCGGCATCCTGTCCGGCGCCGACGCGGTGACCAAGATGGCCGCCGGCGCGACCCTGGTGCAGTGCTACACCGGCCTGGTCTACCGCGGCCCGGCCCTGGTGGGCGAATGCGTGGAAGCCATGCGCCGCCGCAAGGAAGCGCCCAGCCGAGGTAACGTACCCTCGGTATGAGCGCGGCCGTCACCCTGCGGCGCGACGCGGCGCTGCAAACGCGCAACACCTTCGGCGTAGCTGCGACCGCGCCGGTATTGGCCGAAGTGGCCGATGCCTCGCGCCTGGCCGAGGCGTTGCAGACCCCGGAACTGCGCGACGGCATCGCCCTGGTGCTGGGCGGCGGCAGCAACCTGCTGTTCGCCGGCGACCCCGAGGGCCCGGTGCTGGCGCTCAGCGGCCAGCGCGTGCAGCCCCTGGATGCGGCGCCCGACTGCGACGGCGCGATCGTGCGCGCCGACGCCGGCGTGCCCTGGCACGCCTTCGTCATGCGCATGCTCGACGCCGGCTACGCCGGCCTGGAAAACCTGGCGCTGATCCCCGGCACGGTCGGCGCCGCGCCGATCCAGAACATCGGCGCCTACGGCGTGGAGGTGCGCGAGTTCGTGCATGCGGTGGAGGCGTACGAGCCCGCCAGCGGCCGCCTGCATCGCTTCGACAACGCCGCCTGCCGCTTCGGCTACCGCGACAGCCTGTTCAAGCACGCGCCGGACCGCTACCTGATCACCGCGGTGGAATTCGCCCTGCCGCGCACGCCGGCGCTGCGCCTGGACTACGCCGGTATCGCCGAGGAACTGACCGCGATGGGCGTGGACGCGCCCACCCCGCGCGCGGTGGCCGAGGCGGTGATCGCGATCCGCCGGCGCAAGCTGCCCGACCCGGCCCAGTTGGGCAACGCCGGCAGCTTCTTCAAGAACCCGATCCTGCCGCGCGCGCAAGCCGAGGCGCTGCTGGCCGAACATCCGTCGCTGCCGGTGTTCCGCGGCGCCGACGAACACAGCCGCAAGCTCTCGGCCGCCTGGCTGATCGACGCCTGCGGCTGGAAGGGCCACCGCGACGGCGATGCCGGCGTGTCGGCCGCGCATGCGCTGGTGCTGGTCAACCACGGCCAGGCCAGCGGTGCGCAGTTGCTGGACCTGGCCCGGCGCATCGCCGCGTCGGTGCAGGCGCGCTTCGGCGTGGCCATCGAACCCGAGCCGCGCCTGATCGGCGCACGCTGGTGAGCGCACCGCTGCCGCAGCCGCTGCGCGCGGCCGCCTTCATGCTCGGCAGCACCCTGTGCTTCGCTGCGATGGCGGTGGTGATCCGCCTGGCCTCGCAGTCGCTGCATACCTTCGAGATCGCGTTCTTCCGCAACTTCTTCGGCCTGCTCGCCGTGCTGCCCTTGCTGCGCGGCACGCCGCTGGCGCAGCTGCGCACCCGGCAGTTGCCGCGCTACTTCATCCGCTGCGCGATCGGCATCTGCTCGATGCTGGCCGGCTTCTGGGCCATCGGCCATCTGCCGCTGGCGCAGGCGATCTCGCTGTCCTACTCCACCCCGCTGTTCGTGACCATCGCCGCGGTGCTGTTCCTGGGCGAACAGGTGCGCGCGCGGCGCTGGGCGGCGGTGGCGGTCGGCTTCGTCGGCGTGCTGGTGATCGTGCGCCCCGGCTCCACCGAGTTCACTTCAGGCACCCTGATCGCCTTGCTCGCGGCGGTGCTCAGCGGTGTGGTCGCGATCCAGATCAAGCAGCTCTCGCGCGTGGATTCGGCCAACACCATCGTGCTCTACACCTACCTGTTCTGGGTGCCGATGTCGCTGCTGCCGGCGCTGTTCGTATGGCAGTGGCCGCAGGGCACGATGTGGTTCTGGGCCGTGGCCGCCGGCGTGCTCGGCACCGGCGGCCAGGTGCTGTGGACGCATGCGCTCAAGCTGGGCGAAGTCTCGGCGCTGACCCCGATCAGCTTCATGCAGCTGCCGCTGGTGGCGACCGCGGGCTGGCTGTGGTTCGACGAAACACTGGACCATTGGACCCTGGCCGGCGCCGCCATCATCCTGGCCTCCAACGCCTACATCGCCCACCGCGAAGCCGTGCTCGCCCGCCGCGCGGCCTCGGCCGCCCCCAGCGAAGCCGCCGCGCCTGGCGAGTAAGCGCCGCTCCATCCGCGCAACACCGAACTCCACGCCCCGCTTCTGTCATCGCAGCGCCATGTTGCGCCGCACGAACCGCGCCGCCCGCGCGCGCCGATCTGTGACGGCGTGGTGGACAAAAACGGACAGCCAGGGCGGCCTTCGCGGCCAATCTGCGCCATCGCCGCGCCGGCGATTGACCCGGCCGGGCCGGCGCGGCTATCCAGACGCAGCAGTATGGACAGGGGGCTGCCGCGGTCGCGCCGATGGGGATCGGCGCCGGGCCGCGTCGCGCGGGCTGCGCCCGCACTCATCACGCAAAGGAGAGCAAAACCATGGCACTCATCCGATACGCCGCCGTCGTCCTACTGGGGGGCGCGGTCGCGCTGGCCAGCCCGCCGCTGCAGGCGGAAGTGGGCGACTACGGTTTCTTCCGCACCCTCAGCAACCTGATCTCGCCGCCGCGCGCCGACAATCCGGTGCAGCCGGCGCAGCGCCAGGGCCAGTACCCGCTGCTCAGCCGCAACGCCAACAAGGCCGACGGTTTCGACCCGGGCGCCTACTACCAGTGGCAGACGGTGCAACTGCCGGCCGAGACCGGCGCGGTCTGCGGCGACGGCTCGCCGTACAAGATTTTCGTCAACCGCGTGCCCAACACCACCAACACCATCGTCTACATGGAAGGCGGCGGCGCCTGCTGGGACTACGCCAGCTGCTCCGGCCAGAGCGGCATCCGCGGCGCGCGCAACCCGCACGGTATTCCCGACGACTACATGAGCCTGCTCAATCCCGGCGCCAGCCTGGTGAGCCCGTTCGTGACCCGCGTCAGCCCCTTCGATTCGGTCAAGACCCAGAACTGGAACATGGTCTACGTGCCGTACTGCACGGGCGACATCTACGGCGGCGACAAGGTCGCGGTGTACAACGATCCCAGCAACCAGAACGCGCCGCTGGTGTGGCACCACAACGGCCTGCGCAACTCGCGCGCGGTCACCGCCTGGCTCAAGGACAACCTGCCGCGCCCGGGCCAGATGCTCAGCACCGGCTGCAGCGCCGGCGGCGCCGGCAGCCTGATCAACTACGACCCGCTGCGCCGCGACCTGGCGCCCACGCGCAGCTTCCTGATCGACGACTCCGGCCCGATCTTCCCGACCCCGCGCTACGGCGATCCCGCGCAGTACCCCTCGCAGCCGCTGATGGCGCACATCCGCGTGGCCTGGGGCCTGGACGCGCCCAACGGCCCCCTGGCCTATCTGGCTAGCGGCCTGCCGCAGCTGGATCTCAACGAACTGGGCTCGCTATACCCGGCGCTGTCGAGCAAGCACAGCGGCGACCGCCTGGGCGCGACCCACTTCTGGCAGGACCTCAACTACTCCTCGTATTCGTATGAGCGCTTCCACGCCGACATCCAGGCCGCGCCCAACCAGGCCGCCAAGGAAGCGTTGATCCACGCCAAGTGGGGCCAGGACACCCAGCGCCTGTCGGCGCGCCTGAACGGGCTGGACAACTTCGGCGGCTACTTCCCGCAGTACCGCGCGCTCAACGAAAGCCACTGCACCACCATCGTCGACTTCAAGAACGGCGACGTGCAGGCGCAGAACCTGCAGCTGAAGAACTTCATCGACAGCGTGCTCGACGGCAGCGGCAAGGTGGTGGACGCCAGCGAGGCCAACGACCAGGCCGACCGGGCCAAGCCGTTCAACCTGCTGTACTGGCTGGTCGACCAGCTCCTGGGCTGAGGCGTGGGCCGTATGCAACGCACCCGCGTGTTGTTGGCGGGCCTGGCCGTCGCGGCGCTAGCCGCGGCGGTCGTGGTGGGGCGCTCGCGCGAATCGCACGCGAGCGCCGCCACGCCAGCGCCCGCGACGACGGCCGGCAACGAACGCCAGGCCGCGCTGTTGCGCACGCCGCAAGCGCAGGCGCTGCGCGACCGCCAGGCCTTCCAGAGCGAAGCCAAGCGCTACTTCCGCGACGCGGCCGCGCTGGACGCGGCCGAACGCGCGCGCCGCGGCCGCGACATCGAACAGGGCATCGACGACTACGAGCGCGCGGGCGAGCTGTCCGCCGGCGAGACCGTATTGCTGCGGACGGCATTGATCCAGGCCACCGTGCCGGACCAGGCCGAACAGATGCGCCAGGTCGAAGCGCTGGCGCAGCGCTACCGCGCGCACGCCGATGCGCGCAACGCGCAATGGATCGCGCAGCAGCGCAACGATCCGCGTTTTCGCTCGTACAAGGAACGCGAGGCGCGGATCGTGGCCGAGGTGATGGCGATGCGGGATATTCCCGGCGGGCTGTCGCGCGATGAGTATCTGCGGCAGCGGCTGCAGATGGAGCGGGAGTTGGCTTATCGGTGAGGGGGAGCAAGAGCAAATCCCCCTAGCCCCCTTTTTCAAAGGGGGGAACCAAGAGCAGCGTCGCTTCTCGCACTGCTCCCCTCTTTGTAAAAGAGGGGTTGGGGGAGATTCGCTTTTGCTCCCGCCATGGCCCCAAACAAAAAAAAACGGCGCCCGAAGGCGCCGTTCAATGTCCCGGACTGACGCGGGACTTACCAACCGAAGCCCAGGCCCACGCCCGCCGAGCTTTCCGAGCTGCTGAACGCACCGCCGAAGGTGACCGTGGCGCGGTCGCTGATCGCGCGCTGGTAGCCGATCGACAGCGCCTGCTCGCCGTTCTGGAAGCCGGCACCGACGGCCACGCGGTTCTTGGTGTGGATGCCGGCGGCCGACGTCGCCATCTGCACCATCGCCGCGGTCATCGCGCCGGCGCGGTCGATGCGGCGGTCGGCGCGGTCGAAGCCCCATTCCATGTCGCCGCGCAGGTCGTCGATGGCCGCCATCGGCGCCGCGATCGCCTGGGCGAAACGCGTGTCGGTGTAGGTGTTGGCGCTGCGCAGCGTGGCCACGTCGCCGGCATCGGCATGAGCGTTGGCCGCGTTGAGCGTGGCCGCGTCGCCCGCATCGGCGTGCGCGTTGGCCTGGTTCAGCACCACGGCATTGTTGCTGGTCACGCGTGAGTCGGTGTAGCTGTTGGCGCTGGCCAGGGTGCTGGCGGCGACGGTGTCGGTGTAGTTGTTGGCGTTGGCCAGCGTGGTCGCGGCGACCGTGTCGGTGTAGTTGTTGGCGCTGGCCAGGGTGGTGGCGGCGCTGTTCTGCAGCTGGCCCAGGTTGACCGCATCGTTGTTCTGAGTGCCGTTGGCAACGTTGGTGATCTGGCGCTCGTTGCCGCTGCTGCCCACCGACACGCTGTTGCCGCGGTCGGCGACCGAGCCCGAGCCCAGCGCCACGCTGTTGTTGCCGCTGGCGTTGCTGCCCTGGCCGATCGCGCTGCTGTTCTGCCCGCTGGCCTGGGCGCCGTGGCCGAAGGCGCTGCTGCCCACGCCGCTGGCGATGCTGCCGCCGCCGAAGGCGCTGGATTGCGCGCCGCTGGACTGCGCACCGGCGCCGTAGGCGCTGGACTCCAGGCCGCTGGCGGTGGTGACTTCGTCCGGATCGACCACGCCGTCGCCGTCCTTGTCGATCCAGCCGCCGTTGGCGGTGGCGCCGTCGGCGCTGGCCACGCTGTGCGCGCCGGTGGCGGTGCTGCCGGTGCCGCTGGCGCTGGAGCCGGCGCCGTTGGCGGTGCTGGCGTTGCCCGAAGCCGACGCGCCCGCGCCGTTGGCGCTGCTGAGTTCGCCGCTGGCGATGGCGTTGTAGCCGTTCGCGGTGCTGCCCAGGCCGCTGGCTTCGCTGAAGGCGCCGGTGGCGGTGGCGTTGTCGTTGGTGGCGCGCGCGCCGGCACCGCTGGCGCTGCTGAATTGACCGCTGGCTTCGCTGGCGGTGCCGGTGGCGGTGGCGAATTCGCCGCTGGCGTTGCTGCCGCTGCCGCTGGCGGTGGCGCCGAAGCCGCCGGCCTGGGCGCCCTGCCCGACCGCCGTGCTCTGATCGCCGCCGGCGGCGCTGTCGGCGCCCAATGCGGTGCTGCCGGTGCCGCTCGCGGTGGCGGCCGCGCCGACCGCGGTGCTGCCGTCGCCGCTGGCGGTGGCGCCGCTGCCGCAAGCCGTGGCGCCGCCGCCAGCCGCGGTGGCGCCGCCGGTGGTGGTGCCGCCGATGCCGTCGTCGAGCAGGCAGGGTTCGCCGGCCAGGGCGGTGGCGGGTGCGGCCAGCGCCAGCAACAGCGCAGCGGACAACAGCGAGTGGTGATGCTTCATGGAGTTCCCCCTAAGGAATCGTGTGGAAGGGCCGTGCAACGCGGCCCGTACCGGTATCGAAATAATCGCCGGGCCCGAAAGCGGGCCCGGCGACAGTAGCCAGGCAAGGTTACGGCGTGACCGTCAGCACGACGCGCGCGGCGACCTTGGGTTTGACCGGATCGTTGCTGGCCACGCAGATGAAGCCCACGTGCGTGCCGGCGCTCAGGCCGCCCGCGTTGAGCTGCACCTGCGCGTTGTTGCCGACCGCACCCGGATTCACGCGTCCGATCGCGCTGACCGGCGCGCCGATCCACGGCGCGCCGCAGGCGTTGGTGGCGCCCACGTTCCAGGCCAGGCCCTGGAAACCGGTGCCTGCGGTCCAGGCGCCTGCGCCGGCCGTGGTGACGGTGATGGTGCGGAACACGTTGTCGCCGGTGTTGGAGGCGAACCAGACCCAACGATTGGCGAAGCTGGAACGGGCATTCACCACCAGCCAGTAACGGCCGGCCGGCAGGTCCACGTTCTGGCCGGCGGCGGTCAGGTTGAGGCCGATGTTGGCGCCGGTGAGGGTCACACCGGCACCGGTCGGCGCGGCGGTGTAGCTCCATACTGCCAGGCCCGGCGAGGCCTGCGGATTGCCTTCCGGATTGCCGCCGCTGTCGCGGTACAGGGTCCAGGTCAGACTGGTCGCCGTGGTCGCCAACGGCTGACCGCTGGACACGAAGCCCTCGGTGTATAGCGACACGATGCGCGTGGCCTCGGTCAGGGTGAAGTCGTCGGCGCTGAACTGCGCCGCCGAACCCGCGGTCGCCGGATCGGAATAGATCGTGGCGCGGAAGCCGCTGCTGACCGCGCCGCGCGGGGCGTCGAGCAAGGTGCGCGAGCCCTGTCCGGTGTTGTCGATCGTGTAATCCAGACGCGAACCGCCCAGGTTGTCGATGCGGAAGTTGGCGAAGCCGCTACCGCCCGCGGGCAGGGTCGCCGCGATCTGCGCCGGATTGAGCGCGATCACCGGCGGCGGCACGGACACCGCCACCGGCAGGCGCAGGGTCGGCTGGTCCAGGGTGCCGATCGAGGTCGGCGTGAGCACCAGGGTGCCGAAGTTCCAGGAACCGTCGGCCGGCAGCTGGTAGCTGTTGACGGTGATCTTGACCGCCTTGCTCTCGCCCGGATTGAGCGTGAACAGCGCCGGCGAGATCGTGCCGCTGAGGCCGTTGAGCTTGACCGTCCAGCCCTGGCGCACCGACAGCGTGTTGCGGAAGGTGCGGGTGAACACGCAGCGCTCGACGCAGCGCGCCTTGGCCAGGCTGGGCTGGTTGAGGTTGGCCGCATCGCCGCCGGTGGCCGGGTTGGCCGCCAGATAATTGGCGCGCGTCTCGTTGAGCACCAGGCCGGCGCGCACCGCCAGATCCACGCGCAGGCGGCCGCCGCCGCGATCGAACGGTGTGGCCGGGGTGACCGAGTCTTCCTTGAACATCACCTGCTCGGCGGTCATGACCAGCGCCGACTTCACTTCCGGTACCGTCCAGGTCGGCTGCGCCTGGCGCATCAGGCCGGCGGCGCCGGCATGGTGCGGCGAGGCCATCGAGGTGCCGTTCATCAGGCCCACCGCGCCCTCGGAGCCGCTGATCGACGTGCCCGCGACCACCGCCAGCACGGCCACGCCGGGCGCGGCCACGTCGGGCTTGAGCAGGTCGTAGGTGCCCGCCGGTCCGCGCGAGCTGAAATCGGCCAGCACGTCGGGCGTGTTCGGAATCGGCAGCACGGTGATGCCGGCGGTACCCGGATTGCCGGCAAGGAAATCGCGCACGGCGTTGGCGTCGGCCTGCAGCATCGCGAAGCCGGGAATGGTCACACCGGTCAAGGTCGGAACCAGGCCGCCGGCGGCGTTGTTGGCGATCACCACCGCCACCGCGCCCGCGGCCGCGGCGTTGTTGCCCTTGATCACGAACGAACAGGTGCCGCGGCGGATCACCGCGATCGCACCGGTGAAGGTGCCGGCCGGATAGGCCGCGCAGCCGTCGTCGCCGCTGTCGATGCCGGGGCTGAGCTTCAACGGCGTGGTGTTGGCCATCGGCGAGACGAACGGCACCGCGCCGGTGCCTTCGTTCATCATGATCGTCTGCAGCGCGGCCGGCACCGTACCCGGGCCGGTCACCTGCAGCACCGGACCGAAGTCCTGGCGGCCGTGCTGCGCCGCCGCGGTGGACGCGGTCCACGGCTCCAGGTGGCCCATGGTGTTCGGGCCCGGGCCGCTGTTGCCGGCCGAGGTGGCCACGTAGATGCCGGCGTTGACGGCGTTGAGGAACGCCAGCGACACCGAATCGCTCCACGGGTTTTCGCCGCCGCCGATGGAGAAGTTGATCACGTCGACGATGCCGTCGGCGATGGCCTGGTCGACCGCCGCCGCCGAGGACGTGTTCGGGCACAGGCCGCGGCCGGTGGCCGTGTTCGTGTAGCACACGTCGTAGGCGATGATGTTCGCGCGCGGCGCCACGCCCGAGATCTGGGTGTTGCGGCCCTTGAACAGCACCGTGCGCACGTTGCCGGCCGAGGTCGACGCGGTGTGGCTGCCGTGGCTGTTGGTGTCGCCGAAGCCCGGTTCCTCGCGGATATTGGCCGCGCCGCAGGTGTTGCCCGGCGCGCCGCAGACGAAGTCGTAACCGCCGATCAGCTTGGCGTTGCAACGGCCTTCGTCCACTCCGCCCGCGGCGCAGGTGCCCAGGTAGACGCCGGCGCCCAACGGATTGGTGTGGGTGTAGCCGGTCTCGTCCTGCGCGGCGAACGACGGGCTGCCGAAGTTGATGCCCGAGTCCAGGATGCCGAAGACGATGCCCTCGCCCTTGACCGGATTGGTCGCCGCGTTCCACAGCGGCGGCGCGCCGATCAGGCCCGGACCCACGTCGGTGTCCTGCTCGTACTCGCGGTATTCCTCGACGAACTGCACCTCGGACAGGCGCTGCACGCGCGCGGCCTCGGCCTCGCTGAGTTCGGTGACCACCGCGTTGAGCGCGTGGCGCATGCGCCGCTCCACCTGCGGCGCGCGGCCGATGGCGGCGGTGATGCTGGCCTCGTGCTGGCGCTGCGCGCCGTCGAGGTGGCTGAGGTAGGCGCGCGCGCTGGCGCTATGCACGTTGACCCGGCCCTCGCCGGCCGCCGTGGCCTGCGCGCGCGCCATCTGCGGCGCGCCGTCGGCCGGCAGGCGCTCGGGCGCGGCCAGACCGCGGATCTCGCCGCGGTAGGTCGCCAGCGGCGCCTCGCGGTAGACCACGATGTAAGTGCGCAGCTGCTGCTCCATGTTCCCGCCGCCGCCCGCCGCGGCCGGCGGCGCACCGCCCACCGACGGCGCCGAAGCGCCGAAGCCGCCCCCCAGCATGACCGAGGCTCCGGCGATCGCCGCCAGCGCACCCAGCGCCAGCCCGACCGTCCACCGGTTGAATCGTATCGACATTGCTACGTCCCCTAATGCGATGACCGCGATGCGTACGCCGCCCGCCCGGCATCGCGCCGGGCCGGCGGCCCTGATCGGAGAGTCGTGCGGGACGGCGCTCGCGGCCGCGAATGTGCAGGCCGTTCTGGGCGCCATCGGGCGCCTTCCCCTGGGCGCCTATAGGGGAACAACGGGGAGGGACGGGAATCGCCCTACCTCAATTGGCACATCGAGGGTGTCGATTCGGCAAGGGACTATGTGGGCTAACACACAGTCCAGGTGCAGCCGGTCTCGGCGGGCTTAACTCGCAGCGGTACTGTGCCAGGGCCCCACCCCACCCCTAAACGCCACCAAATACACCGCCACCGCCCAAGCCGTGGCCACCGCCCAGCCGGCCAGGATGTCGGAGGGGTAATGCACGCCCAGATAGACCCGCGACAGGCCCACCAGGACCACGAACGCGGTCATCAGCACGGCCAGGGGCCAGCGCCAGCGCGTGCGCCAGGCCAGCAGCACCAGCACGCAGGCCAAGGTAGCCGAGCCCATGGCATGGCCGCTGGGGAAACTGTAGTTGTGCTCGGGCGCCACCGACTCCCACAGCGAGGGCCGGTCGCGGGCGAAGGCCTGCTTGGCGGCCAGGTTGAGCAGGCCCGAGCCTCCCAGAGCGATGGCCGCGTACGTCGCTTCGCGGAAGCGGCGCAGGTAAGTCAGCACCAGTACGAAGGCGACGTCGAACGGCACCACGCCATACAGATAGCCGACCTTGCTGATCAGCACGAAGAAACGATCGAAGCCCTCGCGCGCCAGCGAATGCGCGAACTGCAGGATCGGTTCGTCGAAGGGTATGGTTTCCTGCTCGTGGATCTCGTCGGCCAGTTCGGCGAAGGCCCATAGCGGCAACAGCAGGCCCAGGAACACCAGCAGCAGGCGCAGGCCGTAGCGGCGCAGGAAGGCCGCGCCGAAACGCGCCTCCTGGGCCAGCGCGGCGTCGCCGCCGCGCGCGGTGGACTCAGGCGCCCGGTCCGCGGGCGCCATAGTTGCGCTCGACGTAGCGGTCGATCAGGGCCACGAATTCGTCGGCGATGCCCTCGCCGCGCAGGGTCACGGTCTTCTCGCCGTCCTCGAACACCGGCGCCGAAGGCGCTTCGCCCGTGCCCGGCAGCGAGATGCCGATGTTGGCGTGGCGAGATTCGCCCGGCCCGTTGACCACGCAGCCCATCACCGCCAGGGTCAGGTTCTCGGCGCCGGGGTGGCTGATCTTCCACTCCGGCATCTTCGCCCGCACGTGCGTCTGCACCTTCTGCGCCAGTTCCTGGAAGAAGGTGCTGGTGGTGCGGCCGCAGCCCGGGCAGGCGGTGACCATGGGCGTGAACGCGCGCAGGCCCATGGTCTGCAGCAGCTCCTGCGCCACCACCACTTCGTTGCTGCGCGCCTGGCCCGGTTCGGGCGTAAGCGAGATGCGGATGGTGTCGCCGATGCCTTCCTGCAGCAGCACGCCCAGCGCGGCGCTGGAAGCGACGATGCCCTTGCTGCCGATGCCGGCCTCGGTCAGACCCAGGTGCAACGCGTAATTGCCGCGGTTGGCCAGCTCGCGGTAGACCGCGATCAGTTCCTGCACGCCGCTGACCTTGGCGCTGAGCACGATGCGCTCGGCCGGCAGGCCGATCTCCACCGCGCGCGCGGCCGAATCCAGCGCCGAGCGGATCAGCGCCTCGCGCAGCACCCGGCCCGCGTCCCAGGGTTCGGCGCGCAGGTGGTTCTCGTCCATCAGCTGCGCGGCCAACGCCTGGTCCAGCGAACCCCAGTTGGCGCCGATGCGCACCGGCTTGCCGTACTTGATCGCCAGTTCGATCAGGGTGGCGAACTGGCTGTCCTTCTTCTTGCCGAAACCGACGTTGCCGGGGTTGATGCGGTACTTGCCCAGCGCCTGCGCGCAGGCCGGCTCGGCGGTCAGCAGCTGATGGCCGTTGTAGTGGAAGTCGCCGATGATCGGCACCTCGATGCCCATCATCGCCAGCTTGTCGACGATGCGCGGCACCGCGGCCGCGGCTTCGGCGGTGTTCACCGTGACCCGTACCAGCTCGGAACCGGCGCGCCACAGCTCGGCCACCTGCTTGACCGTGGAGGCGACGTCGGCGGTGTCGGTGTTGGTCATCGACTGCACCACCACCGGCGCGCCGCCGCCCACGTCCACGCCGCCGATGCGGACGGAGCGGGTCAAACGCCGCGGCAGGGGGCCGAAGCCGGGGTCGGCGCAGGGAAGGACGCTGTCGGAATTCATGCGCGCATTGTAACGCCCGGGCAGCGGAGGATAGGACCGGGCCACGCATCGCGGCTCATGCCGGATTAAACCCGCGCCGTGGCGGCCGTCATTCCCGCGCAGGCGGGAATCCAGAGCCTTCAGCGTCATGCCCGGATGGAGCCCTGGATTCCCGCCTGCGCGGGAATGACCGTGCTGGAAGACGCGGGATGACAGGCGAATCGGGATGAATCCCGGACGGCGCATCCACAGGCGGCCTCCCCGGACGCGTTACCATCGGCCCGAGCCACCCCGCAGCCAAGCCGTACCGCTCCGCACCGCCATGCCCCCCGCCGCCCCCGACGAAGTCCTCAGCCCCAGCCAGCTCAACACCCTGGCGCGCAACCTGCTGGAAGACACCTTTCCCCTGGTCTGGGTCGAGGGCGAGCTGGGCAACCTCTCGCGCCCCGCCTCCGGCCACCTCTACCTGACCCTGAAAGACGCGCGCGCGCAGGTGCGCTGCGCGATGTTCAAGCCCAAGAGCAATTGGCTGCAGTTCGTGCCGCGCGAGGGCCTGCGCGTGCTCGCGCGCGGACGTCTGACCCTGTACGAGGCGCGCGGCGACTACCAGTTGGTACTGGACCACATGGAAGAGGCCGGCGAAGGCGCGCTGCGGCGCGCGTTCGAGCAGCTCAAGGCGCGGCTGCAGGCCGAGGGCCTGTTCGACAGCGAGCGCAAGCGGCCGCTGCCGCGCTACCCGGCGCGCGTGGGCGTGATCACCTCGCCCAGCGGCGCGGCGGTGCGCGACGTGCTCAGCGTGCTGTCGCGGCGCTTCCCGCTGCTGGAAGCCGAGGTACTGCCGGTACCGGTGCAGGGCGACGGCGCGGCCGAACGCATCGTGGCCATGCTCCAGCGCGCGGCCGCCTCCGGCCGCTACGACGTGCTGGTGCTGGCGCGCGGCGGCGGCTCGCTGGAAGACCTGTGGGCCTTCAACGACGAACGCCTGGCGCGCGCCATCGCCGCCAGCGCGGTGCCGGTGGTATCGGCGATCGGCCACGAGACCGACTTCACCCTGGCCGACTTCGCCGCCGACGTGCGCGCGCCGACGCCGTCGGTGGCGGCCGAGCTGCTGGTGCCCGAACGCGAGGAACTGCTGCGCCGCCTGCGCCAGCTGGGCGCGCGTCTGCGCAGCCTGCAACTGCAGCGGCTGCGCCAGGCCATGCAACGCGGCGACCGCGCCGCGCTGCGGCTCAACGCGCTGCGCCCGCAGACGCGCCTGGACGCCTTGCGCCGGCGCCAGGACGAAGCCGCCCGGCGCCTGGCCGCGGCCTGGCAGCGGCGCCTGGAGCGCGAACGCGCGCGCCTGCGCCACGCCGACGCGGTGCTGCGCGCGACCCATCCGCAACGCCGCCTGGCCGCCCTGCGCGAGCGTCTGGCGGCGTTGGCGCCGCGGCCGCGCGCGGCCCTGCTGCGGCGTCTGGCCCACCAGTCGCTGCAACTGCGCGGCCTGGCCCGCTCGCTGGAAGCGGTCAGCCCGCTGGCCACGGTCGCGCGCGGCTACGCCATCCTGCAGCGCGAGGACGGCCGGGTGGTGCGCAGCGTGCTCGACGCCGCCCCGGGCGAGCGCCTGCAGGCGCGGGTGCAGGACGGGCAGCTGCGGCTGAAGGTGGAAGGCGGCGGCGAGGGCGAGGCCTGAGGTCTTAGCCTTGGGATAGGAGCGGCGTGAACCGCGACCACGCACCTTCGACTGGCCGCGCAATCGCGGCTCACGCCGCTCCTACCCCAAAGCCTCCAGCCAGCGCGACGCTATGTTCCGCCGCGGCTATCCCGCCATCGCCCACCGCTAACACGATCTGCGCCACCATCGCCGGACCGGGCCCGGCCCCGTCACGGAGTTGCGCATGACCAAGGCGTCCGACCTGTTCGTCGCCGCGCTCGAAGCCGAAGGCGTCGAGTACGTCTTCGGCATTCCCGGCGAGGAAAACCTCGACCTGCTCGAGTCGCTGCGCACCTCGCGCATCCGCCTGGTTCTGACCCGCCACGAACAGGCCGCCGGCTTCATGGCCGCGACCTACGGCCGCCTCACCGGCAAGGCCGGCGTGTGCCTGTCCACCCTGGGCCCGGGCGCGACCAATCTGGTCACCGCGGCGGCCTACGCCCAGCTCGGCGCCATGCCCATGCTGATGATCACCGGACAGAAGCCGATCAAGACCAGCAAGCAGGGCCATTTCCAGATCGTCGACGTGGTCGACACCCTGCGCCCGCTGACCAAGTACACCCGCCAGATCGTCTCTGCCGACGCGATCCCCGCGCGCGTGCGCGAGGCCTTCCGCCGCGCCGAAGAGGAGCGCCCCGGCGCCACCCATCTGGAACTGCCGCAGGACATCGCCGGCGACCCGACCCAGGCGCTGCTGATCCCGCCCTCGTACGCGCGCCGCCCCACCGCCGAACAAAAGGCGGTGGCGCACGCGGCGGCGGCGATCATGCGCGCGCGCCACCCGGTGCTGATGGTCGGCGCCGGCGCCAACCGCAAGGCCACCGCGCGCCAGCTGCGCGCGCTGATCGCCAAGTTGCGCATCCCCTTCTTCACCACCCAGATGGGCAAGGGCGTGGTCGACGAGACCGACCCGCTGTGGCTGGGCAACGCCGCGCTGTCCGACCACGACTTCGTCCACCGCGCCCTGGACGCGGCCGACTGCATCGTCAACATCGGCCACGACGTGATCGAGAAGCCGCCGTTCTTCATGCGCGAAGGCCGGCGCACGGTGATCCACGTCAACTACGCCAGCGCCGAGGTCGACGCGGTCTATTTCCCGCAGATCGAAGTGATCGGCGACATCGCCAACGCGGTCTGGCAGCTGGCCGAAGCGGTCACACCGCAGCCGCACTGGGACTTCGCCTTCTTCGACCGCGTGCGCGCGGCGCTGGACGCGCAGATCGACGAGCGCAACGCCGACCCGCGCTACCCGCTGGTGCCGCAGCGCCTGGTCGCCGACGTGCGCGCGGCCATGGGCGAGCGCGACATCGTCTGCCTGGACAACGGCCTGTACAAGCTGTGGTTCGCGCGCGGCTACCGCTGCCGCTGGCCCAACACCCTGCTGCTGGACAACGCTCTGGCCACCATGGGCGCGGGCCTGCCCTCGGCGATCGCCGCGCGCATCGTCCACCCGGACCGGCGCGTGCTCGCGGTCTGCGGCGACGGCGGCTTCATGATGAATTCGCAGGAACTGGAAACCGCGGTGCGGCTGGGCCTGGACCTGACCGTGCTGGTGCTGCGCGACGATGCCTACGGCATGATCAAGTGGAAGCAGGCGCACGAGCGCTATCCCAGCTTCGGCATGGATCTGGGCAACCCGGATTTCGTCCGCTACGCCGAAAGCTACGGCGCGCGCGGCCACCGCCCGGCCGACACCGCGCAGTTCCTGCCGCTGCTGCAGCGCGCGCTGGACACGCCCGGCGTGGACCTGATCGAAGTGCCCATCGACTACGGCGACGACGACCGTATCCTCAACCAGGACATCCCGCGCCTGAGCGCGGCGGTGAGCTGAGCGCCCGCCTCTCCTTACGCCACAGGACGCCCCCATGGCCAAGACCTCCGCCAAGAAATCCGCCGGCTCCGGCCTCAACAGCAGCTACCCCTATTACCTGGCCAACCGCCCGGTCGCGGCCAACACCGACCTGGAGGTGCTGGACAAGTACAGCGGCAAGGTCGCCACCCGCGTGGCCTTCGCCGACGCGGCGGTGGTGCGCAAGGCCATCGTCGCCGCGCACAAGGCGCGCGAGGCCATGGCCGCGTTCCCGCCGGACGCGCGCCGCGACGTGCTCGAGCATTGCGTGCGCCGCTTCAGCGAACGCCACGAGGAACTGGCCGTGGCGCTGTGCATCGAAGCCGGCAAGCCGATCAAGGACGCGCGCGGCGAAGTCACCCGCCTGATCGACACCTTCCGCATCGCCGCCGGTGAGGCCACCCGCCTGGGCGGCGAGCTGATCGAACTGCAGATCTCGCCGCGCACGCGCGGCTACCGCGGCATGGTCAAGCGCGTGCCGGTGGGCGCATGCAGCTTCATCACCCCGTTCAACTTCCCGCTCAACCTGGTCGCGCACAAGGTCGCCCCGGCCATCGCCGCCGGCTGCCCCTTCGTGCTCAAGCCGGCGGTGAAAACGCCGGTGGGCGCGCTGATCATCGCCGAGGTGCTGGCCGAAACCGACCTGCCCAAGGGCGCGTTCTCGGTGATCTGCTGTTCCAACGAGGACGCCGCGGCGCTGACCGAGGACGAGCGCATCGCCCTGCTCAGCTTCACCGGCGGCCTGATCGGCTGGGAGCTTAAGGCACGCGCCGGGCGCAAGAAGGTGACGCTGGAACTGGGCGGCAACGCCGCCTGCATCGTCGACGAAGACCCCGGCGTGCCGCTGGACCACGTGGTCGAGCGCCTGGTGTTCGGCGCCTACTACCAGAGCGGCCAGAGCTGCATCAGCGTGCAGCGCATCTACGCCCACGCCGCCATCTACGACAAGCTGCGCAAGAAGCTCAAGGAGGCGGTGACCCAGCTGCGCATGGGCGACCCGCGCGACGAGCGCACCTTCATCGGCCCCGTGGTGGACGAGGCCGCGGCCAAGCGCATCGAGTCCTGGATCGACGCGGCGCGCAAGGGCGGCGCCAAGCGCATCGCCGGCGGCGCGCGCAAAGGCAATCTGCTGCCGGCGACGCTGCTGGAGAAGGTGCCGCGCGACAGCGACCTGTACCGCCAGGAAGCCTTCGGCCCGGTCGCGTTCATGGCTCCGTTCGACGACTTCGACGATGCGCTGTCGCAGGTCAACGACAGCGACTTCGGCCTGCAGGCCGGCGTATTCACCGGCCGCCTGGACCACGCCATGCGCGCCTGGGACCGCCTGGACGTGGGCGGCGTCATCGTCGGCGACGTGCCCAGCTTCCGCGTCGACAACATGCCCTATGGCGGCGTGAAGCATTCGGGCCTGGGCCGCGAAGGCGTGCGCTATGCGATCGAGGATATGACCGAGCAGCGGTTGCTGGTGATACGCGATCCGGTGGCGTGATCCACGCGCAGCGCGCAGCCCTCACCCCAACCCCTCTCCCGCAGGCGGGAGAGGGGCTAAAGCGGCAAGCGGCGTCGGATATGTCCCCTCTCCCGCCTGCGGGAGAGGGCTAGGGTGAGGGGATGAGCGCAGCGAATGCTCTTGACCCTCGCTCGGGCACCGAACTCGCCGTCCAATAGAAGACCCGGAGAGCCTGCCCCCGCGAAGGCGGGGGGCGGCGCACAGGAAGTGCGCCGTTTTTCGCTGGCACAGGGATGTGCCATCGAAAAATCCCCGCGCCCACTCCGATCTCGCAAGGGAGCTCTGGCGAAGCGTTTTTCTTTGGTTACTTTCTTTTGACGCTTATCAAAAGAAAGTGACCCGGCCGCTTGCGGACGGAAGCTGTTGCTGTTGCTTCAACCAACACACCCAAACACCTTCGCAAGTTCGGAGCGGATCGCGGCTCACGCCGCTCCTACAGAGAGCGTAGATCCTACGGAAACCGAAGCCTTCGTCGTAGGTGAGGATTCGCGGTCGCAGCTTGCGCAGCTCCTACAGGGGGTCGCAAGGTTTGTCGTAGATGCGGGTTCGTGGTCGCGGCTTACGCCGCTCCTACCCCAAGGCCAAGGCGGTTAACCCCATTCCCGCGGGCCGGGCGTTTGCCCCTAGGACCTCCAAGGGGACCGCCCGCATGACCGCCACGCCGCAGCCCAAGTCCACCACCGCCCTGCTCTCCGCCATCCTGGCCGCCCTGGCCCTGAGCGCCTGCCAGAACAGCACCCGCAACGACCCGCCCAGCGCGGCCGACACTCAGGCCCGCCGCGACGCCCAACGCCAGGCCGAATACGACCAGACCGTCGATGCCGCCATGGCCGCCGCCGATGCCGCCGCCTCGGCAGCCGATGCGGCGGCGGAAACCACGGCCGACGCCCGCTACCGGACCGAAGCCAAGGCGCTCAGCCAGCAGGCCAAACCTGCCGAGAGCGCACGGCGCATGGCCCGCCTGGCCATGGCCCCGCCCCCGCCGCCCGCACCGCCTCCGGCGTTCGTCCGCGCCCATGGTTACGCCGCCCCGGCCGAGCCGTCCCTCGACGGCATCGTCGTCACCAGCAGTCGCGTGAAGAGCGCCCCAGTCGCCGGCGCACCGATGGCCCAGCTGCCGCAGGCGAACCTCACCCCGCCGCAGCAACAGCCGGCCAACACCGAAAAATACGCCGAGCGCGAAGACAACCCGGTGCGCCGCACCGCCGACGAACCGCTGTCCACCTTCTCCATCGACGTCGACACCGGCAGCTACGCCAACGTGCGGCGCATGCTCAACCAGGGCCAGCGCCCGCCCGCCGACGCGGTGCGCGCCGAGGAGTTCATCAACTACTTCGACTACGGCCACCCCGCGCCGGCCACGCGCGAAACTCCGTTCCGGGTCACCACCGAACTCGCGCCCGCGCCGTGGAACGCGCAGCGCCAGCTGCTGATGATCGGCATCAAGGGTTACGACGTGCCCAAGGCCACCCTGCCCCCGGCCAACCTGGTGTTCCTGATCGACACCTCCGGCTCCATGGACCAGCCGGACAAGCTGCCCCTGCTCAAGAGCGCGTTCTCGCTGCTGACCAGGCAGCTGCGCCCGCAGGACCGCATCTCCATCGTGGTCTACGCCGGTTCCGCCGGCCTGGTGCTGCCGCCTACCCCGGGCGACCGCCAGGGCGAGATCCTCGACGCGCTGGAGCGCCTGCAGGCCGGCGGCAGCACCAACGGCGGCGACGGCATCCGCCTGGCCTACGCCATGGCCAAGCAGGCCTACGTCAAGGACGGCGTGAACCGGGTGATCCTGGCCACCGACGGCGACTTCAACGTCGGCACCGTGAGCCAGGACGCTCTGGAAACACTGGTCGCCGACCAGCGCAAGAGCGGCATCGCCCTGACCACGCTGGGCTTCGGCCAGGGCAACTACAACGACGCGTTGTCGGAGAAGCTGGCCGACGTGGGCGACGGCAACCACGCCTACATCGACACCCTGCAGGAAGCGCGCAAGGTGCTGGTGGAAGAGATGGGCTCGACCATGCTGACCATCGCCCGCGACGTGAAGATCCAGGTCGAGTTCAACCCGGCCCAGGTCGCCGAGTACCGCCTGATCGGTTACGAGAACCGCGTGCTCAAGCACGAGGATTTCGCCAACGACAAGGTCGACGCCGGCGACATCGGCGCCGGTCACGAGGTCACCGCGCTGTACGAACTGACCCCGGTCGGCTCCACGGCCGCGCGCCTGCCCGCGCTGCGCTACGGCACCAAGCCCGCGCCGCAGGCCGTCGGATCGGGCGAAGTGGCCACGCTCAAGCTGCGTTACAAGCGCCCCGGCGCCAGCGACAGCCGCTTGATCGAAACGCCGATCCTGCGTTCGCAGCTGCGCGCGCAACCGGGCGAGGCGATGCGCTTCGCCGCCGCGGTGGCCGCCTTCGCCGATGCGCTGCGCGGCGGCAGCCGCTACGACGGCTGGGGCTGGGACCGCATCGCCGCGGCCGCGCGCTCCACCCGCCTGGACGACCGCTGGGGCCAGCGTCGCGAGTTCGTCGGTTTGGTCGAACGCGCCCGCCAGCAGATCGAGGGCGACAAGCCGCGGACCGCGTCGGTCAGCGACTGACCGCCTGGCGCAGCGGCGTCGAGTAAGCCTCGGCCGGGTGCCCGAACAGATAGCCCTGGCCGTAGGCACAGCCCAGTTCGCGCAAGGCCGCGAGCTGGGCGTCGTTTTCCACGCCTTCGCCGATGGTGTGGATGCCCAGGGTGCCGGCCAGCGCCTGGATCGCGCGCACCACCGCCACGCTCTCCGGACGGGTTTCGCCGACCAGGCCGGCGACGAAGCTCTGGTCGATCTTCAGGCACTCGATCGGGAAGCGGTGCAGGTAGGACAGCGCCGAGAAGCCGGTGCCGAAATCGTCGAGCTGGGCGAGCACGCCGTGGCCGCGCAGGGTGCGCAGCATGCGCAGCGCGCGCGGCACGTCGTCCAGCAGCGCGCCTTCGGTGATCTCGATGCGCAGCCGGTGCGGGTCGGCGCCGGCCTCGTCGATCATGCGCAGCAGGCGGTCGGCGAAGTCGGCGGCGCGGAAATGCCGCGGCGACACGTTCACCGACACATAGCCCTCTCCGCCCAGCGCCAGCTGCTTCATCACCTGGGCGTAGAGCAGCCAGTCCACTTCCTCGATCAGTCCGCTGTCTTCGCCCAGGCCGATGAAGTCGCTGGGCACCAGGAGCCCGCGGCGCTCGTGCCTCCAGCGCAGCAGGGCCTCGTGGCCGATCACGCTGCGGTCGCTCAGGCGCACGATGGGTTGGTAGAAGGCGACGAAGCCGTCGCCGTTGATCGCGCGGCGCAGGTCCGCTTCCAGGTCCAGGATGCGTACCGCCTGTTCGCGCATGGCCTCGTCGAACACCGCGCAGCGGTCGCGGCCGGCGGACTTGGCCCGGTACATGGCCGCGTCGGCGTCGCGCAGCAGCTCGGCGCCGCTGCGGTAGCGCGGGTGCCACATGGCGATGCCCAGGCTGGCCGAAGGAAAGACCTCGCGCCCGGCCACCCAGCACGGCTCGCCCAGCGCGCGCAGGATGCGCTGGGCCAGTTCCTCGGCCACGCGCAGGCCGTCGATGTTGTCGACCAGGATCGCGTATTCGTCGCCGCCCAGGCGCGCCACGGTGTCGTCGCCGCGCACCGCGTTGACGATGCGGCGGCCGGCTTCGACCAGCAGTTCGTCGCCGGCCGCGTGGCCGACGCTGTCGTTGACCAGCTTGAAGCGGTCCAGATCCAGGAACAGCACCGCGAACTGGCGGCGCACGTCGCGCTGGGCGCGCACGATCGCGCTCTCCAGCCGCTCCAGCAGCTGGCTGCGGTTGGGCAGGCCGGTCAGCGCGTCGTGCAAGGCCTGGTGGGTGAGCTGCTGCTCGGCGCGCAGGCGCTCGCCGATCTGCGACAGCAGTTCGGCGTTGGCCTGGGCCAGCTCGCGCGTGCGCGAGGCCACGCGCTGCTCCAGTTCCGAATGCGCGGCCACCAGCCGGTCCTGGGTCTGCTTGCGCGCCAGGCCGTTGCTGATGTGGTGGGCGACGAAGGTCAGCAGCTCCTGGTCGCGCACGGTGAAGGCGATCGCCGGCGAATAGCTCTGCACCGCGATCACGCCGACCACGTGGTCGTCGCGGAACAGCGGCACGCCCAGCCAGCAATGCGCCTGCGAGCCCAGGCTGCGGACCAGGCCCGCGGCCTCCAGCCCGGCGATGCGGCTGCGGTCGGCGAGCAGGGCCTGGCCGCGCTTGATCACGTATTCGGTCAGGCCCGAGCCCAGGCGCCGGCTTTCGCGGGTGGAATCGCGCTCGTCGATCGAGTACGGGAATTCCAGGTGTTCGCCGTCGTTGGTGATCAGGGCGATGTAGAAGTTGCGCGCGTACAGCAGCTCGCTGACCACGTCGTGGACCTGGGCGTAGAAGCGCTCCAGGGTCTCGGAGGTGATCGACAGCTCGGCGATGCGGAACAGCGCGCGCTGCAGGCGTTCGGCGCGCTGGCGCTCGATGATCTCGGCCTGCAGGTCGCGGTTGCTCAGCTGCAGCGCCTGGGTGCGCTCGGCCACGCGGCGTTCCAGTTCCTCGCGCGCGCGGAAGCGGTCCAGCGCGGTCAGGATGTGCTGGGCGACGAAGGCCAGCAGCGCGCGCTCCTCCTCGCCGTACAGGTCGGGACGGTCGTAGCTCTGCACCACGATCGCGCCGCAGACGCGGTCTTCGCGGCGCATGGGCACGCCCAGCCAGTCCTCGCTGTCGGGGCCGTGGGCGATGTCGCGCGGCACGTCCAGCTGTTCGCGGATCGCCACCGACGGGCCCAGCAGCGGCTCGCCATGGCGCAGCAGCGCCAGGGTCAGGCTGTTGGGCATCTCGGCGGCGCGGATTTCCAGATCCGGCTCGGCCACGTAGGGGTCGATGCGGTCGGCGAAATAGATGAAGCGCAGGCTGTCGCGGACATCGTCGTAGAGCACGATGTAGAAATTCTCGGCGTACATCAGGCCGCCGACCACGCCGTGGATGCGGCGCAGCATGTCGACCATTTCCAGGTCCGAGCCGGCCAGGTCGGCGATCTCGTACAGCGCCTGCTGCAGGCGCTCGGATTTTTCCAGCGATTCGGCGCGCGCCTGCGCACGTGCGGCCACCAGTTGCGCGCCGACCAGGCGCTGCGCCAGCGCCAGCCAGGCCGCGCCGGCCTCCGCCGTCAGCGGCGCGCCGGCGTGCGCGCACAAGGACACGCGGGTGCCGTCGTCCAGGTCCCAGGCGGCTTCCAGGCGCTGTTCGCTGCAGGCGGCGCGGCTGCCGTTCAGCAGCGAGTCGGCGCGGTCCTGGGCGTCCGCGCCGAGTTCGGAGCCGCCGTACAGCCCGCGTCCGTCGCGCCAGCGCACCGCCACCTGCGAGCCCGCAGGCAGCGCCTCGCGCAACGCGCCGGCCAGCGCATTGCCCACTGCGGGCGCCTCCGTGTTGGCGCCGGCGGCTGGCCTTCCGGTTGTCTGCACCGCTACAGGCCCCTGACTTCGTTCACGGACTAGAACGCAATTCGAAGCATAGCCTGACCGGCCGCCCGCGAACCGCCAACCCCGTCGCGGCCCTTGGGCCGTTCGTCCGGACATGCACCTGGCCACCCTCCCCGCCCTGCGCGCCGCCCCGCACGCCATCCCCAGCCGGTCCCATGGCTTCCCGTCGGCGGCGCCAACCCGTACCCTGCCGCGGATGAATTCGGCAGCGGACGCGAGCGACGACGTACTGATGCTGGCCTGGACGGCCGGCGACACCGTCGCGTTCGAGACCCTATACGCGCGCCACCGCGGCCCGCTGTACCGGTTCATGCTGCGGCAAGTGCGCGATTCGGCGCTGGCCGATGAGTTCTTCCAGGACGTCTGGCAGCGCGTGATCGCCGCGCGCCACGGCTGGAAGCCCGACGCCGCGTTCACGACCTGGCTGTACCGCATCGCCCACAATCGCCTCAACGACCACTGGCGCGCGCTCAAGCACCGCCCGGCCGCCCCCGAAGACGGCGACGAGCGCGCCGCGCGCGTGCCCGACCCGACCACGCCCGAGCGCGAGCTGTCCGAGTTCGAACAGCGCCGCCGCCTGCAGCGCGCGATCGAGGAGCTGCCCGAGGAACAGCGCGAGGTGGTGATCTTGCGGCTGGAGCAGGAGCTGAGCCTGGAGGAAATCGGCGAGATCACCGGCGCCGGACGAGAAACCGTGAAATCGCGGCTGCGCTACGCCATGGACAAGCTGCGATCGAGGCTGAACGAATGAAGCGCCAGACCCCCGACCCCTTGTCGCCCGAAGAACGCGCCCTGGCCGACCGCCTGGCGCGGCTGGGCCCGCACGAGGGTCCGTCGCCTGCGCTGGACGCCAGGATCCTGGCCGCCGCGCACGCCGCGGCGGCCGCCTCGCCGCGCGCGCCGCAGGCCGCCAGCCAGCGCGCGCGCCGGCGCTGGGCGCTGAGCGCGATTCCCGGCAGCCTGATCACCGGCATGGGCATCGCCGCGACCCTGGCCCTGGCCGTGGGCGTGGTCTGGCAGCTGCGCCCGATCGCGCCGTCGCGGGAGGCACCCAGCCACGAATCCGGCGATGCCTACACCGCCGCCGAGATGATCCAGCGCCCGCGCGCGACCATCGCCCCGCCTCCGCCGCCGGCGGATGCGGCGGCCCTGCCCGAAGCCCGGATGGACCGGCGCGAGCTGTCGGCCGCGGCCCAGGCACCGGCGGCGGCGGCCAAGCCCGCCGCCGATGTCGCACGCAGCGCGCAGGCATTCCCGGAACCGGCGCCGCCGGAGCCGCGCCGGCAGCGCAGCGTGCCGCCCGCGCCCGCGGAGTCGATGGCTTATGGCGAGATCGCGCAAGACGCCGCCGCCAGCGCCGCGCCCATGGCTGCGCCGCCCATGCCCGCCGCCGCGCCGGCCATAGCGCCCGCCGGCGGCGCCGCGCGCGAGGACAACTTCGGCCTGGTGCCGTCGCGCTCCCGCCTCGCCGCCGACGCGGCCAAGGCGCGCGCCGACACCGCCGAGGCCAAGCAGGCCGCCGCCCACCAGGAGCGGCGCGAAACCGACGCCGCCAAGCAGGCCTACAGCGCGCAGCGCGAAGCCGAGGCGCGCGAATCGGTCGCGCTGGACCGCATCGAGGTCACCGGTTCGCGGATCAAGCGTGCCGACGTCGAACCCGCCCAGCCGGTCGGGAACTTCGCGCGCGACGCCGCGTTCCCGCCGGTCGGCGAGGACCAGCGACTGGAACGCACCCAGTGGCTGGAACGCATCCGCGCGCGCCGCGACGCCGGCCGCCTGGACGAGGCCCGCGCCAGCCTGGGCGAGTTCCGCAAGGCCCATCCGCGCGTGCGCATCCCCGCCGACCTGCGCGCGCTGCAGCCGCGATGAGGCCCGCGCCGTGAGCGCGGCCACGCTCGCGGCCGAGGTCTCGCACGAGATCGAGGTCAAGCACAGCCGTTTCCTGACCCTGGCCGCGCCGGTGGCCACGCCCGAGGCGGCGCTGGCGTTTCTGGCGCGGGTGTCCGATCCGGCCGCCACCCACAACTGCTGGGCCTACCGCATCGGCGGCCAGTACCGCTTCAACGACGACGGCGAGCCCAGCGGCACCGCCGGCCGGCCGATCCTGGCCGCGATCGACGGCCAGGGCCTGGACCAGGTGGTGGCAGTGGTGACGCGCTGGTACGGCGGGATCAAGCTCGGTGCCGGCGGCCTGGTCCGCGCTTACGGTGGCTGCGCGGCCGAATGCCTGCGCCGCGCCGAACGCCGCGCGCTGATCGTGAGCCGCACCGTCGCCCTGCGCTATCCGTTCGAACACACTGGCGCGGTCCACGCCGCCCTGGCCGCGCACGGCGCGGACAAGCTGGACGAGCGCTACGACGCCGACGGCGCCCATTTGCGTGCGCGCTTGCCCGAATCGGGCCTGGACGCCTTGAAAGCGCAGCTGCGCGACGCCACCCGTGATCGGGTACGTCTTCTCGTCGAAGACGCCCCCGACTGACCGCCGATGACCGACTCCGCCGCCGCCTCGCCGGCCCCGCCCTCCGCCAAGGCGCCGATCGGCAGCCTGAGCACCCTGTGGCCCTTCGTGCGCCGGCACCTGGGTCTGTTCGTGGCCTGGCTGGTGGCGCTGGCCGCCTCCAGCGCGGCCACCCTGAGCCTGCCGCCGGCGTTCAAGACCATGATCGACCAGGGCTTCGCCGAGGGCGGCGGCGCGATCGACCGCGCCTTCGTGCTGCTGTTCGTGGTGGCCGTGGCCCTGGCGCTGGCGACCGCGGCGCGGTTCTTCTTCGTGTCCTTGCTGGGCGAGCGCGTGGTCGCCGACCTGCGCCAGCAGTTGTACGCGCACCTGATCGGTCTGGACGCCGGTTTCCACGACCGCAGCCGCAGCGGCGAACTGGTCTCGCGCCTGACCGCCGACGCCGAGCTGCTGCGCAGCGTGGTCGGCTCCAGCATGTCGGTGGCTTTGCGCAGCTCGGTCACCGTGATCGGCAGCATCGGCATGCTGTTCGTGACCAGCCCGCGCCTGGCCGCCTATGCGCTGGTCGGCATACCGCTGGCGGTGCTGCCCATCGTGATCGGCGGCCGCCGCCTGCAGAAGATCTCGCGCGCCAGCCAGGACCGCGTGGCCGACGCCAATGCGCTGGCTGCGGAAACCCTGGGCGCGGTGCGCACGGTGCAGGCGCATGCGCGCGAACCCTACGAGCGCGGCCGCTTCGGCGCGGCGCTGAAGGTCGCCGTGGCGACCGCGCGCAAGCGCATCGGCGCGCAGGCCATCGTCACCGCGGTGGCCATCACCCTGGTGTTCGGCGCGATCGTGCTGGTGCTGTGGTCGGGCGCGCACGACGTGGTCGGTGGGCGCATGAGCGCCGGCACCCTGGGCCAGTTCGTGCTGTACGCGCTGATCGCCGGCGGCTCGGTCGGCGCCCTGGCCGAAGTCTGGAACGACCTGCAGCGCGCGGCCGGCGGCATGGGCCGGATCAGCGAACTGCTCAACGAAGACAACGCCATCGCCGCCCCCGCCCAGCCGCAGGCTTTGCCCGCGCCGGTGCGCGGCGAGCTCGTGTTCGAGGACGTGGGCTTCCACTACCCCCAGCGCGCCGACTTGCCGGCGCTGGAACATTTCAACCTGCGCGTGCGCCCCGGCGAGACCGTGGCCCTGGTCGGCCCCTCCGGCGCCGGCAAGAGCACGGTGTTCTCGCTGCTGCTGCGCTTCCACGATCCGCAGACCGGCACGGTGCGCGTGGACGGCATGGACGCGCGCCTGCTCGACCCGGCCGCGCTGCGCGAGGCCATCGCCCTGGTGCCGCAGCAGCCGACCATCTTCGCCGCCAGCGCGCGCGACAACATCCGTTACGGCCGCCTGCAGGCCGACGACGCCGAGGTCGAAACCGCGGTGCGCGCGGCCTACGCCGCCGACTTCATCGACGACCTGCCGCAGGGGCTGGACACCGAATTGGGCGAGCGCGGCGCGCGCCTGTCCGGCGGCCAGCAGCAGCGCATCGCCATCGCCCGCGCCCTGCTGAAGGACGCGCCCATCCTGCTGCTGGACGAGGCCACCAGCGCGCTGGACGCGCAGAGCGAGCGCGCGGTGCAGCAGGCGCTGGAAACGCTGATGCGCGGCCGCACCACCCTGGTGATCGCGCACCGCCTGGCCACCGTGCTCAAGGCCGACCGCATCGTGGTCATGGACCGCGGCCGCATCGTCGCCGAAGGCACCCACGACGAACTGCTGGCCCAGGGCGGGCTGTACGCCGAACTGGCCAAGCTGCAATTCCTGGACTGAGCCGGCGATGGACACCGCCGCGCTGAAACGCCACTGCGGCCGCTACCCGGGCGCCGTCGCCACCGAGCACGGCCACCCGGCCAACATCCTCACCTACGGCGTGGGCGGCAAGACGTTCGCCTACTTCAAGACCAGCGAACCCGAACGCTGGCGCTTCAGCATCAAGGTCACGCCCGAACGCTTCCTTGAACTCACCGGCGTGCCCGGTATCAAGCCCGCGCGCTGGATGGGACGCTACCGCTGGGTCACCATCGTCGACGTGCGCACGGTGCCGGCCGACTACCTGCGCGAACTGGTGGACTGGTCCTACCGGCAGGCGCTGGCCAAGCTCAGCCGCAAGCGTCGCGCCGCGGTGCTGGAAGGCGCGGCCGACTGACCGCATCGCACGCATCGGGCGCTCCGCGAGTGCGGAGCGCCCGATGGGCTTGCGCGGTTACTGGCGGACCAGGGTCAGCCCGTACTGGCTCAGGATCGGGTTCAGACGCTCGAAGAACGTCACCCGCTGCGCCTGCGGGACGCCGCAGTTGTTGTTGCTGCCCTGCGGGATCTGGCCGCCCGAGCTCACGCCCTGACCCTGTCCGGCCGAGGTGATCCAGGAACCGCCGGAGTCGCCGCCGCCCACGCAGGCGTTGGAACGGCTCAGGCCGTACACCGCGCCCTGCGGATAGTTCACGGTCACGTTCTTGGCGGTGATGGTGCCGCAGCGGTAACCGGTGGTGCGGCCGGAACGGCACACCGCCGCGCCCGTGGCCGCTTCGGTGCTGCCGCGCACGATCACGTTGCCGCCGCTGTAGTTGCTGACGTAGGGCAGCAGGGTGTGGGTGGAGCCCACCTGCACCCAGGCGCGGTCGGTGCCGGGGAAGTTGGACTGCGAGAACGAACCCACCACCGCGCCGCCGATGCGCACGGTGGCGCCGGCCGAGCCGCAGTGACCGGCGGTGGCGAAGCCCTTGGTCGAGCCGCGCGTGACCGAGAAGCCCACCGAGCACAGGTACTGGTTGTTGATGGTGTATTCGATGCCGCCGATGATGTTGGCCACCGTGCGCGGCTCGCCGATGGATTCGACGAAGCGCACCGTGGACGCGTCGGCGCCGCTGGCGGCGACCAGGTCCACCGCTTCCTCGCTGGCGCCCGGCGCGACCGAGACCACCACCGAATTGCTCTGCGGATCCACGTGCCAGGAATGCACGCCGCTGTAGGCCTTGCTGATGCCGAGCACGCGGCCGCGACCGTTGCCGTCGAGCTGGTCCATCGCGGCCTGCAGCTGGCGCAGGCTGTAACGCACGCGGCGCACTTCGGCGCCCGGCACCGCGTCGGCCTGGGCGCCGGCGGTGGCGACCACGAAACCGAACGAACCGTCGGCCTTGCGCTCGATCCAGCTGCCCGCATAGCCCGCGCCGAAACGGCGCTGGGCCGCGCCGGCCTGCTGCTCGGCGATGCGCTCGACCTTCAGGTATTGCGACAGCTGACCGGGCATCACCCCCAGATCGCGCTGCATGGCGAACTTCAATTCGGAATCGACCTGATCGGCGGCGGTGGCCGCGCCGATGGCGGTGACGGAAACGGCGGCGACGGCGAGCGACAGCAGGTTGCGACGTACCTTGGAACCTTGCATGGCGTACTCCTCCTGAGACGAGCGTTTGCGCTCTTTTGAATGGGCCCGGATGTGGGCCAAGGCGCCGCACGACGGCGGCGGCCTGCGCCGGGGCGCGTTCCGTGCCACGACGGGCGACAGGCCGGTCCAAGGAAGCAAACGCCCGCGCCGGCGGCAATCGCCGTGCACAGACCCGGATCACAGCGGATTCTTGAAGCGAATCACAAGAACGCATCGCACCCGGCGATGTTCATCGCGGTGAAGAGCGAATTAACGTCTGAACGACGATGCGGCGGCCGTTCGAACCCGCGCAAGCACATGCAACCCAATCGTGCGCGTTTGCGGCCGTCGCGCGCCCTGGTTCAGGGGTCGATGCGTATCGGCGTGCCCACCGGCACGCGCTGCCAGATCTGCTCTATCTCCGCATCGGTCACCGCCACACAGCCGTCGGTCCAGTCCTCGCGCCACCAGCGCGCGCTACCGCCGTGGATCATGATGTCGCCGCCCGGATCGGCGCCCTGCGCGCGCGCTTGCTCGCGGTCGGCGGCATTGGGATAGGACACGCGCAGCGATAGATGGAACAGGCTATTGGGATTGCGCTCGCTGATGCGGTACTCGCCTTCGGGCGTGCGCTCGTCGCCCTGACGGTGCTTGTGCCCGCTGGGCGCGTCGCCCAGGTCGATGCGATAGCTGGCCAGCACGCGTCCCTCGCGTAGCAGTTGCATGCGTCGCTCGGATTTGTCGACCACGATGCGGTCGGCGCGCTGTTCCGATGGCGCCAACGGCGGCGGCGCTCGGCGCGCCGCGGTGGCCTGCGTTGCGACCGGGGCGGACGCGGGCTCGAAAGCGCAGCCGGCCATGGCCAGCAATGCGAACACGGCGGCGGCATGCAGCGGCTTCACTCAGGCAACGCGCGTTGCAACAGCGTTTCGAAGTCCACATCGCTCGGCAAGGTACCGAACACCAGCCCGTGCGCACTGTCCAGGCGGCTGCGGCAGAACGCCTCGGCGCAGGGGCTGCCGGCCCGCAGCAGTACGGCCGCTTGCAGCGCCAGCGCCAGGCGCTCGGTCCACAGCCGCGCCTGCGCTTCCTGGATGCGGCCGCCCAGGGCCTGCGCCAGTTCGTCGCTGCGCGCGTCCAACGCAGGATGCAGGCCACGCGCGCGCCGCAGCTCGTCCAGCACGGCCGGCCCGGCCTCGGGCTCGCGCGCCAGCGCGCGCAGTACGTCCAGGCACTGGATGTTGCCGCTGCCTTCCCAGATCGAGTTCAGCGGCGCCTGCCGGTACAGGCGCGGCAGCAGCGATTCCTCGACGTAGCCGGCGCCGCCCAGGCATTCCTGCGCTTCATTGACGAAAGCCGGCGCGCGCTTGCAGATCCAGTACTTGCCCACCGCGGTGGCCACGCGCGCGAACGCGGCTTCGGCCGGGTCCTGCGGCGCGCGGTCTACCGCGCGCGCCACCCGCAGCGAGAACTGCAGCGCGGCCTCGGACTCGATCGCCAGATCGGCCAGCACGTTGCGCATCAGCGCGTGCTCGGCCAGGGTCTTGCCGAAGGCGCGGCGGTGGCGCGTGTGGTGCAGCGCCTGGGCCAGGGCCATGCGCATTTCCGCGGCCGAGCCGAGCATGCAGTCCAGCCGGGTGAGCATGACCATCTCGATGATGGTGGCCACGCCGCGGCCTTCCTCGCCGATACGCTGCGCCCAGGCGCCTTCGAACTCGACCTCGGACGAGGCGTTGGACCAGTCGCCGAGCTTGTCCTTGAGCCGCATCAACCGCAGCGCGTTGCGACTGCCATCCTCGCGCCAGCGCGGCAGCAGGAAGCAGCTCAAACCGCCGGGCGCCTGCGCCAATACCAGGAAGGCGTCGGACATGGGCGCGGAGAAGAACCACTTGTGCCCGACCAGACGATACGCATCGCCGCCCAGCGGCGTGGCGACGGTGGCGTTGGCGCGCACGTCCGAGCCGCCCTGCTTCTCGGTCATGCCCATGCCCAGGGTCACGCCGGCCTTGTCGGCCATGGGCAGGTCGCGACCGTCGTAATGCGGCGCGGCGGCCTTGGCCGCCCATGGCGCCAGTGCGGGCGCATGCCGCAGCACCGGCACCGCGGCGTGGGTCATGGTCAGCGGACAGCTGGTGCCGGGTTCGACCTGATGATGCAGATAGCTCAGCACCGCACGCGCCACATGCGCGCCGGGGCCCGGGCGATGCCAGGAGTAACCGGCCACGCCGTGCTCGATCGCCGCCTGCATCAGCGCGTGGTAGTTGGGATGGAACTCGACCAGGTCGGTGCGCTGGCCGTAGCGGTCGTGGCTGCGCAGGCGCGGGCGGTCGCGGTGGGCGTCGAAGCTGAGCGCGTAGAGGCTGTCGCCGGCCAGCGCGCCGTAGCGCGCGAGGGCGTCGGCATGCGCGCCGCCGCCCTCGCGTTCGACCGCCTCGCGTAACGCGTGGTCGTCGCGCCAGAGATCGCGCGGCGCGAACGGCGGCGGCTGGTTCTCGACGCGATGGGTGGCGAACGGCGGCAGCGCGTTGTTGGACGGCTCGGACATCGGCGGCTCCAGTGGAGCATCCCGGCTCCTTCTGCGCCAATTCTAGACCTGGGCCGTTAGAGCCGACCAACGACTGGACGCAAGCGCTGGCCGGAGTCCAGCCGCGTCCGCCTAATCGATGCTGGGCGCGCCTGGTGCCTCTGTTGGCCGTCATTCCGGCGCAAGCCGGAACCCACTTTGACCTGGGCTTTCCCGTGCGCAGGACGAGCAAGATCAAGATGGGTTCCGGCTTGCGCCGGAATGACGAAGAGTCGGAAGACTCCCGCGCTCACAGAAACCGACGTATCGTCCAGCCGCCGCTACCCGGCACGCTCGCACAGTGCCTTCAGGAATTCCGACGGCAAGGCCAGCCGCCCCAGCCAGCCGCGGCGCAGGCCGGTCAGCACCTGCAGCATCTGCCCGCGCCCCCCGGGCACGCGCGAGAGCGGGTGGAACATGCGGTCGCGCAGCGCGGCGATGCGGTCGTGGTCGGACTGGAACAGCGGCGTCAACCAGCGGCTCCAGAAGTGGTAGATGCCCACGTGCAGGCGGCGCACGCGCTGGTAGCGCGCCAAGGCCGATTCCAATCCGCCGCCCTCGCGCAGGGCATCGCGCAGCGCCAGCGCGTCCATCAGCGCCATGTTCACACCCTGCCCCAGCTGCGGGCTCATCGCGTGCGCGGCATCGCCCAGCAGCACCGCGCGGCCACGATGCCAGCGCTTGGCCACGGTGTCGCGGTAGCGCGCCTGCGCCAGGCCTTGCGGCACCGCGGTGTCGCGCAAGCGTTGCGCGGCTTCCGGCCATACCGCCGTCACCGCCGCGCGCCAGGCGCCTTCGTCGCTCACCGCCTCACTGTCCAGTGCCGCCACCGGCAAGCTCCAGAAAAAACTCAGCCGCGGCGTCGCATCGTCCGGCCGCGTACCCACCGGCAGCATGCCGATCATGCGCCGCGCGCCCACGTAGCGCTGCCGCAGTTCGTCCTGCCAGGCCCAGTCGGCGCGCTCCACCAGGCACCACTGCGCGCCCCAGGGATAGGGCCGGTTCAAGGCCGGCGGTGCGACCGCGTCGCGCAGCAGCGACGCCGCGCCGTTGGCGATCACCAGCAGATCGTAGGGCCCGTGTTCGACGCCGTCGGCATCGCGCAACAGACCCTGCTCGGCATCGGCGGCGACGATGCTGCGGCCGCAATGCACGCGCCGCCCTTCCTGCCAGGCCTGGTCGAGCACCGCGAACAGAGCGCCGCGCTGCAGGCCCAGGCCGAAGTAGGACGCGTCCAGTTCGCGGTAGCGCATGTCCATCACTGGACGCCCGGCCACGGTCTCGCCGTACAGGCGCCGCACCCGCGCGCCATGGGTCAGCGCCGCATCCAGCAAGCCCAGTTCCCACAGCACCGACAAGCCCGTGGGTTGCAGCAGGAAACCCGCGCCCACCGGCCCCAGCACCGGCGCGC
This sequence comes from Lysobacter silvisoli, assembly GCF_003382365.1. Lineage (NCBI taxonomy): Bacteria > Pseudomonadati > Pseudomonadota > Gammaproteobacteria > Lysobacterales > Lysobacteraceae > Lysobacter > Lysobacter silvisoli. The sequence goes on along the minus strand of NZ_QTSU01000001.1, from coordinate 426,452 downwards.
GTTCGAACACGTCCACGGCATGGCCGTCGCGCGAGAGCAGCAAGGCCGCGGCCTGGCCGCCGCTGCCGTAGCCGACGATGCCGATGCGCAGCGCGCGGCTCATGCGCGCACCGGGCAAGAAAAAGGCCCCGCCTGGGCGGGGCCTTGGGAATAGTCCGATCCGGATCGCGTCCTGGAATTCAGATATCGCAAGTCGATCACCCTGCGGGGGCCACCGCTACCTCGGACGCTTGTGCGCCCTTCGGTCCTTGCGTCAGCTGATAGGTGACGCGCTGGCCTTCCTGCAAGCTGCGGAATCCCTTCGCACTGATGGCGGAGAAGTGGACGAACACGTCGGCGCTACCGTCTTCGGGCGAGATGAAGCCGAAGCCTTTGGCGTCGTTGAACCATTTCACGGTGCCGTACTGCATATCCTTATTGACCTCATGCTGGGTGCGTTGTCGTGCGCCGTCGCTATGGGCGACCGAACGCAGCGCGAGTATATGCAAACTGAACAGGCTTATGACAAGCACCGGTCGCGCGCCCGACGCCATCGGGACGACGGGCGGCGCGGGATCCCAGGCCGACTGACGCAGAGCGTCAGAAATTATGCGATCCAGATCACTTTGTCCGGACACCAAGCACTTTGTCCGGATCGCGACGCCCCGATCACCGCGTGAGCAGCGTCTCCAGCAGCCGCGGCAGTTCGGCGGTGGCCGCGGCCACATGGTCGAGCACGTCCTGCAGGGTGATGACCTCGTCCGGGTCCGGTCCGGCGCCCGCGGCCCAGTTGGCGACGATGGCCAGGCAGGCGTAGTCCAAACCCAGTTCGCGGGCCAGGCCGGCTTCGGGCATGCCGGTCATGCCGACCAGGTCGCAGCCGTCGCGGCGCATGCGCGCGATCTCGGCGCGCGTCTCCAGGCGCGGGCCCTGGGTGGCGCCGTAGCAGCCGCCATCGACCATGGCCACGTTCGCCTGCGCCGCCGCGGCGATCACCGCCTGGCGCAGCGAGCGCGCATAAGGCTCGCCGAAATCGACGTGGATCACTTCGCCACCGCCGCGGCCCTCGGCATCGACCTCGCAGATCGTCGACACGCGGCCCCAGGTGTAGTCGATCAATTGGTCGGGACAGGCGAGCACGCGCGGGCCGTAGCGCTCGGTGATGCCGCCGACGGTGTTCAAGGCCAGCACGCGCTGCGCGCCAAGCGCCTGCAGCGCGGCCAGGTTGGCGCGGTAGTTGATCTGGTGCGGCGGCAGCGAATGGCCTTCGCCATGGCGCGCGAGGAAGGCGACGCGACGCCCGCCCAAAGTGCCGATGCGGATCGGTCCCGACGGCGCGCCGTAGCGCGTGACCGGCTGCTGGGTGTCCACGTCCTGCAGCTGCGCGAGCTTGTACAGGCCGGTGCCGCCGATGACGGCCAGGTCGATGCGTGCCGGTTCCATCTCAGTCCTTCAGTGCGTAGATCGCGGGCAGATTGCGGCCCTGCTCGTGGTAGTCCATGCCGTAGCCGAACACGTAGCGGTCCGGCACTTCGATGCCGACGTAATCGGCGCACAAGCCGGGCACGCAACGGTCGTGTGCCTTGACCGCAAGCGCGGCGATGCGCACGTCGGCCGCACCCTGCTCCAGGCACCACTCGCGGATCGCATGCAGGGTGTGGCCTTCATCGAGGATGTCGTCGGCCAGCAGCACACGGCGTCCGGACAAAGGCGTGGCCGGCCGATGCTTCCAGGTCAGCTCGCCGCCCGAGGTCGCACCGCGGTAGCGGGTGGCGTGCAGGTAGTCGAACTCCAGGTCCAGGCCGCGCTCGCCCAGCTCCATCGCCAACTGCGCCGCGAACGGCAGGCCGCCGTGCATGACGGTCAGATAGACCGGGCGCAGCTCGCCATCGGCATAGTCGCCGCGGATCTGTTCGGCCATGCGCACGATCGCCTGCTCCAGGCTGCGGCGGTCGAACAGCAGATCGGCATTGGCCAGCGCGCCGGCCAGGTCGGCGGCGCCGCTCGTCTTGGCGCCCATCAGGCCAGACCCTCCACGCGGCCGCGGCTGTCGCCGTAGCGCGCGTCGGCGAGCAGGCCGTCCCAGCCCATCGCACCGCGGCCGATCAGGCCGGTCAGCGCCATGGTGTTGAGCGCGCGGCCCGACACCGCGGCCAGCGATTCCTCGACCAGCTTGGGCGAGCACACCAGCACCACGTCGCAACCGGCGTCCAGATGCGCGTCGATGCGCGCCTTGACCCCGCCGGCGGAGAACGCCGCGGCCATGCCGATGTCGTCGCTGAAGACCACGCCGCGAAAGCCCATGTCCTGGCGCAGGATCTGCTCGATCCAGCGCGGCGAATAACCGGCCGGCTCGGGCGCGACTTCCGGATAGACCACATGCGCCATCATCACCGCGTCGGCCTTGGCCTCGATGCCGGCCACGAACGGGATCAGGTCGGTCTCGCGCAGCTGTTCCAGGCTGCGCCGATCGACGGCATTGTCGAAATGGGTGTCCTCCAGCACCGAGCCGTGGCCCGGGAAGTGCTTGAGGGTCGCGGCCATGCCGGCCGCGTGCATGCCGCGCACGTAGGCGCGGGTGAATTCGGCCACCACCTGCGGGTCCGGATCGAAGGCGCGGTCGCCAATGGCCAGGTTGCCGCGGCCCAGGTCCACCACCGGCGCGAAGCTCAGATCCACGCCGCTGGCGCGCACTTCCTGCGCCATCAGCCAGGCGTGCTCCTCGGCGAGCTTGAGCGCGGCCTCGCGGTCGCTGGCATAGAGCCTGCCGAAACCGTCCAGCGCGGGCAGCGCGCTGTAACCGTCGCGGAAACGCTGCACGCGCCCGCCCTCCTGGTCCACGCAGATCAGCTGCGGACGCGGCGCGGCCTCGCGGATCGCGGCGCTGAGCTCGGCGACCTGGGAGCGGGAGGCGAAATTGCGGGTGAACAGGATCACGCCGGCGCAGGCATCGTGCTGCAGCCAGTCGCGCTCCTGCGCGGTGAGTTCGGTACCGGCGACGCCGATCACGAGCATGCGGGGACTCCTAACGGTGGGACTGCGCGGATGCGCCAGGGCGATTGTCGCGCAGTTGGGGGGACGGATGCAGGGCGGCGGTGCGCGCCCGGGCGCTCATGGCGCCTGGCCGGAGCGTTCTTCGGCGCTCCATTGCGCATAAGGCCGGGTGGCCAGGGCCAGGTTGTAGTAGCGCGCCGCATCGGTGACCTCGCGGCCCAGCCAGTCCGGGCGCGCGTACGCCTCGTCGGCATGCTCCAGCTCGATCTCGGCCACCACCAGCCCGGCGTTGTCGCCGAAGAACTCGTCGACCTCCCACAGGTGGCCCTGGTGCTGGACGTAATGGCGGCGCTTGTCGATCGCCCCGCCGGTGCACAACGCCATCAGCGCACGCGCGTCGGCCACCGGGATCGGATAGTCGAACTCCTGGCGGGTATGGCCCAATTCGCGCGATTTCAGGTTCAGGTAGGCGGTATCGCCGGCGATGCGCACGCGCACCGAGGCGCGCATGGCGCCGCTGTCCAGGCTGGCGGAGTCGTTCAGGTAGCCCTGGGCCAGGTCCTGGGCCTCATGCGCCTGCGCCCGCCAGCCCTCGCCGGTGACCAGGAACTTGCGTTCGATTTCGATGCCCATTCGGAAACTGCTCTCGGTGGAGGCGCAGTGTAGCAACGCGGTTGACGGGCTTTGTGGCGGCTGAACGGGCAGGCGGACCGGGCGGCGCGAGCTCGTGACCTCGCGTGCCCTCACCCCAACCCCTCTCCCGCAAGCGGGAGAGGGGCTAAAAGCAGTAAGCGGCGTCGGATGTGTCCCCTCTCCGTTCACGGGAGAGGGCTAGGGTGAGGGGGTGAGCGCAACGCGCGAATGCTCTTGATCCTCGCTCGGGCCCCGAACTCGCCGTCCCCACAGAAGACCCGAAGGGCGGCGCACAGGACGTGCGCCGTTTTCCGCTCGGGCAGGATGCCCGATCGGAAAATCACCGCGTCTGCTCCGACCTCGCGCCGTACGGCGTCGAAATAAGTCTGCCCTTCTCTTTGGTTACTTTCTCTTGGGCGAGCAAGAGAAAATGACCCGGCCGCTTGCGGGTGGAAGCTGTTGCTGTTGCTGCTAACAACAGCAACAGCCAGAGCAAATTCCCCTCAATCCCCCTTTTTTAAAGTACAAACAAAGGCGGAAGCAGGGGAAAGAGGGTTGCGGCGTAGCTGCGGATTCGCGGTCGCAGCTTGCGCAGCTCCTACAGCGGGCAAGGTGCAGGGTCGAGCGCGTTCAGCGCTCGAACATCGCGATCGACTCCACATGCGCAGTATGCGGGAACATGTCCATGACACCGGCCGCGCGCAGCTTCCAGCCCTTTTCCCGCACCAGATAGCCCGCGTCGCGCGCCAGCGAAGCCGGGTGGCAGCTCACGTAGACGATGCGCTTGAACTGCTTCAACGGCAGCTGGGTCAGCACGAAGTCCGCGCCCGAACGCGGCGGGTCCAGCAGCAGCCGGTCGAAACCCTCGCGCATCCACGGCTCCGAACTCAGGTCCTTGCCCAGGTCGGCCGCGTAGAACTGCGCATTGCCCAGCCCATTGTGCGCCGCGTTTTCGCGCGCGCGCTGAACCAGGCCGGCCTCGCCTTCCACCCCCACCACCTCGCGCACGCGGCGCGCCAGCGGCAGGGTGAAGTTGCCCAGGCCGGCGAACAGATCGAGCACCCGGTCTTCGGGCTGCGGCTTCAGCAGTTCCAGCGCGTGCTGGATCATGCGGCCGTTGAGCCCCGCGTTGACCTGGATGAAATCCAACGGTCGGAACTTCAGCTGCAGGTCCCATTCCGGCAGCGAGAACTGCAGTTGCGGATCGGCCGGCCACAGCGGGTGCACGCTGTCCACGCCGCCGGGCTGGAGGAAGATCGCGAACTCGTGCTCGCGGCCGAAAGCGATCAGCGCTTCGCGATCGGCCTCCGACAGCGGAGCCAAGTGGCGGAAGGTCAGGGCGATGCCGCCGTGGTCGCTCATGCGGTCGCCGCCGATGAACTCCACCTGCGGAATCTCGCGCCGCGCCTGCAGGCCGTCGATCAGCGCGGCCAGCGCAGAAACCTTGTCGCCGATGGCCGGAATCACCGTCTCGCAGCGCGCGATGTCGGCGACGAAACGCGGGTCGGTTTCGCGGAAGCCGACCAGGGTCTTGTCCTTCTTCTCCACCCGCCGCACCGAGAACCGGCCCTTGCGCCGGTAGCCCCAGGCGGAATCGGTCAAAGCCGGCAGCACGCGCTCGGGCGCGACATGGCCGATCCGCTCCAGGTTCTCCAGCAGCACGTGCTGCTTGGCCACGATCTGGCGGTCCTCGGCCAGGTGCTGCAGGGCACAGCCGCCGCAGGTGCCGAAATGCGCGCAGCGCGGGCTCACGCGCTCGGCCGAGGCTTCCAGCACCTCCAGCGTCACCGCTTCGTCGAAGCTGCGCGAGCGCGCGGTCTGCCTGGCCATCACCCGTTCGCCCGGCAGGGCGCCGGCGACGAAGACCGCTTTGCCATCGGGACGCCGGGCGACGCCACGGCCATCATGGGTGAGGCCGGTAATGGCGGCCTCGAAGGGGGTTTGATCGATGCGGGCCACAGCTGCTGGCAGGAATCAAAAGGCCGCGCATTGTCGCAGATTCGGGCGGGGCGATCCGGTTGGGGCGGATGGCTCCACTGTCGACCGTCATTCCCGCGAAGGCGGGAGTCCGGAGACTTCGGAGCCATGTCTCGGTGGAGCCCTGGATGTTCGGCTCACGCCGAAGTAAAGCGGAGCCCGCCTTCGCGGGAATGACGGGACGACGCCGCTGCGGCGGGCCCTGCCCTTCGGCCTGACCGGCCCCACTGGCACCGACTATCGGCGTCTACCCTCCCGCCCAACGAAAAGGCCCGCCGATGGCGGGCCTTTCGCGAACGGCTACGGCCGCCAGCGGCTCACTTCTGCTTCCAACCGCCGCCCGCATCCTCGTACCACCAGCCGCCGCGCGCGCTGTCGATCCACTGACGCGCGAACACCTTGCGGATCTGCGGCTCCCATTCGGGATGGCCGTTGGCCACCGCGACCTCGCGGTAGACCGCGGCCGAGTCGCGGTTCTGGTCGGCCACCGCCTGGTTCACGCCCACGCGCTCGGCCAGCGGGATCTTGGCCGCATCGCGCACGCTGACCGTGCCGTCGTTGCCGAAGCCCAGCGCGCCGGAGTCGAAGTGGGCGCGCAGTTGGCCGTCGAAACGGCCCTTCATGCGCGCCTGGATCGCCTGGATCGCCGGGGTCTTGATGGTGATGTCGGGCGAGGACTGCGCATAGGCGCTGCCGATGCCGACCAGCGACCACAGGTCGATGCGCGGGCTCAGCGAGGCGCTGCCGCCGGACGGGGGCGCCGGGGCCGGCGTGACCGGCTGCGCGCTCTCGCCGATGACCTTCTCGACGAACTCCTTGGCCGCTTCCTTGGCCTCGGCGGCGGGGAAGTAGACGTTGATCGTGACGCAGGCCGTGAGCATCACGGCGGCGACCGGCAAACCCATCCAACGGCGCATGTTCGTTTCCTTCCCTTCAGGTTATTGGACTACCGGTTTGACGTCGCCCTTGCCCACGGCCTCGAGCCGTTCCAGCAAGGTCGGCCAGTCGACCCGGCGGTGATAGCCGACCACGTCCAGGCGCGGCAGTCCCGCGCCCTGGACGATAATAAATCCCTTGGTGCCTGAATCACGACCTTCTGCACCGCCATCGTCCGACTCCAAGCCGCCCATGTGGCAGACCTCGTCGGCCAGGCGGCAGGCGATGCCCAGGCGGGCGTAGCCGAAGTCATCGAAGAAGCCGATCAGGCTGGCCTGCAGGCTGCCGACCAGGGACGAATCGCCGACGCTGGACAGGTCCTGCACTGCGCGCTGGCTGATGCGCTGGCGCACGCCGGGCTTGCGCTGGGTTTGCAGGCGCGCGTCGAAGGCCACCGGCGTCCAGTCCACCAGGCGCAGCGCATCGATGCGGCCGTCGAGCTTGCCGGTGATGCTGCCGAAACCGAACACGCCGGTCAGCGCCTCCAGGTCCAGGTCGTCCAGTGCCAGGTCGGCCGACAGCGTGGGCGCCACGCCGAACGGCCGCTCCATCGCCAGCGACGACACCCGCACGCTGCCGCCGAACAGCTGCATGCTCAGGCCGCCGTCGAAATCCAGCCGATCGTCGGCGTAGCGCGCCTGCGGGATGCGCCCGCTGAGTTGGCCGCTGAACGCCGGGCCGTCCAGGGTCTTGGCGATGCGCGCGATGTCCAACCGGTCCAGGCTCAGGCCGAAGCGGATGTCCAGGCCGCGCCCGCCCGAGGGCGGTCGCAGGCGCAGGTCGTCGAACCCGACCGTGCCGCCCAGCATCGGCACCGTCACCGCGCGTTGCAGGCGCAGCTCGCCGGCGCCGCTGGCGAAGGGCAAACGCACCGCGCCGAAATCCAAGCCGTATAGCGCGCCTCCGCGCCAGCCCAGTTCGCTGGCCACGGGCGCAGCGGCGGAGTAGCGCAGGTTGCCGTCCAGGCCGTCGAAGCGGAACCGCCCCTGCGCATCGTCCAACGCCACCGCCTGCAAGCTGGCGTCGGCGCTGTGCAGTTCGCCGCCGGCCATGCGCAGACGCGCGTCGGCGCTGCCGCGCAGTTGCAGCTGGCCCAGGCCGGCCAGGCCCAGGTAGCCGCTGAGGTAGCCGTCGCGCAGCCGCGACAGGTCGTCGCTGCGCAAGTCCAGTTCCAGGCCGCTCACGTTCGACTGCGCGTCCAGCGCGGCGCGGCCGTGCGCGTCGAGCACGCCCGCATCGTTCCAGCGCAGGCGCGGCAGGTTCCAGCCGCCGCCGGGCAGGCTCTGCGCCGTCAACTGCAGCGCCGACGCGCGCTGCTGCAACGAGACGTAGGTGCTGCCGAACAGCAGTTCGCCGCCTTGCACGCGACCGTCCAGATCGAAGCGCTTGGTTTCGCCGAAGCGCGCGTCGAGCTGCAACTGCGCACCCAGGTTCTCGGCCGCGATCAGGCCGTCGGGCGTATCGACGGCGCCGCCGCGCAAGGCGATCGGGCCGGCGACGCGCAAAGGCTCGCGCTCGGCGGCGGTGATGGTCAGCTGCGCATCGACCTCGCCGCCCTTGAAGCGGCCCTCGGGCCAGGCCTGCGCGGCCAGGGCCTGGGTCCAGGCCAACGGCACCCGGGTCAGGTCGATGCGGGTGGCGTCCGGCGAGGCCGCGTTGCGGTGCAGGGCCACCACCGCCGCGCCGCGCGACAGGCGCGCGTCGGTGACTGCCACGCCCAGGTCCAGCGACAGCCGCAGTGGCGCCGCGCGGCCGGAGCGCAGCTCGCCATCGCAGCGCCAACCGCCCTGGCCGTCGCGCTGCAGCGGGCAGCGCCAGACCACGTCGGTATAGCGATAGCCCAGGTCCGGCGCGACCACGCTGGCGGCCTGCAACTGCAGTTCGCCGTGCTCGGCCGCGGCCGGCCAATCCAGCCTCACGCGGACTTCACGCAATGTCGCCACCGCGGTCTGCACCCGGCCGATCTTGGCGGTCAGACCGCCGGCGTCGGCGGACTGTGCCGCCAAGCACAAACCGGGCAGCGACAGGCACAGCAGCAGGCGTACTATCGGACGGGACATGACGTCAGCATAACCAGCGGAGCCCCCCACCCGATGGAATCGACGATGAATCCGGCGCGCGCGCCGCGCCTGTTGCTGGTGGAAGACGATCCGACCAGCCGCACTTTCCTCACCGCCGCCCTGCAGGCCCTACCCGCCGAAGTCGACGCCGCCGACAGCCTGGCGGCCGCGGTTACGCTGGGCAACGCACAGGACTACGCGCTGTGGCTGTTCGACGCCAACCTGCCCGACGGCAGCGGCGTGGAGCTGTTGGCGCGCCTGCGCGCGCGCCACCCGCGCACGCCGGCGCTGGCCCACACCGCGGCCGCCGACGCCGACGTGCTGGACACGCTGATCGCGGCCGGTTTTGTCGAAGTGCTGGTCAAGCCCTTGCCCGCGGCCGCGGTGCGCGCCGCCGTCGCGCGCGCCCTGGGCCTGGAGCCGCACGACCAGCGCGCGATCGCGCAGACGGCCTATGGCGACAAGCGCCCGATCTGGGACGACCAGGCCGCGGCCAGCGCGCTCAACGGCAACAGCGCCCACGTGGATACGTTGCGCGGCTTGTTCCTGCAGGAATTGCCGGTCACCCACGAAGCCATCCTGGGCGCGGCCCACCGCGCGGACTTGACCACCGTGCGCAACGAACTGCACAAGCTGCGCGCCAGCTGCGGCTTCGTCGGCGCCGCGCGCCTGTTCGATGCGGTGCAGGGACTGCACGGCGAACCGCAGTCGCGCGAGCATTTGGCGCGGTTCGACGAGGCGGTGCAGGATACGTTGGCGGGGGCCTGAGGCGGCTGGCGGGCTTGCAGCTAACTCGCGCTGCGATTTGCTATCCCGCGTGCCCTCACCCCAACCCCTCTCCCGCGAGCGGGAGAGGGGCTAAAGCAGCAGCGCCGGATCTGTCCCCTCTCCCGCTTGCGGGAGAGGGCTAGGGTGAGGGGATGAGCGCAGCGAATGCTCTTGCTCCTCGCTCGGGCACCGAACTCGCAGCCCCAACAGAAGACCCGGAGGGCGGCGCACAGGAAGTGCGCCGTTTTTCGCTGGCACAGGGATGTGTCATCGAAAAATCCCCGCGCCCACTCCGCTCTCGCACGGGAGCTCTGGCGAAGCGTTTTTCTTTGGTTACTTTCTTTTGACGCTTATCAAAAGAAAGCTACCCGGCCGCTTGCGGACGGAAGCTGTTGCTGTTGCTTCAACCAACACACCCAAACACCTTCGCAAGTTCGGAGCGGATCGCGGCTCACGCCGCTCCTACCCCAAGGCGCCAGAGCAGACCCCACGCCGACCGAGAGCCTGGTCGTAACTGCGGATTCGCGGTCGCAGCTTGCGCAGCTCCTACAGGGGTGGACGCGGCATTCGTCGTGGTTGTGGATTGGCGGTCGCGGCTTAGGCGCTATCGGTTGGTTTGGCCCTGGGCGCCACCCGCGCCAACTCGCTCAGCAGCTCCCAGGATTTCAAACCGCGCGGGCCCAGGTGGTGCGCGAGCACGCCGCGCATCGCCCGACGCAGGCCCGCCAAGTCTTCGCTCTCCGGAGCGGCATCCTGCGCCAGCGCCAGCAAGGCGCGCCCAGTCGCCGCACCGCTGCGGTCGGCGTGGCCGCGGTCGCTGAGCAGGCGCCGCGGGCCGTGCTCCGGGTCCAGGCGGTAACGCGCGGCCGAATCGATCGGCGCACCGTCGCCGTCGTGGCTCCAGTCGAAACCGAAGCCCAGCGCATCCAACAGGTCGCGTTCGTAGCGGCGCAGGGTCCACGCCGGCGGCGACAGCGCGCCCAGCCGCGCGCGCGCGCGGCCGTACGCCGCGTAGAGCTCCGGTGATGGGTCGTGACGCGGCGCCAGGCGCAGAGTGAGTTCGTTGAGATAGAAGCCGGCCAGCATCGCGTCGCCGGTCAGGCGCGGCGCGGCGTCCTGCGCCTCGGCCGCGGTCAGCCGCGCCAGCTCGCCGGTCTGCACCGCCTCGAAGCGGATCCATTGCAAAGGCTGCAGCGCCGCGCGCAACGCCTGCCGCTTCGGCCCCTGCACGCCGCGCGCGACCAGGCCGATGCGGCCGTGGCGCTCGCTCAGCGCCTCCACCAGCAGGCTGGTCTCGCGCCAGGGGCGCGCGTGCAGGACGAAGGCGGGCTCGGCCGTATAACGCATGGAGCTAGGAGGTAGCCGGTAGGAGTTAGGAGTTAGCGAAAGCGGAGGGACACGGACTACCTTCTAACGCCTACCCGCCAACTTCTGCTTCAATCGTGATAGCCGAACGCGCGCAGCGCGGCTTCGTCGTCGGACCAGCCTTCGCGCACGCGCACCCAGGTTTCCAGGAACACCTTGGCGCCGAACAGGCGCTCCATCTGCAGGCGCGCCTTGGCGCCGATCTCGCGCAGGCGTTCGCCGCCCTTGCCGATCACGATCGCCTTCTGTCCGTCGCGCTCCACCCAGACCACCGCGCCGATGCGCAGCAGCGCGCCGTCGACTTCGAACTTCTCGATCTCCACCGTGGTCGCGTACGGCAGCTCTTCGCCGAGCTGGCGCATCAGCTGCTCGCGCACCATCTCGCCGGCCAGGAAGCGCTGGCTCTTGTCGGTGATCTCGTCCTCGCCGTACAGCGCCGCCTGCTCGGGCAGCTGCGCCAGCACCGTGCGCACCAGCGCTTCCAGGCCGCTGCGCTTGAGCGCCGAGACCGGATGCACGCCGGCGAAATCGCGGCCTTCGCTGATCTTGGCCAGGTACGGCAGCAGCGCGGTCTTGTCCTTGAGCTTGTCGACCTGGTTGACCACCAGGATCACCGGCAGGCCGGCCTTTTTCAGCGCGTCGTAGGCCAGGCCGTCCTCGTCGTCCCACTGCCCGGCGCGCACCACCAGCAGCGCGGTGTCCACGCCTTCCAGCGCGCCGCGCGCGGCGCGGTTCATCCAGCGATTCATCGCCCGCTTCTGTTCGCGGTGGATGCCGGGGGTGTCGACCAGCAACAGCTGGCCTTCGGGGAAGGTGGCGATGCCCAGCAGCTGATGGCGCGTGGTCTGCGGGCGGTTCGAGGTGATGCTGACCTTGGCGCCGACCAGGGCGTTGACCAGGGTGGATTTGCCGACGTTGGGGCGGCCGATGACGGCGACGTGGCCGGCGCGGTAGGGAGATGCGTTCATGCGCGAATTGTCCGCGCGCGCGGGCCGCAGGGCAAACGCCCGCGGATCAGCCGTCCGGATCGAGCTCGCGCAGGGCGGCCTCGGCGGCCAACTGCTCGGCGGCGCGGCGCGAGCCGGCCTCGCCCTCGGTCAGCATCGGCGGCTGGGCCACGCTGCAGCTGACCCGGAAGGTCTTGGCATGGTCTTCGCCGGACTCCGCCAGCAAGGCGTACACCGGCAGCGGCTTCTGCCGGCCCTGCAGCCATTCCTGCAGCCGGGTCTTGGCGTCCTTGCCGACCTTGTGCGGCGGCGGCAGCGCGTCCATGGCCGGCTCGAACCAGGGCAGCACGCGTGCGCGGCAGGCTTCGAAACCCGAATCCAGGTAGATCGCCGCGACCACCGCTTCCAGCGCGTCGGCCAGGATCGAGTCGCGGCGGTGGCCGCCGGATTTCATCTCGCCCGGCCCCAGGGTCAGCCGCGCGCCCAGTTCCAGCTCGCGCGCGATCGGCGCCAGCGCCGATTCGCGCACCAATTCGGCGCGCGCGCGGGTGAGCGCGCCCTCGTCGGCACGCGGCCAGCGCGCGTATAGGGCCTCAGCGACGATCAGGTTGACCAGCGAGTCGCCGAGGAACTCCAGCCGCTCGTTATGCGGGGCCCCGGCGCTGCGGTGGGTCAGGGCCTGCTCGAGCAGGCCCGGATTCGCGAAGCTATGCCCGATGCGGTCAGTCGGCGCCACCGCTACCACGGCGGATGTCCTGCTTGGCCTCGAAATGGCCGACCACGTCCAGGTTGGCGATCAGCGGGCGGCGCACTTCGTAACTCACGAGAATTTCATAGCCAGCGTCCTTGCGCTGGATCTTCACGTGCTCGGGTTTCACGTTATCGGCGTAGCTGACATACAAGCGACGGAAAAACAGGTCTTCGATCTTGGCCGGATCGCGATCGGCGATGCCGGGCTCGGCGGATAGGCTGGTCAAGGCGCGCTTCACGCCGTAGTACTCGGTGTACATCGGGATCAGCTTCATGCCCATGTAAACGAACACGCCGACCACGGCCAGCACGATGATGAACCCGATCAGGGTCATGCCGCTTTGATTACGCTTCATCCGATCATCCCCCGTCGTTGGAACACGTTGTTGGTGCGTGTGGCGCAAACCGCGATTGTAGGTTTGCCGCCGCTACCGCGACGGCGGGCGCCGTCACGGAATGCTGTTGCCGATGCGCTTGAAGTCGATGCCCCCATCGATATTCAACCAGATCAGGAACGCCTTGCCCCGCAGGTTCCCCTCCGGCAGGACGCCCCAGTATCGGCTGTCCTCGCTATTATCACGATTGTCGCCCATCACAAAATAGTGGCCGGCGGGGACTTCCCAGTCGCCCTCTCCCTGATCCAACAACGGCATATTGGTCCGCTCCAGGACGCGGTGCTGGCGGCCCATCAGGTCCTCGCTCAGCTCCTGGGCGCCCGTCATTTCGGTGCCTTTCCCGTGCCCTTCGTAGGTGCCGATTGGGGTGTACTTGACCAGTTTGCCGTTCACCGTCACCTGGTTGTCGTGGTAGCCGATGCGGTCGCCCGGCAGGCCCACCACGCGCTTGATCCAGTCCTGGTCGGGGTGGTGCGGCGGCTTGAACACGACCACGTCGCCGCGCTGGGGCTCGCCCAGGGCGAACACTTTCTGGTTGCTGATCGGCAGGCGCAGGCCGTAGGTGAACTTGTTGACCAGGATGAAGTCGCCGGTCAGCAGGGTCGGCATCATCGAATTGGAGGGGATGCGGAAAGGCTCGGCGACGAAGCTGCGCAGGATCAGCACCACCAGCAGCACCGGGAAGAACGCCTTGGAGTAGTCGATCACGATCGGCTCCTTGCCGTCGTCGAGCAACCCTTCGCGGGCGGCGCGGCGCTTGGCCAGGAACAGCTTGTCCAGCAGCCAGACGGCACCGGAGAACAACGTCAGCGACACCAGGGCGATTTCAAACCAGCGCATGCGTATTCCTTGGAAACCGGGAACGGGGGATCTGGAGCGGGGAATCTGGAGCGGGGGGGACCGGCGGCGCGGCGCGGACGCCGCCCCTGCCCCGGGCGACGCCGACGGCCCGAGCATACCCAGGGCGCCGGTCTGCGTCATGGCCGGCAGGTACCGCCGGCCACCACTGGCTTACTTGCTGTCCACCTGCAGCACCGCCAGGAAGGCCTCCTGCGGAATCTCCACGCGGCCGACCTGCTTCATCCGCTTCTTGCCTTCCTTCTGCTTTTCCAACAGCTTCTTCTTACGGGTGATGTCGCCGCCGTAGCACTTGGCCAGCACGTTCTTGCGCATGGCCTTGACCGTGCTGCGGGCGATGATCTGCGAGCCGATCGCGGCCTGGATGGCCACGTCGAACATCTGCCGCGGAATCAGCTCTTTCATCTTCTCGCACAGCTCGCGGCCGCGCCGGTCGGCGTGGCTGCGGTGGCAGATGATGCTCAGCGCATCGACCTTGTCGCCGTTGATCAGCGTGTCCACGCGCACGAACGGGCCGGCGTCGAAACGCAGGAAGTGGTAGTCCAGCGAGGCGTAGCCGCGGCTGACCGACTTGAGCTTGTCGAAGAAGTCCAGCACCACCTCGGCCATCGGCAGCTCGTAGCTCACCTGCACCTGGCTGGCCATGTAGGTGATGCCGATCTGCACGCCGCGCTTTTCTTCGCACAGCTTGATGACGTTGCCGATGTAGTCCGGCGGGGTCAGGATGTTGGCGCGGATGATCGGCTCGCGGATCTCCTGGACCATGTTCACCGGCGGCAGCTTGGCCGGGTTGTCCATGGGCACGATGCCGCCGTCGGTCTTGAGCACTTCGTAGATCACCGTGGGCGCGGTGGTGATCAGGTTGAGGTCGTACTCGCGCTCCAGGCGCTCCTGCACGATCTCCATGTGCAGCATGCCCAGGAAGCCGCAGCGGAAGCCGAAGCCCATGGCCTCGGAGCTTTCCGGCTCGAAGCGCAGCGCGGCATCGTTCAGGCGCAGCTTTTCCAGCGCTTCGCGCAGGGCCGGGTAATCCTCGGCGTCCACCGGGAACAGGCCGGCGAACACGCGCGGCTGCATTTCCTGGAAGCCCGGCAGCGGCTTGGGCGCAGGGCTGGCGGCCAGGGTCAGGGTGTCGCCGACCGGCGCGCCGTGCACGTCCTTGATCGAGGCGGTGATCCAGCCCACTTCGCCGGCGCCCAGCTTGGGCAGCTCCTTGCGCTTGGGGGTGAACACGCCGACCTTGTCGACCTGATGGGTGCGGCCGGTGGACATGACCAGGATCTTGCTGCCCGGCCCGATCTCGCCCTGCATGACCCGCACCAGCGAGACCACGCCCAGGTAGTTGTCGAACCAGGAGTCGATGATCAGCGCCTGCAGCTTGTCGGTGTCGCGCGGCTGCGGCGGCGGAATGCGCTGGACGATGGCCTCCAGCACCTCGACCACGTTCAGGCCGGTCTTGGCGCTGATCGCCACCGCGTCCTCGGCGTCGATGCCGATCACGGCCTCGATCTCGGTCTTGGCGCGTTCGATGTCGGCGGTGGGCAGGTCGATCTTGTTGAGCACCGGCACCACTTCCAGGCCCTGCTCCACCGCGGTGTAGCAGTTGGCGACCGACTGCGCCTCCACGCCCTGGGCCGCGTCCACCACCAGCAGCGCGCCCTCGCAGGCGGCCAGCGAGCGGCTGACTTCGTAGCTGAAGTCGACGTGGCCGGGGGTGTCGATGAAGTTGAGCTGGTAGGTCTTGCCGTCGCGCGCCTTGTACGGCAGCGACACCGACTGCGCCTTGATGGTGATGCCGCGCTCGCGCTCGATCGGATTGGAGTCGAGCACCTGCGCTTCCATCTCGCGCGCCTCTAGGCCGCCGCAGATCTGGATGATGCGGTCGGCCAGGGTCGACTTGCCGTGGTCGACGTGGGCGATGATGGAGAAGTTTCTGATCTGCTGCATGCGGGACGGCGCGAAGCTCACCGGTTCCTTGGAGTTAACGGGAGATTATCGCACACCCCGCCGCGCCTTCGTCCGGCGCCCGCCTGGGGCGGGGCCGGACGCCGAGGCCGCGCTCAGCCGGCCTTGGCCTGCGCGGTCACCGCGATGAACTGGGTGGCCGCGCCACGGCGCACCAGCAGCATCACCGTGTCGCCGGGGCGCACCCCGGCCAGTTCGCGGTTCAGCGCCGCGGCGCTGCCGACCGCGGTGCGGCCCACCGACAGCACCACGTCGTTGGGGCGCAGGCCGGCCTCGGCGCCGTCGTCGCCGGGGGTCTGCACCAGCACGCCCTCGCCCGTCTTCAGGCCCAGGCGCTGGCGCAGCGCCGGGCTGAGGTCCTGAGCGACCACCCCCAGCGGATTGCTGCCGGCGCGGCCCGGGGCCGCGTCGGCGTCGTCGTTGGCCGCGCGGGCGGCGGTCTCGACCGCTTCGGCGTCCAGCGCGCCCAGGACCACGGTTTCGGTCAGGGTCTTGCCGCCGCGGTTGATCTGCAGTTGGACCTTGGCCCCCGGCGCCAGCGCGCCGATCAGCGGCGGCAGGTCGCTGGACTGGTTCACCGGCCGGTCGTTGACCGCCAGGATCACGTCGCCGAGCTGGACGCCGGCCTTCTCGGCCGCGCCTCCGGCCTGGACGCTGTTGACCAGCGCGCCGCGGGTGTCGGGCAGGCCCAGGCCCTTGGCGCTTTCGGCGGTGATGCCCTGCACGCCCACGCCGAGCAGGCCGCGCTGGACCTTGCCGGTGGAGCGCAGCTGCTCGGCGGCGTTCATGGCCACGTCGATCGGGATCGCGAAGCTCACGCCCATGTAGCCGCCGGAGTTGGAGAAGATCTGCGAGTTGATGCCGACCACCTCGCCGCTGGTGTTGAGCAACGGGCCGCCGGAATTGCCCTGGTTGATCGCCACGTCGGTCTGGATGAAGGGCACGTACTGCTGGTCGGCGTAGGGGTTGCTGCGGCCGATCGCGCTGACGATGCCGGCGGTGACCGAATGGTCCAGGCCGAACGGCGAACCGATCGCGATCACCCATTGGCCCGGCTTGGTCAGGCCGGCGTTGGCCAGGCGCAGGAACGGCAGGCCCTTGGCGTCGATCTTGAGCAGGGCCACGTCGGAGCGCTCGTCGCTGCCCACGACCTTGGCGGTGTACTCGCGGCGGTCGGACAGGGTCACCTTGACCGTGTCGGCGCCGTCGACCACGTGGTGGTTGGTCAGCAGGTAGCCGTCCTGCGAAATCAGGAAACCGGTGCCCAGCGAGCTGCCGCCGCCGCGCGGACCGCGCGGCATTTGCGGACCGCCGGGCATGTCCGGGCCGAAGAAGCGGCGGAAGATCTCGGGAATCTGGTCCTCATCGGGCATCTGCCCGCGGCTGGCGCGGCGCGGGGCGATGTCGGCGCGCACGTTGACCACCGCCGGACCCACGCGCTGTACCAGCGCGGTGAAGTCCGGCAGGCCGCTGACCAGCGGCGCGGCGGGCGTGGCCGCGGGCGGCGGTGCGATCGGCGTGGACGGCACTTGCGCGGTGCAGGCCACCGGCAGCACGGCGACCAGCGCGCCGGCCAGGGCGAGGGAGCGGAGCGGACGAGTCATGGAGTCGGCCTCGTAAAGTTGCGGGGAGTCTGTCGCGCGGCCGGTCGGTCGCGCGTGATGGGGACAACAGGGGGTTGTTCGAAGGGCGCCGCGGCCGCGGCGCCCGGATCAGGGTTGCGGCATCCGCGCTTCGCTGTCGGCGGGCGGCGGCGACGGGTTGGCGTCGGCGGCCTTGGGCTCGAACGGATAGAACGAAGGCGAGCTGGCGGAGCTGGTGCTGCTGCCGTAGCTGGCGGTGTAGCCGCCGGTGGCCGGGTAGTTGGGCAGCACCGCGCGTGGCCAGGGGCGGGTCGCCGCCGGCTCCACGTGCTGGGGACGGAACGGGTTGGCGGTGCTGCCGGCCACCGCGCCGTTGACGGCGGCCACCGCTTCCAGCGGCGGCGCGGCCGCCGCGGTCTGGGTCTGGCGGCGCAAGGCGGCGCGCTGGTTCTGGCTGCGCGTGCTGCGGCGCTCGGCCACCCGGCGCGGCACGTCGGCCACGGCCACGGCGGCGCCGAGCACAGCGGCGGTTTCGGCCGGCGCGGTGGGTTCGGCCGGCGCCGCAGCCGGCGCGGCGGTTTCGGCGCTGGCCACCTGGGTCTGCGGCGCGGCGGCATCGGGGGTGTTGCCGGAGAACGGACGGGCGACGAACAGGGCCACCACCGCCACCGAAGCGGCCAGGGCGGCGCCACCGAGCCAGCGGCGGCGCGGTGCCGGCGCGGCGGGTTCGCTGGCCGCGGCCTGCAACACGGTCGACTCGGCGGCCACGGCCGCGGCCACGCGCTGGGCGAAGCCCGGCGCGGCCAGCGTGGCGGCCTGTCCGCGCAGCACGTCGCCGCAGAGCTGCCAGCTCTCGCAGGCCTGGCGCCACTGCGCGTCGTGGCTCAGGCGCTTGAGCGCGAAACGCGCCGCGTCGCCGTCGAGCTCGCCGTCGAACAGCGCGCTGAGCGCTTCGCGGTCGGTGGGCTGAACGTTGGAGCCGTTGTTGGGAGCCTGATTCGACGTCATCGTAGGGCGCGCTCGCGAGTGTCTTGATGGTCCAGCAGGGGCCGCAGTTCCTGGTCGATGGCCTCGCGCGCGCGGAAGATCCGCGAACGCACGGTGCCGATGGGGCAGCCCATCTTCTGCGCGATCTCCTCGTAGCTCAGGCCGTCCACCTCGCGCAGGGTGATCGCGGCCCGCAGTTCCTCCGGCAGGGATTCGACCGCACGCATCACCGTGCGTTCGATTTCCTGCCGCAGCAATTCGTGTTCGGGGGTGTCGCTGTCGCGCAGGCGCAGGCCGGTCTCGAACTGCTCCGCGTCGCCGGCGTCGATGTCGTCGGTGGGCGGCCTGCGGTTTTGCGCGACTAGATAGTTCTTGGCGGTATTCACTGCGATCCGGTGCAACCAGGTATAGAACTGGGCGTCTCCCCGGAAATTCGGCAACGCGCGATACGCGCGGAGGAAGGTTTCCTGGGCCACGTCCTGGCATTCGCTCCAGTCGGGAATGTAGCGCCCGATCAGCGCCGTGATCCGATGCTGGTACTTGCGCACCAAGGCATCGAATGCCGCACTGTCGCCACGCTGGACACGCCTGACCAGCTCTTGGTCCAACTCATTCTCGGCCATGCCGCGCCGGCACTCCTGTCAGCTCGGCCGTGGCCGAACAATGGGACAGCCCTGGTGGGCGAAAGTTCAAAACGATCGATCACGATCATAAATGGGGCCGCAACAACGCCGGCGCAACCGCCAGGGGTCACGGCCGGCGCGGCGCGACGGCGGTCGCGGTTCCGGCCGCCCCTCCCCGGTCCCGGACCGCCAGATTCGATGGGGCGATTTGACGGGGATGAAACATCCTCGGGATGATAGCGGCCATCTCCATACC
Source organism: Lysobacter silvisoli (assembly GCF_003382365.1). Taxonomy (NCBI): domain Bacteria; kingdom Pseudomonadati; phylum Pseudomonadota; class Gammaproteobacteria; order Lysobacterales; family Lysobacteraceae; genus Lysobacter; species Lysobacter silvisoli. Next base: position 407,376 of record NZ_QTSU01000001.1, on the reverse strand, counting down.
TGAACGGATGGTGCAGTCATGATGGCTGGCCTGGACGGACTTCGTTTCCAACATTGGCAGACCGAGCTGCGCGAGGACGGCATCGTGGTGCTGTCCTTCGACCGCGCCGGTTCGTCGGTCAATACCTTCGGACAGGACGTCCTGATCGAGCTGGACTCGCTGCTGGAGCGGCTGGCGCTGGACCCGCCCAAGGGCCTGGTGCTGCGCTCGGCCAAGGCCTCGGGCTTCATCGCCGGCGCCGACATCAAGGAATTCCAGACCTTCGACCAGAAGGGCACCGTGGCCGACGCGATCCGCCGCGGCCAGCAGGTGTTCCAGCGCCTGGCCGAGCTGCCCTTCCCCACCGTGGCGGCCATCCACGGCTTCTGCATGGGCGGCGGCACCGAGATCTCCCTGGCCTGCCGCTACCGCGTGGCCAGCAGCGACCCCTCGACCCGGATCGGCCTGCCGGAAGTGAAGCTGGGCATCTACCCGGGCTGGGGCGGCAGCGTGCGCCTGCCGCCGCTGGTGGGCGCGCCGGCCGCGTTCGACATGATGCTGACCGGCCGCGCGCTCTCGGCCTCCAATGCGCGCTCGATCGGCCTGGTCGACAAGGTGGTGGAAGCGCCGCTGCTGGTCGACGCCGCGGTCGCGCTGGCGCTCAAGGGCACGCAGCGGCCGTTCAAGCAGCGCTTCATGGGCTGGGCCAGCAACAGCTGGCTGGCGCGCAAGATCCTGCCGGGCATGCTGACCAAGCAGGTCGCGCGCAAGGCGCGCAAGGAGCACTACCCGGCGCCGTACGCGCTGATCAACACCTGGGCGCGCAGCAGCGGCGGCGTGCAGGCGCGGCTGGCGGCCGAGCGCAAGTCGGTGGTCAAGCTGGCCTCCACGCCCACCGCGCGCAACCTGATCCGGGTGTTCTTCCTGCAGGAGCGGCTCAAGGGCCAGGGCGGCAAGGAACACGGCATCCGCCACGTGCACGTGGTCGGCGCCGGCGTGATGGGCGGCGACATCGCCGCGTGGTCGGCCTACAAGGGCTTCGAGGTCACCCTGAGCGACCGCGAGCAGCGCTTCATCGACGGCGCGCTGACCCGCGCGCAGGACCTGTTCGCCAAGCGGGTCAAGGACGAGAGCAAGCGCCCGGCGGTGGCCGCGCGGCTGAAGGGCGACCTGGCCGGCGAAGGCGCGGCGCAGGCCGACCTGGTGATCGAGGCGATCATCGAAAAGCCCGAGGCCAAGCGCGAGCTCTACGATCAGGTCGAGCCGAAGATGAAGCCCGACGCGCTGCTGACCACCAACACCTCGTCGATCCCGCTGGATGAGTTGCGCGACCACATCCGCCGTCCCGCCCAGTTCGGCGGCCTGCACTACTTCAATCCGGTGGCGCTGATGCCGCTGGTGGAAATCATCCGCCACGACGCGATGGCGGCGGAGACCGAGCAGCGCCTGGCCGCGTTCTGCAAGGCCATCGACAAGCTGCCGGTGCCGGTGGCGGGCACGCCGGGCTTCCTGGTCAACCGCGTGCTGTTCCCATACATGCTGGAAGCGGCGACCGCCTACGCCGAAGGCATCCCCGGTCCGGCCATCGACAAGGCCGCCGTGAAGTTCGGCATGCCGATGGGCCCGATCGAACTGATCGACACCGTGGGCCTGGACGTGGCCGCGGGCGTGGGCGCCGAACTGGCGCCGTTCCTGGGCCTGAGCGTGCCGGCCGCGCTCAGCGGCGTGGAGCCGAACAAGCGCGGCAAGAAGGACGGCCAGGGCCTGTACAAGTGGGAGAACGGCCGCGCGCAGAAGCCGGAACTGCCCAAGGACTACCAGACGCCATCGGACCTGGAAGACCGCTTGATCCTGCCGCTGGTGAACGAGGCGGTGGCCTGCCTGCACGACGGCGTGGTCAGCGACGCCGACCTGCTCGACGCCGGCGTGATCTTCGGCACCGGCTTCGCCCCCTTCCGCGGCGGCCCGATCCAGTACGTGCGCGAAACCGGCGCGGACGCGCTGCTGGAGCGCTTGAAGACGCTGCACGCGCGCTACGGCGACCGCTTCGCGCCGCGACCGGGTTGGGATAGTCCGGCGCTGCGGGGCTGAGTGGCGCGGCGGTTGATACTCCGCCTGCCCTCACCCCAACCCCTCTCCCGCAAGCGGGAGAGGGCTAAAGCAGCAAGCGGCGCCGTCGAATGTATTCCCTCTCCCGCTTGCGGGAGAGGGCTAGGGTGAGGGGGTGAGCGCAAAGCGCGAATGCTCTTGCTCCTCGCTCGGGCACCGAACTCGCCACGCAAATAGAAGACCCGGAGGGCGGCGCAGGACGTGCGCCGTTTTCCGCTCGGGCAGGAGGCCCGATCGGAAAATCCCCGCGCAAACTCCGATCTCGCACGGGAGCTCTGGGGCAGCGTTTTTCTTTGGTTACTTTCTTTTGACGCTTATCAAAAGAAAGTGACCCGGCCGCTTGCGGACGGAAGCTGTTGCTGTTGCTTCGACCAACACACCCACACACCTTCGCGAGTTCGGGGCTGATCGCGGCTCACGCCGCTCCTACCCCAAGGCGCCAGAGCAGACCCCACGCCGACCGAGGGCTTGGTCGTAAGCGGGGGTTCGCGGTCGCAGCGTGCGCAGCTCCTACAGGGGTGGACGCGGCATTCGTCGTGGTTGTGGATTGGCGGTCGCGGCTTGCGCAGCTCCTACAGGGAGCCGCGGAGCTACGCTTACATCGTGTGCGTAGCGCGGTCGGCGGTGAGGGTGCCGGCCAGCAGGGCCTCGATCTTGCCCTTGACCGCTTCGCCTTCGGCCGAATCCGCGAACTGCACGCCGATGCCCGCGGGACGGTTGCCCTGCGCGCCCGTGGGCGTGACCCACACCACCTTGCCGGCCACCGGCAGTCGCTCGCTGGATTCGGGCAGGGTCAACAGCAGGAACACCTCGTCGCCGAGGAAATACCGCTTGGGCGTGGCGACGAAGATGCCGCCGGTCTTGAGGAACGGCATGTAGGCGCCGTACAGCGCCGCCTTGTCCTTCACCGCCAGCGACAGGATGCCCTGTCTGGCCGCGCCCGCTCCGGTCGCTCCGCTCATGCCCTGCTTCCTCCTGCGGCCCGCGCGCCATCGGGGCGCCAGGCCATCAACAATTCAACGACCGCCAAGTCCGCGCGCACCGTGGTGCGCAACAGTTCGCGGGTGCGGTTGGCGCGATCGAACCACGCGGCCAGACTGCGCGTTCGCACCGGGTCGGTCAAGCCGGAAGCCTCGGCCAGGACCAGGTCGGCGGCATGCCGCAGTCGCAGTTCGGCATGTTCGTCGCCGACCCAGCGCTGCGCGACCTCCAAGGCCGATGCATCGCCGCGCGCGAGCTTGGCCAGATCGGCGCCTACGTCGCGGCGCAGTTTCAAACCCTCGCCCTGCAGCCACTCGTGGGCCAGGCCCGGGTGGCCGCGCGCGGCGTCCAGCGCCTCGCGCGCGGCGTTCGCGGCGTGGCCTTGCGATTGCAGCCAGGCCAGCGCTTCGTCCGCCGGCGGCAGGCGGAATTCCAGGCGCTGGCAGCGGCTGCGGATGGTCGCCGGCAAGCGCAGCGGATGCGCGCTGACCAGCCACAGGTAGCGGCCGGGCACCGGTTCTTCCAGAGTCTTGAGCAGCGCGTTGCAGGCGGCGTGATTGATCGCGTCGGCCGGGTCCAGGATCGCGACCTGGGCGCCGCCGTACTGCGGCGTCAGCGCCAGGCGCTCGGACAGGTTGCGGATCTGTTCGATCACGATCTCGGTGCGCAGCCGCGTGCCTTCCTTGTTCAAAATGAAGGACACGGTCTGGAAATCCGGATGCGTGCCCGCGGCCAGCAGCAGGCAGCCGCGGCAACGGCCGCAGGGTTCGCCTTGCGCGTCGCGCTCGCGGCACAGCAGGCGCTGGGCCAGACGTTCGGCGACCGCGCGCTTGCCCAGCTGCGCCGGGCCGCAGAACAACAAGCCGTGGCCCAGGCGTCCGGCATCCAGCGCGGCGGTGGCCTGCGCGTAGATACGGCGTTGCCAGGGCGCGAACGCGGGCGCGCTCATGCGCCGGCCTCTAGCAGGCGCCGCACGCGCGCCACCGCTTCGGCGGCGACAACGTCCGCGGGCTGGCTGGCATCGATCACGTGGAAACGCTGCGGCTGCGATTGCGCGCGCGCACGGTAGCCGGCGCGCACGCGCTCGAAGAAATCCTCGCGCTCGGCCTCGATGCGGTCGGCGGCGCCGCGGCCGCGCGCGCGCTGCAGGCCGATCGCCACCGGCACGTCCAGCAGCAGGGTCAGCGCCGGTTCGATGCCGACCACGCGGCGCTCGAGTTCGGCGATGAACTCGGGGTCCAGGCCGCGGCCTTCGCCCTGGTAGGCGTAGCTGGCGTCGGTGAAGCGGTCGCTGACCACCCAGGCGCCGCGCCGCAGCGCCGGCAGCACGGTCTCGCTTACGTGCTGGGCGCGGCCGGCGAACACCAGCAGCAATTCGGCTTCGGGCGTGGCCGGCTCGTGGTGGGTGTCCAGCAGCAAGCCGCGGATCTGCTCGGCCAGCGGCGTGCCGCCGGGCTCGCGCGTGCACAGCACTTCGGCGCCGGTGGCGGCCAGCGCCTCGCGCAGCGCCGCCAGCACGGTGGACTTGCCGGCGCCCTCGCCGCCTTCCAGCGTGATCAGGCGCGGCTGGACCTGCAGGCTCATCGGCCGGCGGCCTCGGCGGCGGGCGCGGCCGGCGCCTGACCTTGTTCCTGCGCCTCTTCCAGCACCGCCTTGCCCTCTTCGGGCTGGTCGTTGCGGCGCTGCTGGCGGTAGCGCTGCAGGTACAGGCGCACGTTGGCCTGGTGCTGCGCGTAGGTGGCGGCGAACAGGCTGCGGCCGCTGCCGTCGCCGGCGGCGACGAAGAACAGCGCGTCGCCGGGCGCGGGGTTGGCCACCGCCTTGAGCGCGCCGGCGCCAGGCATGGCGATCGGCGTCGGCGGCAGGCCGGCGCGGGTGTAGGTGTTGTAGGGCGTGTCGGTCTGCAAGTCGCGCTTGCGGATGTTGCCGTCGTAGGCCGCGCCCAGCCCGTAGATCACGGTGGGGTCGGTCTCCAGCTTCATGCCCTGCTTAAGCCGGCGCTCGAACAAGCCGGCGATCTGCGGGCGTTCGTCGGCGATGCCGGTTTCCTTCTCCACGATCGAGGCCAGGATCAGCATCTCGGCCGGCGACTTGAGCACGCTGTCCTTGTCGCGGCCCTCCCAGGCCGCGGCCAGGGCCTTGTCCATGGCCGTCATCGCGCGCCTGAGCACGTCCAGGTCGCTGTCGCCGCCGGTGTAGAGGTAGGTTTCGGGCAGGAAGCGGCCTTCCGGATGCTGGCCGGGGCGGTCCAGCGCCTTCATCAGCGCCGCGTCGTCCAGTTGCGCGGCTTCCTGCTTCAAGCCTTCGGTGCGCTTGAGCGCGGCGCGCAGATCGCGCAGGTTCCAGCCTTCGATCAGGGTGAAGCGGTGGCTGACGACCTTGCCGTCGCGCATCGCGGTCAGCAGTTCGCGCGGTGTGGTGTTGGGCAGCAAGGCGTACTCGCCGACCTGCAGGCGGCCGGCCGCGCCGAGTTGCTTGGCCAGCGCGCGCCATTCCAAGGTCTGCCCTCCCCGCACGCCGGCGGCGCGCAGCTTGCGCAGCACCGCGGGCAGCGAGTCGCCGCGCTCGACCACCAGGCTGGTGCCCGGTTGCAGGCCGGCCAGCGGCGCATCGGCGAAGCGGTTGTAGCGCTGCCAGGCCCAGCCGCCCGCGATCGCGGCGGCCAACAGCAGCAGCAACAGGAATCCGCCGAAACGGCGCTTGGTTTTGCGACTCACGACACCTCCGGGCCCGCCGGGGCCGCAGCTGCGAATGCGGGATGGGCTGCGGCCAGGCGGCGCTGCAGTCCGGCCACCGCCGGATGCGGCCGCCAGACGCGCTCGCCCAGCCGGGCGACCGGCAGGATACCGCGCACCGCATTGCACAGGAAAACCGCGTCGGCGGTTTCGAGCTGGTGTTGCGACAGGGTCGAGGTTTCGCCGGCCTGCTCGCCCAGGGTCTGCAGCAGCCAGCCGCGGCACACGCCGGCCACGCCGCAACGCGAGATGTCCGGGGTCAGCCAGCGGTCATCGCGCAGCACGAACACGTTGGCCGCGGTGGCGCTGACCACCCAGCCGTCGCCGTCGCGCATCAGGCCCTCGTCGATCCCGGCCTCGTTCCACTCGCCGCGCGCCAGTACCTGCTCGAGCCGGTTGCAATGCTTGAGCCCGGCCAGCGCCGAGGGCGCGGCCAGGCGGGTCTGGCACCAGCGCAGGTTCAGTCCCGCGGCCGACGCGGGCGGCAAGGCGTGCACCGACAGCTGCCAGGTCGGCACGGCCTGCGCCGGCGGCGCATAGCCGCGGCCGCCCGCGCCGCGGCTGACCAGCAGCTTGAGGACCGCGTCTTCGCCAGCGAGCAGCTCGCGCGCCTGGGCGTGCGCCTGCGCTTGCGCCGGCAAGGGCAAACGCAGGCGTGCGGCGCCGCGTTGCAGGCGCGCCCAATGCGCGTCCCACCACGGCAACTCGCCGCGGTGCGCGCGCAGGGTTTCGAACAGGCCGTCGCCGTAAGCCATGCCGCGGTCGTTCGGCGGCACGCCGTCGGCCTCGCGCTCGCCGACGTAGACGCGCAGCCTCATCCGGCCAGCCCCAGCGCGCGCAGCATGCCGCGCGCCTTGGCGCGGGTCTCGTCGAGTTCGCGCTGCGGATCGGAGTCGGCGACGATGCCGGCGCCGGTACGGAAGCGCAGCACGCTGCCGCCGTCGGCATCGTCTTCGACCTCGGCGCTGCGGATCAGGATGTTGAGATCCAGGTCGCCGTCGCGGTTGAGCCAGCCCATGGCGCCGGTGTAGACGCCGCGGCCCTGCCCTTCCAGCTCGGCGATGATCTGCATGCAGCGCACCTTGGGGCAACCGGTGATGGTGCCGCCGGGGAACACCGCGCGGATCACCTCGCCCGGCGTGGCCTGGCTGCGCAGGCGCCCGCGCACGTTGCTGACGATGTGGTGGACGTGGGCATAGCTCTCCACCGTCATCAGCTCGTCGACCTCGACGCTGCCGGCGGTGCACACGCGGCCCAGGTCGTTGCGCTCCAGGTCGATCAGCATCACGTGCTCGGCGCGTTCCTTGGGGTGGCCCACCAGTTCGCGGATGCGTGCGCTGTCGTCGTCGCCGGCCACGCGCGCGCGGGTGCCGGCGATGGGCCGGGTTTCGACCACGTCGCCGCGCACCGACACCAGGCGCTCGGGCGAAGCGCTGACCACGGCCCAGTGGGCACCGGCGAACAGGCCGGCGAACGGCGCGGGGTTGTGCTGGCGCAGGCGCTGGAACAACGCCGCCGGCGCCAGCGGCGCGGCACAGCGCGCGCGCCAGCCGCGCGAGAGGTTGACCTGGAACACGTCGCCGGCGCGCAGATAGTCCAGCACCCGGGCGACGCCGTCGGTGTAGCGCTGCGGCTCGTCTTCTTCCAGCGCCGAGGGCGGCTGCCAGACCGGCAGCGGCGCCAGCGCCGCGGCGCGCGCGCTGTCGGCCAGGATCGCCTCCAGCAGCGCCTCGTGCCCGGTCTCGGCCAGGGCGATGCATTCGCCGCTGGTGCGGTCGCGCAGCACCGCGCCCGGGCAACGCAGCGCCAGCGCCACCGGCAGACCGCCGGGCGCGGCCGGCTGCCGCAGCACCGGTTCGACCTGTGCGGCCAGTTCGTAACCCAGCAGCAGCGCCCAGCCGCCACGGAACGGCCAGCGCGGCTCGTCGCTCGGCACGCGCGCCGCTTGCCAGCGCGCATCCAGTTCGCTGAGGAAATCGCCGGCGCAGACGCCGCCGTCCTGATCGCGCACGCGGCCGTCGGCGTCCAGGCGCAGTGACGGCCCCTGCGCGGCCAGCAGCAGGTCCCAGCGGCCCTGGGCGGTGCCGTCGGCGCTGGACTCCAGCAGCATGGGGTAGCGTTCCGGCGCCAGCCGCTGCAGCGACAGCAGGTCGGGGGCGGCGGGCAGCGCGCGGGTCAGCAGCATCGGGCGTGGTCGGGTTGCGGCAGGGAATTACGCGGCGCGGGCCTGCGAAAAGCAAATCCCCCCGCTCCCGCCAGCAGCGGGAACGAGGGGCGTGTGCGGGCCCGGCCGGCGGCGATCAGATGCGCTTGAACACCAGGGTGCCGTTGGTGCCGCCGAAGCCGAAGCCGTTGGACACCGTCACCTCGACCTGCTGCTGACGCGCGGTGTTGGGCACGTAATCCAGGTCGCAACCTTCGCCCGGCTCGTCCAGGTTCACGGTCGGCGGGATGATGCCGTGGTGCAGCGCCAGCACCGAGAAGATCGCCTCGGCGCCGCCGGCCGCACCCAGCAAGTGGCCGGTCATCGACTTGGTCGAGCTGACCATGGTCTTGTAGGCGTGATCGCCCAGCGCGCGCTTGATCGCCAGGGTCTCGGCCAGGTCGCCCAGCGGCGTGGAGGTGCCGTGCGCGTTGAGGTAGCCGACCTGGTCGGCGTTGACGCCGGCGTCGGCGAGCGCCGCGACCATGCAGCGCGCCGGGCCTTCGCCGTTTTCGCTGGGCGCGGTCATGTGGAAGGCGTCGGAACTGGCGCCGAAACCGACCAGTTCGCAATAGATGCGGGCGCCGCGCGCCTTGGCGCGCTCGTACTCTTCCAGCACCAGGATGCCGGCGCCGTCGCCGAGCACGAAGCCGTCGCGTTCCTTGTCCCAGGGCCGCGAGGCGCGGGTGGGATCGTCGTTGCGCGTGGACATGGCCTTCATCGAGCAGAAGCCGCCCACCGAGGTCGGCGAGGAGCCGCGCTCGGCGCCGCCGGCGATCATCACGTCGGCGTCGCCGTACTGGATCATGCGCATGGCCATGCCGATGGAATGGTTGGACGTGGCGCAGGCCGAGACGGCGGAGAAATTGGGGCCCTTGATGCCGGTCAACAGCGAGACCTGGCCGGGCAGCATGTTGATGATGGTGCTGGGAACGTAGAACGGCGAAATCTTGCGCGGGCCGCCCTCGTGGTACTTGATGGTCTGTTCCTCGATGCCCAGCAGGCCGCCGATGCCCGAGCCGATCAGCGCACCGATGCGCTCGGCGTTGGAGTCGTCGACGACGATGCCGGCGTCCTCCATGGCCATCAGCGACGCGGCCACGCCGTAATGGATGAACTCCTCCATCTTCTTGGCGTCCTTCGGGGTCACCCAGCGGGTGATATCGAAGTCGCGCACTTCGCCGGCGATGCGGGTGGTGAACAGCGCGGGATCGAAGTGGGTGATCGGGCCGATGCCCGAACGGCCGTTGACGATGCCGTCCCAGCTGCTGGCGACGTCGTTGCCCAGCGGAGAGACCAGGCCCAGGCCGGTGACGACCACGCGGCGGTTGAAGGAGCGGTTGGACATGCAAGCTACCTCTATGTATTCCACTGCCGACGCTACGCCGGCGTATCGACCGGCCCAAAAACACAGGGCCGCGCAATGCGGCCCCGGTCCGGTTATGCCGACGGCATCGGCGGTTGCGCTAGCGAAACCGCCGCGCCGTCGAGGCGATTACGACTTGACGTGCGCCTTGACGTAGTCGATGGCCTGCTGCACCGAGGTGATCTTCTCGGCCTCTTCGTCCGGGATCTCGCACTCGAATTCTTCTTCGAGCGCCATCACCAGCTCGACGGTGTCGAGCGAATCCGCGCCGAGGTCGTCGACGAACGAAGCGTTGTTGGTGACTTCTTCTTCCTTAACGCCAAGCTGTTCGACCACGATCTTCTTGACGCGTTCTTCGATGCTGCTCATGGGTTTGTGCTCCTCCCGGGAGGGGTTTTCGATGGAATAGTCTAATGGAATCGGAGGCTCGCGCTACCTCGCGCGAAACCCCTTTGGGTTCAATCGTTTACGCTTGCCAAACTTAAGGGTTGCCCGGCTTAGGGCATGTACATGCCGCCGTTGACGTGCAGGGTCTCGCCGGTGATGTAGGCCGCCGACGGGCCGGCCAGGAACGCCACCGCGCGGGCGATGTCGGCCGGTTCGCCGAAACGGCCCAGCGCGATCTGGCCAAACAGGGCGTTCTTGGCGTCCTCGGGCAGCGAGCGGGTCATGTCGGTGTCGATGAAGCCCGGCGCGACCACGTTGACGGTCACGCCGCGGCTGCCGATCTCCTTGGCCAGCGACTTGCTGAAGGCGATCACGCCGGCCTTGGCCGCGGCGTAGTTGGCCTGGCCGGCGTTGCCGGTCACGCCCACCACCGAGGCGATATTGATGATGCGGCCCTTGCGCGCCTTCATCATCGTGCGCATCACCGCCTTGCTGGTGCGGTAGACGCTGCTGAGGTTGGTGTCGAGGATGGCCTGCCAGTCCTCGTCCTTCATCCGCATCAGCAGGTTGTCGCGGGTGATGCCGGCGTTGTTGACCAGGATCGAGATCGCGCCGATGTCCTTGGCGATGCCGTCGAGCACCGCCTCGATCGAGGCCGGGTCGGCCACATCCAGGGTGCGGCCGTGGCCGCCGTGCGCGGCCAGGCGCTCGCCGATGGCGGCGGCGCCGGCGTCGCTGGTGGCGGTGCCGATCACGGTCGCGCCCTGCGCGGCCAGTTCGTCGGCGATGGCCGCGCCGATGCCGCGGCTGGCGCCGGTGACCAGGGCGATTTCGCCCGCGAGGGGTCCAGTGCTCATGGGGGGCTCCTACAGATTCGTATGAACGTGTGCGCGAACGCTACAGGCCTCGGCGGCGATCATCGCCCGAAACGGGCCCGACGCGCAGCCGCGCGGCTCGCGGTGAGGGGATTCGGCCGGGCTCAGGCCCAGTCGGCCAGGGCGGCGTCGAAATCGCCCACGCCGCCCAGGGGGCGCGCATCCAGCGACTTGTCGATGCGCTTGACCAAGCCGGCCAGCACCTTGCCGGGGCCGCATTCGCCGACGCGGGTGACGCCGCGCGCGGCGAGGGCCTGCACGCAGCCGGTCCACTGCACGGGCAGGTAGAGCTGGCGCACCAGCGCATCGCGGATCGCCTCGACCTGATCGTGCGCCTGGGCGTCGACGTTCTGCACCACCGGCAGCGCCGGCGCCTGCCAGGCCAGACCGGCCATGGCTTCGGCCAGACGGTTGGCGGCATCGCGCATCAGCGGGGTGTGCGAGGGCACGCTCACGGCCAGCTTGACCGCCTTGCGCACGCCGCGCTCGGCCAGCTGGGTCAGCGCGGCATCGACCGCGCCGGCGTGACCGCCGATCACGATCTGGCCCGGCGAGTTGTAGTTGGCCGGCACCACGACTTCCTTGCCGGAGACCGCGGCGCAGACGTCCTCGACCAGCGCGTCTTCGGCGCCGAGCACGGCCGCCATGGCGCCGCTGCCCGCGGGCACGGCGTCCTGCATGAACTGACCGCGCAGGCGCACCAGATGCGCGGCGTCCTTCAGCGACAAGGCCTGCGCCGCGACCAGGGCGGTGTACTCGCCCAGGCTGTGGCCGGCCAGCACGGCCGCACGCGCGCCGCCGCGCGACTGCCACAGGCGCCACACCGCCACGCCCGCGGCCAGCAGCGCCGGCTGGGTGTATTCGGTGCGGTTGAGCATGTCCTCGGGGCCGCCCTGGCTCAGCGCCCACAGGTCCACGCCGGCGCCGTCGCTGGCTTCGGCGAAGGTCTCGCGCACCGACGGGTGCAGCTCGGCCAACTCGGCCAGCATGCCCAGCGATTGCGAGCCCTGTCCGGGGAACACGAAGGCGAGAGAGGTTTGGCTCATCGAGTCGTGGCGCGAGCGCCGGTCCAAGCGAATAACGGACCGGCATGATACGAGGCAAACGCCGTCAGCGTCTGTACCCGCGCGTATCGTGACGCGTTGCGGCAGTCGCGCCCTGCGCGCAGGCGAAAAAAAACGCGCCCGGAACACCGGGCGCGTTTCGATATCGCACAGGCGCGGCGGATCAGTAGCGGATCAGCGCCGAGCCCCAGGTGAAACCGCCGCCGAAAGCTTCCAGCAGCAGCAGCTGGCCGCGCCGCACGCGGCCCGAGCGCACCGCTTCGTCCAGCGCCAGCGGCACCGAGCCCGACGAGGTGTTGCCGTGGCGGTCGACGGTCACGATCACGCGCTCCATCGGCATGTCCAGGCGCTTGGCCGTGGCTTCGATGATGCGCAGGTTGGCCTGGTGCGGAATCAGCCAGTCGATGTCGTGGCGGTCCAGGTCGTTGGCGGCCAGGGTCTCGTCGACCAGGCTGTCCAGCGCCTTCACCGCGTGCTTGAACACCTCGTTGCCGGTCATCAGCACCTTCACGCCGGCGTTCTCCAGCTCCGGCTTGAAGCCGACCGACACGCCCACCGGGTTCCACAGCAGTTCCTTCTTGCCGCCGTCGGCGTGCAGGTGGGTGCTGAGGATGCCGGTCTCGCTGTCGGCCTTGAGCACGACCGCGCCGGCGCCGTCGCCGAACAGCACGCAGGTGCCGCGGTCGGTCCAGTCGATCATGCGGGTCAGGGTTTCCGAGCCCACCACCAGCACAGTCTTGGCCGCGCCGGACAGGATGAACTTGTCGGCCACGGTCAGCGCGTAAACGAAGCCCGAGCAGGCGGCGTTGACGTCGAAGGCGGGGCAGCCGTTGGCGCCCAGGCGGTGCTGCAGCAGGCAGGCGCTGGACGGGAAGATCAGGTCGGGCGTGGTGGTGCCCATCACGATCAGGTCGATCTGGTCGGCGGTCACGCCGGCGGCTTCCATCGCACGCAGCGAGGCGTGGTAGGCCAGGTCGACGGTGGTTTCGCCTTCGGCGGCGACATGACGCTCGCGGATGCCGGTGCGGGCCGCGATCCATTCGTCGCTGGTATCGACGATCTTGGACAGGTCTTCGTTGGTCAGGACCTTTTCCGGCAGGTAGCTGCCGGTGCCCGCGATGCGGGAAAAGATCCTGTCTTGCTTGCGTTGCTCAGTCATCACCACTCCGCTGCGGAACCGCGCCAGTCGAACCGCCAGCCGCGCTGGCGGTGCAATGCAAAGCCCCGCCGTTACGGCCGCAAGTCCTCGCGCCGGTAAGGCGCGTGCTGGTCCTCAGCAGGAGCGTCGGCGCGCCTGCGCGCGCCGCAGGTGCGGGCGCGCGGCACGGCGGGCGTGGCGAAGATTACTCTTCGTCGACGACCTTGGACTGGGTGTTGATCACCTTCTTGCCGCGGTAGTAACCGTCGGCGGTGACGTGGTGGCGCAGGTGGGTCTCGCCGGTGGTCGGATCGGTGGCCAGCTGCTTGCTGGTCAGGGCGTCGTGCGAGCGGCGCTGGCCGCGGCGGGACGGGGAAACGCGGGACTTCTGGACAGCCATGGTCTTGCTCCAAGAGAAACTGTGGAAACTATTGGAGCGCCGTCGGTAACCGCCGCGCCCCGGTGGATCAATTCGATTTGTTCTTCAGCGCCGACAAGGCCGCGAAAGGGTTGGCGCGTTCCTGTTCGGCCGCGGGGGCCGCCCATTCCTGCTCCACCGCCTCCGAACCCGGTGCCATCGGCACCACCGGTACGGCGAGGATCAATTCGTCCTCGACCAGTTCCACGGTCCGCAGCATGCCGTCTTCCGGCATCAGCAACGGCTCGTAGCCCGGCGGCAGCGCGGCCTCGTCCGCCTCATCGCGGATCAAGCCCAGACGCTGCACGATGCGCACCGGCAGCAGGAAGCGTTCCAGGCTGCGCTGACACAGCAGCGGCAGCTCGGCTTCGGCCTTGAGCTCGACGTAGGGCACCTGCAGTTCGTCGCTGCCGAAATCCAGCGAGAACGTCACGTCACCCTCGGTATCGAGCAGGCTGCCCTGCAGCCGGGTCAGCGACGCCAGCGGCACGCGCCCTGCGACGCCGCGCCTTGCGGCCACCAGGCGCCAGGCATCGAGAACCTCGGGCACCCGCCCCGCTGGCACGTCCGCTGACATAAGCCGCGGAATGTTAGAGACCCAAGCCTCTGATGTCAAACCGGAAAGCCCGCCCCGGCGGCGATTTGCCGCCGCCCCGGCCGCGGCCTCAGACTCGGGGTTTCGTCCCTGCCCGGCCCCACGCCCGACCGATCGCCCGTGACCACCGCCCTGATCCTGCTCCTGGCCGTCCTGGCGGCCGCCGCGATCGCGTTCAGCTTGAGCCGCGGCCCCGCCCGCCGCCAGCGCGCGGTGCGCGAGCTGCTGGACGCCGCCGACGCCCTGGAGGCGCGCCTGCGCGACGCCCGCAACGAGATCGAGGCCGTCACCGGCGACGACAGCCTGGACCCGGTCGGCGAGGCCATGCGCGAGATGCTGCGCCAGCGCCTGTGGCTGCGCGACCACGGCCGCACCGCCAGCCTGAGCCAGCTGGACGAGGTCAGGGCCCAGATCGACCACGCCCGCCAGCGCATCGACCAGCAGTTGCACCAGATCGAGCGCGCCCGCCTGGGCTGATTCTTATGGAACTGATCCTAGCCTCCACCTCCGCCTACCGGCGCGAGCTGCTGCAGCGCCTGCGGCTGTCCTTCGCCACCGCCCGCCCCGAGGTCGACGAGACCCCGCGGCCGGGCGAGGCGCCGGCCGAGCTGGCCCTGCGCCTGGCCGTGGCCAAGGCCGAGGACGTGGCCGCGCGCGCGCCGCAGGCCTGGGTGCTGGGCTCGGACCAGGTCGCCGAGTTCGACGGCCGCCCGATCGGCAAGCCCGGCGGCCGCGCCGGCGCCATCGCCCAGCTGCAGGCCATGTCCGGGCGCGAGGTGCGCTTTCTGACCGGCCTGTGCCTGGCCCGCGCCGGCCAGCCCTCGCGGCAGACCCTGGACACCACGGTGGTGCGCTTTCGCGAGCTGTCGGTGGCCGAGATCGAGCGCTATGTCGACGCCGAGCAGCCCTACGACTGCGCCGGCAGCTTCAAGTCCGAAGGCCTGGGCATCGCCCTGTTCGAGGCCATCGACAACCAGGACCCCAGCGCCCTGATCGGCCTGCCGCTGATCGCCACGGCGAAATTGCTGCGCGCCGCCGGCTACGCCCTGCCCTGAGCGCGGCGGGCTTGGCTATGCTGGCGCCTCCAACAGGGGGAAAACCAGCATGAAGATCCGTACCGCAGCGGTCGCGGGGGTGTTGTTCGTCTCGGGCATCGCGGTGGGCTACGCCGCGCAAAAGGCGGCCACGCCCTCCTATCGCGAACGCGCGCCGCAAGAGGCGGCCAACGCGCTGCTGCAAACCGCCAAGACCCTGGCCGGCAAGGGCAGTTGGGAGCGCATCGCCATCGGCCGCGTCTACTACCTGGGCGGACAGAAGGCCGAGGGTCAGGCGATCTTCGACGCGATCCTGGCCGACGACCCGGAAAGCAGCGACCTGTTCCGCATCGGCCGGGTCTACCGCGAAGCCGGCGAATGGGAACGCGCCAGGCCGCTGCTGCAAAGCTACGCCGACGCCAATCCCAACGACTCGACCCAACTGGCCGAGATCGGCGCCTATTACCTGATGAACGGCGACCGCGCCGGCGGCGAGCGCCTGCTCGATCGCGCGTTCAAGAAGAAGCCCGAATTCTGGGCCGCGGTGGCGGCGGCCGGCGGCTACGTCAACGTGGTGCCGCAGGAATAAGTTTTGCGGGCGGACGCGCGCGAGCGCATCCGCCTGTCAGTCGCGCAATTGCACCGGCTGCTGCGGCCAATCCTCGACGCTGCCGTCGCGGCCATGCAGGCGCAGGCCCAGCCAATGCCGGCCCGGCGCGACGCTCGCGTCCAGCGCAATCTCGCCTTCGAACCCCACGTTCGGCTGCTGCGCATCGCGCGAGCGCGCCCAATACGCAGCCGCGTCGGGCCGCGGCAGGCCGTAACGCAGTTCGCCCACGACGCGGCCGTCCAGCGTCGCCTCCACCCGGGCCACGCCCACGCCGTCCTTGAACGCCCAACCGCGCAATGCGAAACGGCGGCCGAGTTCGCTGCGCGGCAGAGGCGCATCGATCCAGGCCATCGCCGGCGCGGTGCAGTCGCCGCTGCGCGGCCGGTCCAGCGCGAACAGCAGGAAGCGCTGACGGCCGTGATCGATGTTGATCGCCTCGGGCGGCGGCAACGGACCCAGCAGCGCGCACAGCGTCTGGTAGCGGTCGAGCAGATGCTTGTATTCCACGTCGGTGGCGCCGACCACCAACAGCGTGGGCCGCGCGTCCCAGTCGCGGCCGCCGTCGCTGTGCAGGCCCCACAAGCGCAGTTGCGGCGCGCGGCCGTGCTTGTGGTTCAAGGGATGGTCCAGCACCGCAATGCGCGCATCGCCCAGGGCGAAACCCAGCTCGGCGCCGAGCTTGAAGTTGTCGGCGAGCACGCGCGTGCCCGCGGGCATGCGCGCCTGGCGCTCGCGCACGCGCCGGGCCAGTTCGTCCCAACCGGCGAAGTTGGACGGGTACCACTTTTCCGCCGCGCTCAGCGCGCGCACGCTGGGCACCGACACCGCCACGTAATAGCCCAGCGTGGACAGCAGAGCCAGCAGCGCGGCGATCCAGCTCAGACGGCGCGCCCAGCGCGGCCAGCCGTCCAGCACCGCCGGCAGCAGCGGCAGCAGGGCGTAGTAGCCCGGCAGCGGCCAGTGGAAACTGACCCGGTCGCGATCGGCGAAGAAGCCCAGGGCGAAGAAGCCCAGCACCACCCAGCCGCCGAGGCGGGCGAAATAGCGCGTGGCCTCGGCGCGGTCGTCGCGGCCGCGCCAAGCGGCCTGCGCCAGCGCCCACAACAACGGCGGCGTGACCAGCACCGCCTGGATCGCGACGAACCACAAACCGTCGGCATGGAAGGCCCAGGGATGGCGGTCGACCAATTGGAAGCGCAAGCCCGCGTCGGCGTTCTCCAGGTTCCACCACACCAGCGGCGCCCAGGCCGCGGCGCCGATGGCGATGGCGATCATGCTGCGCGGATCGCGCAGCGCGCGGCGGCCGGCGGGCAGCGACAGCAGCGCCAGAAAACCGATGCCGATCACCGCAGCGAAGCGGTAATGGCTGAGCGCGCCGATGGCCAGGCCCGCCGCCAATTCCAGCGCGGCGCCGGCGCTGACGCCGCGCAGCAGGCGCGCGCCCGCGTCCACGCACAGCACCGTGGCCAGGGTCATCGCCACGTCCGGCAACGCCAGCAGTCCCAGCGTGCCGCCCAAGGGCAGCAGGATCGCGAAGCAGCCGGCGATGCTGCCGGCGCGTTCGCCGTACTCGCGCGCGGCGATGCGCCGCACCAGCAACGGCAGCGCCGCGGCGATCAGCAGGAACGGCGCGCGCAGCGCCAGCGGGTGCTCGCCGCCCAGGCCCGTGCCCAGCCGCGCCAGCCAGGCGGTGAGCCCGGGCAGGTCGGAATAGGCCGCGGCGGGATGGCGGCTTTCCCACCAGTAGAAGGCCTCGTCCACGAACAACGGCAGGCGCGCGGCGATGGCCGCCTTGAACGCGAAGGCCAGCGCCCATAGACACCAGAATGCGCGGCGCATCGCGTGCTCGCGATTTTCGTGCCGCACTACGCCGTCCTGCACCACGCCGTCCCGCATCGACTCGCGACCTCGCTACACTCTGACCGACCGATGCGGACCACGCCCGATCAGCTCCGCTCCACCGCAGCCGCGCTCCACGGCGCGCTGTCCGGTGTTCCCACCCCCAGGAGATTCGCACGATGGCGGCATCCCCCACGACCGCATCCATGCTAACCGATGGCCTGCGCGGCGCCTTGGAACGCGCGCAGGCGCAAGTCAACGGCCTGGTGCTGGGCAAGCCGCAGGAAGTGCGGCTGGCGTTCGTGGCGCTGCTGTCCGACGGCCACCTGCTGATCGAGGACCTGCCCGGCCTGGGCAAGACCACGCTCGCGCACGCGATGGCCGCGACCCTGGGCCTGGAGTTCCAGCGCGTGCAGTTCACCTCGGACCTGCTGCCGGCCGACGTGGTCGGCGTGTCGGTGTTCGACCCGACCTCGCGCGGCTTCCAGTTCCACCCCGGCCCGGTGTTCGCGCAGGTGCTGCTGGCCGACGAGATCAACCGCGCGCCGCCGCGCACCCAGAGCGCGCTGCTGGAAGCGATGGCCGAACACCAGGTCACCGTCGACGGCACCAGCCATGCCCTGCCCGATCCGTTCTTCGTGATCGCCACCCAGAACCCGGTGGATCTGGCCGGCACCTATCCATTGCCGGATTCGCAGCTCGACCGCTTCCTGCTGCGCCTGGCGCTGGGCTACCCCGGCGAGGCCGCCGAGCGCGACCTGCTGGCCGGCGCCGACCGCCGCGACCTGATCGCCAAGACCTCGCCGCTGCTGGGCACCGCCGACGTGATCGCCGCGCGCCAGGCGGTGGCCGCGGTGCACGCCAGCGAAAGCCTGATCGCCTACGTGCAATCGCTGCTCGCGCGCAGCCGCCGCCATCCCGGCGTGCGCGTGGGCCTGTCGCCGCGCGCCGGCCTGGCGCTGCTGCGCGCGGCGCGCGCCTATGCGCTGCTGCTGGGCCGCAACCACGTCGTACCCGAAGACGTGCAAGCCTTGTTCACCCATGTCGCCGCGCATCGCCTGGTGGCCGATGCCGACGCCGGTCAGGACGGCGCGCTGGCCAAGGCCATCCTGCACGCGGTGCCGGTGGACTGAGCGCCATGGCCGCTCCGTGGTCCGGGCTGCGCGCACGGCTGCGCAAGTTCGCACGTCCGCGCGATCCCGAAGCCCTGCCCGCGCTGCTGCATCGCGGCCGCGTCTACGTGCTGCCCACGCGCTTCGGCCTGTTCTTCGCGGTGCTGCTGTGCGCGATGCTGATGGGCGCGCTGAACTACAACAACAACCCCGCGCTGCTGCTGGCGCTGCTGCTCGCCGGCGCCGGCCTGGCCAGCCTGATCGCGGCGCAGATGCAGCTCACCGGGCTGAGCGTGGTCGCGCTGGATGCCGAACCCGTGGCCGCGGGCCAGCCGCTGCAGGTGCGCGTGCACGCCAAGGCCGGCCCCGAGCGCGCGCGCCGCGGTTTGCGCGTGGACGACGACGGCGACTCCGACGCCGATGCGCGTCTGGACCTGGACGGCGGCAGCGGCCAGGCCGAACTGTCCTTCGCCACCCAGCGCCGCGGCTGGTTCGAGCTGCCGCGCCTGCGCGTGTCGACCACGCGGCCGCTGGGCCTGGCGCGCGCCTGGGGCTACGTCTGGGCCGACGCGCCGCTGCTGGTGTATCCCGCGCCGGAAGCGCACGGGCCGCCCTTGCCGGCCGGCAGCGGCGATCAGGTGTTGAGCCGCCTGCACCCCAGCGGCGACGACGTGCACCACCTGCGCGCCTACCGCCCCGGCGACGCGCGGCGCGCGATCGCGTGGAAACCCTCGGCGCGACGCGACGCCCTGCTGGTGCGCGAGTACGAACAGCCCTTGGGCGCCGACGTGGTGCTGGACTGGGGCCAGTTGCCGGCGATGGCTTACGAGTCGCGCATCGCCCGCCTGGCGCGCTGGGTCGACGAAGCCGAACGCGACGGGCGCCGCTATCGCCTGCGCCTGCCCGGCCAGCCCGAACTGGGCCCCGGCAGCGGTGCGCAGCACCGCCACGCCTGCCTGCGCGCGCTGGCGCTATTGCCGCATGGCTAAGCGCGCGTCCTCGCCCGCCCTGGACGCCAGCAGCCGGCGTTGGACCCTGCTGGCCGCGGCCACCTGCCTGCTGCCGCTGCTGCTGCAACTGCAACCGGGCATGGCCGTATTGATCGCCGCCTGCGGCGTGGTCATCGCGGCCTTGTCGTGGCGGCGCCCGCTCAACGGTTTCGTGCGTTTGCTGCTGGCGCTGCTGCTGATCGGCACGGTGCTGGTGCAGATGCGCTTCGGCCTGGGCCGCGATACCGGCTGCGCGCTGCTCGCGGCCATGCTGGCGATCAAGCCGGCCGAAACCGCGAGCCTGCGCGACGCGCGCAGCCTGATCGGCTTCGCCCTGTTCGCGCCGTTCGGCACCTTCCTGCTCGATCAGGGGCCGTTGTCGTTGACCCTGGGCCTGATCGGCGCGCTGCTGTCGCTGGCCACGCTGCAGCGGCTGGCCGAATTCGAATCCGGCGAGCGCGAACGCAACGAAAGCCACGCCCGGCGATTGCTGACGATCCTGCGCCTGGTCGGAATCGGCTTGCCGCTGGCACTGGCAGTGTTCTGGTTGTTCCCGCGCCTGGGCACGCCGCTGTGGGGCGTGCCCGATCGCGCGGTCAGCCGCCCCGGCCTGTCCGGCAGCATGACCCCGGGCGGCTGGGCCGAACTGATGAACGACGAAACGCCCGCGCTGCGCGTGCGTTTTAACGGCCCCGCACCGCTGCCGCCGCAGATGTATTGGCGCGGCCCGGTGCTGTGGGATTTCGACGGCCGCGAATGGACCCAGACGCGCTGGTACCGCGGCCTGCCCGCGGCCGAAGTCGAGCCCGCGGCGGCCGCCTGGGATTACGAGATCGAACTGGAAGCCACCGACGGCCGCCAGTTGGTCGCGCTGGACCTGCCCACGCGCGCGCCGCGCGATGCGCGCATGTCGATCGACCACGGCCTGTACGTGGCCAAGCCGCTGACCGCGCTGACCCGTTGGCGCATGCGCTCGGCGCCGCCGGCGCGCTACCAGGCGCAACTGCCGCGGGTGATGCGCGACGCCGCGCTGGAGCTGCCCGCCGGCTACAACCCGCGCACCCTGGCCTTGGCCCAGCGCTGGCGCAGCGAGGCCGGCAGCAACGACGCCGCGATCGTCCAGCGCGCGCTGGGCTGGGTGCGCCGCGAGTTTGCCTACACCCTGGACACCCCCCTGCCCGGCCGCCACGCCGTCGACGAATTCCTGTTCGACTACAAGGCCGGCTACTGCGAACACTTCAGCTCCGCCTTCGTGGTGCTGATGCGCGGCGCCGGCATTCCCGCGCGCGTGGTCACCGGTTATGCCGGCGGCTACCGCAACCCGATCGGCGACTACTGGCTGGTGCGCCGTTCCGACGCCCATGCCTGGGCCGAGGTCTGGCTGCCGCAGCGCGGCTGGGTGCGCGTGGACCCCACCGCCGCGGTCGCGCCCGAGCGCGTCTACGACACCCTGGCCGATCGCGCCCCCGGCGCGGCGCTGTTCGGCGGCCTGGGCGCGACCCCGATCTTCGACCTGGGCGACTGGGCCCGGCGCGGCTGGAACGACTTCGTCCTGGGCTTCGACGCCAACCGCCAGCAGACCCTGCTGCGGCCGCTGGGCGTAGACAAACTGGACACCGGCCGGCTGGTAGCGTTGTTCGGTGTGGCGGCCGGCCTGACCCTGCTGTGGATGGTCTGGCTGAGCAGCCGCGGCGAACGCGAGCGCGATCCGGTGCTGCGCGCCTGGCACGCACTGGGCCGGCGCTACCGCCGGCTGGGGCTGGAACGCGAACCGCACGAGCCGGCCGGGCACTGGGCGCAGCGGGTGGCCGCGCGCCGCCCGGACCTGGGCCCGGCGCTGTCGGCGCTCAGCCAACGTTTCGCCGATTGGCGGTACGCTGTTGCCGAAACCGGGCGGCGCGACGCCCGTGACAAGCGCGAACTGATCAGGGCGCTGCGCGCGCACCGCCCGGGCCCTAATGGAGAAGGCCGATGAACATCCGTCTTGCCCCCCGCCTGGTCCTGCTGGCCGCGAGCGTCGGCCTGCTGGCCGCCTGCGCCACCCAGCCGCAACCGCTGCAGGGCGCATTCAATCCGATCACCCCGGCCCAGGCCACGGCCAACGACAGCACCGGCGCGGTGGTGCGCTGGGGCGGCCGCGTGGTCGAGGTCGAACCGCAGTCCAACCGCACCTGCTTCGTGATGATCTCGACCCGGCTGGGCGGCAGCGGCCGTCCCTACTGGGCCAGCGACGACGTGGGCGGCCGCTTCCTGGCCTGCCGCACGGGCTTCTACGATCCGGCGCTGTTCGAGAAAAACCGCGAGGTCACCTTCACCGGCCGCATCGCCGGTTACGAGAACCGCCGCATCGGCCAGTACGACTACCGCTTCCCGCTGGTCGACGCCGACGTGGTCTATCTGTGGCCGGTACGCGAGCAGGTGGACGTGGTGATGACGCGCCCGGCGCCGTGGCCGTGGTGGGGCTGGTGGTAAGCCGGCCTGCGCGTAACGACGCATACGAAAACGCCCGGTCTCCCCGGGCGTTTTTCGTTGCCGCACGCCGTTGCCGCGAACCTGCAGCGGCGACGATGGCTACGCTCGCCTCGGCGTAGGAGCTGCGCAAGCTGCGACCGCGAATCCGCAGCTACGTCGCAACCCTCGTTCTCTCTGTGCTTCCGCCTTTGCTTGTCTTCCCCCTTTGACAAAGGGGGATCGAGGGGGATTTGCCTTTGCTGTTGTTGTTAGCAGCAACAGCAACAGCTTCCGTCCGCAAGCGGCCGGGTCACTTTCTTTTGATAGGCGTCAAAAGAAAGTAACCAAAGAAAAACGCTTCGCCAGAGCTCCCTTGCGAGATCGGAGCGGTCGCCGGGATTTTTCGATGGCACATCCCTGTGCCAGCGAAAAACGGCGCACATCCTGTGCGCCGCCCTCCGGGTCTGCTATTGATTGGCGAGTTCGGTGTTGGCGCTGAGTAGCAACAGCAACAGCTATTGCGACCGTCAACTCGCCGCGGACTCTACCGCCTCAATGCGGCGTCCCGAACCGGCCCAACTGCGCGCCGGCCAGCAAATGCAGGTGGATCTGGAATACCGTCTGCCCGCCATGACCGTTGCAGTTCATGACGATGCGGTAGCCGTCCTCGGCGAAGCCTTCGCGCTTGGCGTAGGCCGCGGCGGCCTGGGCCAGGCGGCCGACGACCTCGGCCTGGTCGGGCTGCAGGTCGTTGAGGGTGGGCACGTGCACCTTGGGCACGAACAGCACATGCACCGGCGCCTGCGGAGCGATGTCGCGGAAGGCGATCAGGTGCTCGTCTTCGTAGACGATGTCGGCGGGGATTTCGCGGCGGATGATCTTGCCGAAGATGGTGGGGTCCATAGGGTGGAACTCCGTAAGGGCTGCGGGGAGTTTAGCTTTGCTGGTCGTCCCAGCGGAGGCGGAGCCCGGTCTCATCGAGTATTGCTTGGCCGCAGTGTGCGGCGCCCCGGCCCGAGCGCATAGCGCTCGGGCGTTCGTGGATGCGCGAGCCAGTGGCTCGCAAACGCATCCTCTCACCCCCGCCTTCGCGGGGATGACGGATCGGCGCTACGCGCAGCCGACTTGAGGTTTGTTGAGGTTCGGCCTCAGGGGCCCATTTCGCTGCGGCTGCCGAAGGCATGCGACAAAGTGCCGCGGTCGACGTACTCCAGCTCGCCGCCCAGCGGCACGCCGTGGGCCAGGCGGCTGGGGCGCACGCCGTGCTGGCGCGCCAGCTGCGCCAGGTAGTGCGCGGTGGCCTCGCCTTCGACGGTGGGGTTGGTGGCGATGATCAGTTCCTGCACCTCGCCTTCGGCCAGGCGCGCGGCCAGCGTGTCCAGGCCCAGCTCGCGCGGGCCGATGCCGTCCAGCGGGCTCAGCCGGCCCTGCAGCACGAAGTACAGGCCGCGGTAGCCGGTGGCCTGTTCGATCGCCAGGCGGTCGGCCGGCGACTCCACCGCGCACAGCAGGTGCGCATCGCGCGCGGCGCTGGCGCAGGTGGCGCAGACGTCGGTTTCGCTGAAATCGCGGCAACGCGCGCAGTGGCCCACTCGCTCGATCGCCTCGGCCAAGGCCGCGGACAGGCGCTGGCCGCCCGCGCGCTCGCGTTCGAGCACGTGGTAGGCCATGCGCTGCGCCGATTTCTGGCCCACGCCGGGCAACACCCGGAAGGCCTCGATCAGCTGTTCCAGCAAGGCGCTGCTCATGCGGCGGCGGACCCGGCGGCCGCGCTCACTCGGACGTGGTGAAGTTGCTGCGCGGCGCAGGCTCGCGGTTCATCGCGCGCACCACGTTGATGCACAGGATCGCGCCCAGCAGCGGCAGCAGCCACACCAGCGCCGACTGCACGCCCTTCTGCGCGCCGGTCAGGTCCGGCTCGCGCCAGATCGCCCAGGTGGCGTACAGGTCCAGGCCGAACACCGCGGCGATCACGGCGACGGCGACGTAGCCCAAATGCGGAATCATCGTGCGGCTCCGCTCAGAACGGCAGCTTCATGCCCGGCGGCATCGGCATGCCGGCGGTGGCGGCGGACATGCGCGCCTGCGACTCGGCGTTGATCTTGTTGACCGCGTCGTTGAACGCGGCCGCGACCAGATCCTCGGCCATTTCCGGGTCGGCGATCACGCTGGGGTCGATGCGCACCTTGCGGCATTCCATGCGGCCGGTGAGGGTCACGTTGACCATGCCGCCGCCGGCGTTGCCGACGACTTCGATCTTGGCCAGTTCTTCCTGGGCGCGCTGCACGTTTTCCTGCATCTTCTGCGCCTGTTGCATGAGTTGGGCGATGTTGCCGCGCATGGTGGTCTGCCTGTGTCTGAGGTGGGTCGGTGGCCGCCCGCAAGCGGCGGCATAACGGTAGGAATGCGGACGCCTGGGGCGATCCTCAAGCCTCGTCGTAGGGGCGGATGGAATCGGGCACCACGCGGGCGCCGTGCTGGGAGATCAGCCGCTGCACGTCGGGGTCGTTCATGAACGCGTCCTCGGCCGAGGCCTGGCGCTGGTCGCGCGCGCGCTCGTTGCGCTCACGCATGGACTCGCCGGACTGCGCCGCTTCGAAGCGGATCTGCGGCGCCTCGCCCAGGCGCGGCGCCAGCGCGTCGGCGACCATCTTGATCAGCGCCGGGGCGCGCAGGTGGTCGTCGTCGGCCGGCAGCGACAGGCGCAGCACGCCCTCGCCGTAGCCGATGAAACCGGCGTGCTCGGCCAACAGCCGGGCCGGGCCGCGCAGGCCGCTGCCGGCGACCAGGTCGTGCCAGGCGTCGGCATCGGCGATGCCGCCCACGGGGTGATGGGCGCGCGGCGCGGCGGGCGGTGCGGTTTCGCGCACCGGCGGCGCGGCGGCGCGCTCGGGTTCGGGCGCAGGACGCGGCGGCGGTGCGGCGGGTTCGGGCCGCGGCCACGGCGGGGCGTCGTCGCGTGGTTCCGGGCGGGGCGCGGCCTGACGTGCGGGCTCCTGGGGAGCTTCCTGGCGTACGTATTCCTGGCGGGGCGCTTCAACGCGAGGGGCTTCAACCCGCGGCGCTTCGGCGCGCGGCAGGTCCATGCGCGCGGGCGCCGAGCGCGACCCGGGTTCGGCCAGTGCCGCGGCCGCCGCGGCGGCGGCCGAGCCGCGCGTGGACTCGCCCGCACCGGCGCCGCCGGGCACCGCACCACGGCCGTCGTCGCCGCCGGCCGGGCGGAACGCCAGCATGCGCAGCACGCTCATTTCGAAACCCGCGCGCGGGCTCGGCGCCAGCGGCAGATCTCGGCGGCCGTTGAGCGCCATCTGGTACCACAGCTGCACCAGCTCGGGCCGCAGCGCGGCGGCCAGCGCGTCGACCTCGACGCCGTCGGCCTCCAGCGCCGCATCGGGCACCAGTTGGCGCACCTGCACGCGGTGCAGGGCCTCGGCCAGGGTGTCGAGCACGCCGCCCCAGTCGGGCGAGAACTCCGACAGCGCCGCGACCTCGGCCAGCAGCCGCGCGCCGTCGCCGTCGGCCAGCGCCTGCAGCAGCGCGCCCACGCGAGTGCGGTCCACCGTGCCCAGCATGGCCGCCACCGCGGCGTCGCCGAGCTGGCCGCCGGTGTAGGCGATGGCCTGGTCCAGCAGCGACAGGCCGTCGCGCAGGCTGCCGTCGGCGGCCTTGCTGAGCTGGCGGATCGCGCCGGGCTCGCTGGCGATGCCCTCGGCCTCGAGGATGCGGCCGATCTGGCCGGCGATCTGCGCCTCGTCCAGGCGCTTGAGGTTGAACTGCAGGCAGCGCGACAACACCGTCACCGGCAGCTTCTGCGGGTCGGTGGTGGCGAGCAGGAATTTCACGTGCCCCGGCGGCTCTTCCAGCGTCTTCAACAACGCGTTGAAAGCCGACTTGGACAGCATGTGCACTTCGTCGATCAGGTAGACCTTGACCCGGCCGCGGCTGGGCATGTACTGGGCGTTGTCGATCACCTCGCGCACGTCGTCCACGCCGGTGTTGCTGGCCGCGTCGATCTCGAGCAGGTCGATGAAGCGGCCGGCGTCGATGTCGCGGCAGGCGTTGCATTCGCCGCAGGGGTCGGCCGAGGTGCCGCGCTCGCAATTCAGCGACTTGGCGAAGATGCGGGCGATGGTGGTCTTGCCCACGCCGCGGGTGCCGGTGAACAGGAAGGCGTGATGGACGCGGCCGGAGTCCAGCGCATTGGTGAGCGCGCGGACCACGTGCTCCTGCCCGACCAGTTCGGCGAAACGCTTGGGGCGCCATTTGCGGGCGAGGACGAGGTAGGACATCGGATCCTTCGGCTTGCGGTGAGCGCCGCGGGCCTGCGGCGGCCGCGGCGCGCGCCGGGTGGGCGCCGTCGCGGCAGGGTCCGCTCCATTGTGCCACGCCCGGTCGCAGCGGCCGCGACCGCAAGCCGGCGACTTGTGGCGGCAGGCCGCGACGGCTAGAATTTGCGGCCCTGAACCGCCCGGATGTCGCGATCGGTCAGGTCCGGAGAGGTGTCCGAGTGGTTGAAGGAGCACGCCTGGAAAGTGTGTAAGCGGCTAAACCCCGCTTCGCGGGTTCGAATCCCGCTCTCTCCGCCACATCCCCATCGTCCCGCCTCGGCGGTACGTCAGCGCCGCAAGGCGCCAGTCCATGGTGGCCCCGTCGGCCCCTCGCGACGCTAGGTCGAAAACCCCGCCAGGGCCGGAAGGCAGCAACGGTATCGACTGACGCGGGCGCCGAGGTCAGCCGGCGGGGCCGCCGCCCTTCATGGGCGTCGCCCATGAAGCCCAAGATTCGTTGCGCGAATCTCGGGCCCCGGCTCGTTTCTTCCAAACCCCCGCTCGCTGCGCGAGCGCCCCCTGACTCAGGGGGCTTTGCGAGCAATGGATCATGGGCTGCGCTGCGGTTTCCCGTTCGCTCACCGTAGTTGGCCCCGGCACGCTGCTTCAACCTGGATGAAGCCCTGGGTTCCCGCGTTCGCGGGAACGACGAACAGAGGCATTCCCCTTCACCGTCATTCCGGCGTAAGCCGGAACCCATTTCGATTCTCTCTGCGTTGTTCTCGCGATGAGAGCGAACGTCCAAATCGGTTCCGGCTTGCGACGGAATGACGCCAGGGGGTGCTGGAAACCGCGAGGCGTTAAGGCGCGATCGCCAGGGCGTCGGGTTCGCGGCCGGTGCGCCATTGGGCGATCGGCTTCCAGCGTTTGCTGTCGATCACCACGATCTCGTCGCCGCCGCTGATGGCCACATAAACACGCGCGCGTTTGGGGTCGGCGATCACGCCGATCGGCAGCGCCGCGCGGCCCAGCAGGGTGTCGCGGTACTCCACGCCCTCGCGCGCCAGCGCCACCGTCGCCACGGGTTTGCGCTTGCGCGCGTCGAACACCGACAAGGTGCCTGCGCGGGCGTTGCTGACCAGGGCGTGGCGGCCGTCGGCGTCGAAGACCACGCGGATCGGGAAGCCGGGGCTGGACAGCGTGGCCTGCACCTTCAGGCTGTCGCCGTCGTGCACGGTCACGGTGTCGGCGGCGCGGTTGCTGACCCAGACCTCGTTGCTGCCCGGCCGCACCGCCACCCCCTCGGCGCCGTCGCCGGCGGCGACTTCGGCGGTCTTGGCGCCGGCGACCAGGTCCACGCGGCTGACCGTGCCGCGGTCGATCTTGGTGACATAGGCGCTGCGGCCGTCGGCGGAGACCGCCACCATGTGGCCGCGCCCCTCGCCCATCGGAATTTCCGCCAGGGTCTTGCCGCTGGCCACGTCCACGCGCAGCAGGTGGCCCGATTCCTCGGTGGTGACCACGGCCTCGCGGCCGCCGGGCAGGTAGCGCAGGCCGTGCGGGCGGCCGTGGCGACCCAGGTCCAGCGTGCGCGCCGTGCCGGTGCCCAGGTCCAGCACGCTCAGGCTGTTGCCCGGCTGGGGACCGCCGTAGTTGGCGACCAGAGCGCCGGCGCCGTCGGGCGCGACCACGATCTCGTGCGGCGCCTGGCCGCTGGCGAATTCGCCCAGCTTGCGGCCGTCGTCCAGCGACAGCCGCCAGACGGTGTCGGCGGACTTGTTGCCCACCAGCAATTCGGCCGCAGCAGCGGGTGCGGTCGCGGCGATCAGGGACAGGGACAGCGCCAGCGTTCGAAGTCGCATCATGGTCTCCGTTATACCTGTGGAATGGGCGGATGCCTGCGCAGTCTTTAGCCCGGCGATGGCTCCGGGTGCAGCCAGCCGGCGTCGCCTTCGGCATAGCGCTCGTGCTTCCAGATAGGCACCCGCGCCTTGGTCTCGTCGATGATGTAGCGGCAGGCGGCAAAGGCGGCGTCGCGGTGCGCGGCGCTCACGCCCACCCACACCGCCAGTTCGCCCACGCCGAGTTCGCCCACGCGATGCACGCAGCGCGCCTCGACGATCGCGAACCGCTCCAGGGCCTCGGCCATGACCGCCTCGCCCTCGCGCTCGGCCAGCGCGGCGTAGGCCTCGTATTGCAGGCCGATCACGGCACGGCCGGCGTGGTGGTCGCGCACCCAGCCTTCGAAGCTGGCGTAGGCGCCGGCCTCGTCGCGCATCAGCCACTCGCGCGTGGCGGCGGGGTCGAACGGCGTTTCGGACAGGCGGAAGCGCATCGTCTCAGCCTCCCGACACCGGCGGAATGAACGCGACCTCGCTGCCCTCGCGCGGCGCTTCGTCCCAGCGCGCGAACGCGCCGTCCATGGCCACGCGCAGGCGCTCGGTCGGCAGGGCGAAGCCGTAGCGCAAGCGCAGTGCCTCGTACAGCGCGCGCAGGTCGGCCGCATCGGTGTCCAAGACCTCGTCGGCGCGGCCCGCGGCGTCGCGCAGGCTGGCGAAATACAGCACGGTGATCCGGCTCATGCGCCCTGCCCCGCGCGGAAATCGCGCTTGCCGCCGGATTTCGCCAACAAGCGCGCCGGCCCCAGCACGATGCGGTGCGACAGCGCCTTGCACATGTCGTACACGGTCAGCGCCGCGACCGTGGCGCCGGTCAGCGCCTCCATCTCCACGCCGGTGCGGTGCACCGTGCGCACCGTGCAATCGATGCGCAGCGACGTCTGGTCGTGCCAGTCGATGACCAGGCGGCAGCCGTCGATCGGCAGCGGATGGCAGAACGGAATCAGCTCGGCGGTGCGCTTGACCGCCTGGGTGCCGGCGACGATGGCCGTATCGACGATGCCGCCTTTGGCGCTGCGCAGCCCGCTGGCGCGCAGTTGCGCGGCCACCGCGGCCGGAAACTTCACCCGGCACTGCGCCGTGGCCTCGCGCGCGGTCGCGGCCTTGGCCGATACGTCGACCATGGCCGGGCGGCCGGCGGCGTCGATATGGGTCAGTGCGGCGTGCGCCTTGGGCGAGCGCGCTTTCGCGACGGGGGTAGATCGTGTGCTCAACATCGGACTCCGTCAGGCTGCGACCCATGATAAGCAGGTCGCCGCGACCGCGCTCATCCGCCGACCAGGAACATTTCCACATGCCGCTGGGGCCGCGGCGCGTCGGCGGCGCGCAGTTCGCTGTAGCGGTCGGCGCGGCGCGACCACAGCGCGGCCACGCGTTCGGCCAGGGCCGACTCGCCCTGGGCCAGCGCCGGGCGCAGGTCGGTGCCGTCGGCGGCGAACAAACAGGTGTACAGGCGGCCGTCGGCGGACACGCGCGAGCGGTGGCAGTCGCCGCAGAACGGCGCGCTGATCGAGGACACGAAACCGACCTCGCCAGCGCCGTCGGCATAGGCGTAGCGCGTGGCCACCTCGCCGCGGTAGTGCGCGTCCAGCGCGCGCAGCGGCCAGCGCTGCTGCAGTTGGTCGCGCAACTGCGCCGAAGGCACCACGCGCGCGGCGTCCCAGCCGTTGCAGGTGCCCACGTCCATGTATTCGATGTAGCGCAACACGTGGCCGCTGCCGCGGAAGCGTTCGGCCAGCGGCAGCGCCTGGTCCTCGTTGACGCCGCGCTGGATCACGCAGTTGAGCTTGATCGAATCG
This sequence comes from Lysobacter silvisoli, assembly GCF_003382365.1. Classification (NCBI taxonomy): domain Bacteria; kingdom Pseudomonadati; phylum Pseudomonadota; class Gammaproteobacteria; order Lysobacterales; family Lysobacteraceae; genus Lysobacter; species Lysobacter silvisoli. The sequence continues at coordinate 377,526 of NZ_QTSU01000001.1, read as the reverse complement.
AAACCGGCCGCCTGGGCGGCATCGATGCCGGCGAGCACGTCGGCGATCTCGCCGCGGCCGCCGGACAGACGCCGGAACAGCGCCGGATCGAGCGCGTCCAGGCTGATGGTGAGACGGCGCAGCCCGGCCTCGCGCAGCGCGCGCGCCTGCCGCGCCAGCAGCGCGCCGTTGGTGGTCAGGGCCAGGTCGTCCAGGCCGCCGATGGCGGACAGGCGCGCGATCAGTTCGGGCAGGCGCTTGCGCAGCAGCGGTTCGCCGCCGGTCAGGCGCAGCTTGCGCACGCCCACGCGGACGAAGCCGCGCACCAGGGTTTCGATCTCGTCGAAGCTCAGCCGCGAGGCCGCGTCCAGGCCGTAGTCGTCCGGCACGCGGTCGGCCGGCATGCAGTAGGGGCAGCGGAAATTGCAGGCCTCGATCACCGACAGCCGCAGATCGCGCAAAGGCCGTCCCAGGACGTCCAGCGGCAGCGGCGACGGTTCGGGCAACGCGCTCACGACGGCGGCACCTGTTCGGCGGTGGGCTCGGCCAGGGCGATGCGTTCGCCCGGCCGTCCTACACGATACCCCCGCGCCGCCAGGGTGTCGCCCTCGGCCGCGCTGGCGTAGTGGTAGAGCAGGCAGCGCGCCAGCAGCTCGCGCGGATATTCGCGCTCCAGGTCCTCGATGCCGCTGTGCGAGGGGTTGCCGTGCAGCGCGCAGTCGTGGGCGATGAGCTCGCCGGCGTCGGCGTAGCGCGCTAAAGCTTCGGGGATCGGCCGGGTGTCGCCGGTCCAGACCACGCTGCCGCGCAGGCGCAGGCCGAAGGCGGTGTCGGGCCAGTGGTGGCGGGTGGCGAAGCTCTCCAGGCGCACGCCGCGGTGCCAGAACGCGGCGCCGACCGGGATCACCTGGAACGCGTCCCAGAAATTCACCCCGCCCTCGGCCAGCACGTTGGGGTAGTCGCCCACGCGCTGGTGCAGCAGCGGCACCACCGGCGCGGGCACGTACAGCTTGATCCGGCCGCGGCGCTCGGGGTCGAAGTAGCCGGACACGAACAGCCGCTCGAAACCGGCCACGTGGTCCAGGTGGGTATGGGTGATGTAGAGCGCGTCCGGCGGCTGGCCGTAATGCGCCAGGTAGGCGGTCAGGCCCTCGCCGCCGCAGTCGATGGTCAGCCAGGGCGCGCCGTCGCGCTCCAGGGTGGCCATGGCCGAGCCCAGCTCGACCGCCGACGCATTGCCGACGCCGTGCAGGCGCAGATGCCAGCTCATCAGGTTCCTTTGTTCCAGGCGCGGTCGTAGGCCGCGCGCAGGCGGCCGTAGTCGCGTTCGACCTCCTCCACCGAGCGCGCGCCGCGCAGCTTCAGCAGCGAGCGCTTGAGCCGGGCCAGGTTGCGCTCGCGCCAGCCGGTGGCGGGAATGTGCAAGTGGCCGCGGTCCAGGTCGATGACCCAGCCACGCCCGGTCGGGTCGAACAGCAGGTTGTGCGCGTTGAGGTCCGCGTGGTCCAGACCGATGCGGTGGCAGCGCGCGATCAGGCGGCCGGCCTCTTCCCAGGGCGCGCCGTCGCCGGCCACCGCGGCGCGGTCGGCCAGCGAGCGCACGTCGGTGAGCCGGTCCAGCAGGATCGCGGCGTAGTAGTGGAAGCCGTCGCGGCGGTAGTAGGCGGCCACCGGCCGCGGCACCGCCAGGCCCTTTTCCGCCACCGCGCGGGTCAGGCGGAACTCGGCGAAGCTGCGGGTCAGGTTGGCGCCGCGCCACCAGTAGCGGTCGCGGTTGAAACGAGCGACCAGGCCGCCGCGCAGGTAGCGGCGCAGCACGGTCGGGCCGAAGGGCGCGTCGACGAACCAGGCGCCGCCGCGGCCGCCGCTGTCCACCGGGCGCGCGTTGGCGCCCCAGAACGCCGGCGAGAACCACTCCGGGCTCGCTTGCCGCACCCGGGTGCGGTCGAACAGAATCGCGCCGTAGCCGCTGTCGTCGCGGAACGGCGTCAATCCTTCGGCGGCGTCGTAGCCCGTCATCCGCCGGAGTCTAGCAAGTCACGTGAACAACGCACCCCGTACGATCTGCCTGCTGCGGCTGTCCGCCCTGGGCGACGCGACCCATGTGGTCCCCCTGGTGCGTACCCTGCGCGAGGCCTGGCCGCAGACCGCGCTGACCTGGGTGATCGGCAAGGGCGAGCGGCGCCTGCTCGATGGCCTGGACGGAGTGCATTTCGTCGAATACGACAAAAAAACCGGCTGGGCCGGCATGCGCGCGGTCCGCACGCAGCTGCGCGGCGAGCTCGGCGGCGAGCGCCGCTACGACGCGCTGCTGCAGATGCAGGTGGCCGCGCGCGCGAACCTGCTGTCGGCCTTCGTGCCGGCGCGCCGGCGCATCGGCTACGACCGCTCGCGCTCCAAGGACCTGCACGGCCTTTTCATCAACGAGCGCATCCCCGACCGCCCGGGCATCCACGTGCTCGATGCGATCGGCAGCTTCTGCGAGCCGCTGGGCCTGCGCCAGACCCAGGTGCGCTGGGACCTGCCGGTGCCGGCCGAGGCCTACGAATGGGCGGCCGCGCAATGGCCCGAAGACGGCCACCCCGCCCTGCTGATCTCGCCCTGTTCCAGCCACGCCCTGCGCAACTGGCGCGCCGAGCGCTACGCGGCCCTGGCCGATCACGCCGCCGCGCGCGGCTGGCGGGTGGTGCTGTGCGGCGGCCGCAGCCAGCTCGAACGCGACACCACCGACGCCATCCTCGCGGCCATGAGCGCGCCGGCGCTGGACCTGGTCGGCAAGGACACCCTGAAACAGCTGCCGGCCCTGCTCGCGCGTGCCGCGCTGCTGGTCACCCCGGACTCCGGGCCCATGCACATCGCCAACGCCATGGGCACCAAGGTGTTGGGCCTGCACGCGGCCAGCAACCCGGCCCGCAGCGGCCCCTATTCCGACCGCCGCTACTGCGTGGACCGCTACGACGACGCCGCGCGCAAGTACCTGGGCAAGCCCGCCGCCGAGCTGCGCTGGGGCGCCAAGATCGAGCGCGAGGGCGTGATGGATTTGGTCACGGTGGACGATGCGGTCGCGGCGTTCGAGCGTTACGTCGCGGACCGCGATTCGGCCTGAGCGCCGGCTCCGAATCCTGCCCAGCATTCCTCTCACCGTCATTCCGGCGAAAGCCGGAACCCATGTTGATTTTGTTTCGCTTCGGCTGGTGTGCTGCACTCAAAGCAAAATGGGTTCCGGCTTTCGCCGGAATGACGGGATGTGGAGTAATGCAACTGCGATAGTCGGACTCGACATCGCACGCCGGCCGCTATGAAAGAACGGCGGCGCCCTCGCGGACGCCGCCGTGGTTGCCTCGTACGCGGCTTACTTCACCCGCGACAAACCGCGCCAGGTGTTGTTGCTGCCGCCCATGACGTTGTCCGGCCAGCTCAGCGCCCAGAAGTTGAGGTTGAGGAAGTCCTCATCGTCCTGGTAGACGTAGCCGTTGGCCAGCGCGTACGGCCACGGCAGGTTGGTCGGCGAGAACACGCCGTAGCCGAAGCCCAGGGTCGGGAAGGACGACATCAGCGGCGTGGGCGTGCCGCCGTCGAACTGGCAGGTGTAGGTCCACCAGTTGCCGATCAGGTTGACGCTGGGATACACGCCGCCGCTGGACCAGTTGGCGTTGGCCCAGTCCTCGTTGTCGTGACGGCGCAGCACGCGGCGCGAACCCGGCGGGCAGAAGACGCCCAGGTTCTGCACCGCGTAGTCGTACTGGTTGCCCCAGTTGGCCAGCGGCTTGAACGCGAACGAGGCGTCCCAGTTCAAGCGGCAGAAGCGCCAGGTGGTGTTGTTGTTGGACACGGTCGCGCCGATCCAGCCCCAACGCGAGTTGGCGTTGCGCCGGTCCTCGTCGTCCATGTGCATCTGCACCAGCACGTGCGGCGACGGGCACGAGGCCTTGTCGGGGATCACGCCGACGCTGTAGAACAGATTGAACAGCCAGTCGAACCAGCCGAAGCGGCCGACCTTGGCCGCGGCGCGGTCGACATCCAGGGCCACGAACCCGGCGCGGGCGGACGCCGACTGGCCCTTGTCCGGTTCGCAGGGGCCTTCGAAGCCCAGGGCGCGGCAGTAGATCAGCGCGGCCTTCTCGCCTTCCTCGGCCATGAACCGCTCCGGGTCCACCTTGGAGCTGTCCGGATAACGCCGGTCCAACTCCTCGACGTAGGCCAGGTGCGCCTTCACCGCTTCGGGCGTTTCCGACTGATTGCGCTTGAGCTCCTGCTCCTCCTTGGGCGTTTCGGCTTCGGATTCCTCGGCGATGGCCAGCGGCGACACCGCCAGCAGGACCGCCATCCAGATCGTCCCTAACACGTGTTCCTTTTTCACGTTGCTGCTCCTTGGGTTCGTCCATCCATTGGTCGAACGGGCTGCGGCCTCCTGGCCGCGATCCGCCCGCGTTGGCGGCGCCCGCCCGGCACCGGACCGGGCCGGAGCGAACGCCGGTGCCGCTCCGACCGCGCCCAGGGCGGGCCGGTGCGGAGCGCGGCCACCTTAGGCGGGGCCGAAGACGAAAAATGGGCAGGCAGTCGCCGGCCCCGGCCACTCCGGTTGGCCGGACGCCGGCTCAGGGGCCGCGGCCGTAGGCCGCCACGCGACGGCGGCTGGCGCCGCTACCGGGGGCGGGCAGGCTGTGTAGAAAGACGTTCGCCGGGGCAAAGGCGGTGGCGGCGATCGCGGCTCGCGGCCGCGCCGTCGCAACGGCCGGCTTAGAGCGGCGAGTCGCCGGTCTTGTAGTCCTGGTAGGACTTTTCCTCGACGTAGGACGAGCCCAGGGCCAGGTTGATGTCCTTCTTAATCCGGGCGCGCTCGTCGTTCTCGAAATAGACGCTGCGGGCCAGGCGCACGAACTCGGCGTCGAAGGCCTGGGCCTTTTCCTTGATTCGGATGTCGTCCTCGATCACCCACAGGCGCTCGTTCACGGCCTTGAGCTCGGCGCGCAGGCGGACGATATCGTGGCCGGCGGCCGGGTGGGCCATCCAGGTGTTTTCCAGCGCCGACAGCTCGTTGCGCACGTTGGCCAGCTTGGCCGGGTCGGACATGCGCTCGGACTTGATCTGCAGGATGGCGATCTTGTCCAGCAGCTCGCCGAAGGACACCGGAACCAGGATCTCGGACATGGGGTCGGCTTCGTTCAGGGGGACCACAGTGTAGCCGCCCGGAGCCCCGCCTTGTGGTCGGCGCCTGCGGCCCGTATCATAGTCGGCTCACTGCACCCGGAGAGGTGGCAGAGTGGTTGAATGTACCTGACTCGAAATCAGGCGTACGTTTATAGCGTACCGAGGGTTCGAATCCCTCCCTCTCCGCCAAGTTTTGCAAAGCGGGCCCCTCGTGGGCCCGCTTTTTTTTGCGCCGCAACGTCATGAAACGGCGCTGAAACGTGTTGCACGGCACGTCTTTTGCGAGATGATGCGCGACCGGCCGGTCATGTTGCGTTCGCGCAACGTCGATCATGGCCGGCAGGGTCCGCGACCGCGCTTGCCGCGCGGCCGCTGGCCGCCGAAGATTCCGTATACCTACCCGAAGAGCCCCGACTACGCGACCGGTATGACCGACTCATGATCGAATTCGGACACCTGACGCATGTCGGCCTGCGCCGCGAACTGAACGAAGACACCTATTACGGTGACAGCGAGCTCGGGCTCTGGCTGGTCGCCGACGGGATGGGCGGTCACGAGTACGGCGAGGTCGCCAGCGCGCTGGCGCGCGAGACCATCGTGCGCGAAGTGCGCGACGGCACGCCGCTGGCCCAGGCCATCCGCATCGCCGACGAGGAGATCATCCGCACCTCGCGCCGCCGCAACGACGCCCTGCCCATGGGCACCACGGTGGTGGCCGCGCGCGTCAACGGCAGCCGCTTCGAAGTGGCCTGGGTCGGCGACAGCCGGGTCTACCTGTGGCGCGACGGCCAGCTGGCGCAGTTATCGCAGGACCATAGTTACGTGCAGGAGCTGATCGCCAACGGCGCGATCACCCACGAGCAGGCGCGCAGCCACCCGCACCGCAACGTGGTCACCCAGGCGCTGGGGGTTACCGATCCGCGCAACTTGAACGTCGAGACCATGACCGGCGAACTGCGCCCGGGCATGCAGCTGCTGCTGTGCAGCGACGGACTCACCGAGGAAGTGGACGACCGCAGCATCGCCCGCGTGCTCGCGCACAACGACTGCAGCGCGCAGGAATGCGTGGACAGCCTGGTCGCGGCCGCGCTGGACGGCGGCGGCTCGGACAACGTCACCGTGATCCTGGTGCGCAGCCACTGAGCGGTGCCCGCTTTAGGGTAGGGGCGGCGTGAGCCGCGACCGCGAATCGCGCATACGACGAAAACCACGCCGGCCCCTGTAGGAGCAGCGCAAGCTGCGACCGCGAATCCGCACCTACGGCGCAGGTCCAGTCTTCTGCTTCGCCCTTTGCTTGTCTTCCCCCTTTAACAAAGGGGGATTGAGGGGGATTTGCTTTTGCTCTTAAGCAACAGCAACAGCTTCCGTCCGCAAGCGGCCGGGTCACTTTCTTTTGATAAGCGTCAAAAGAAAGTAACCAAAGAAAAACGCTTGTCCAGAGCTCCCCTGCGAGAGCGATGCGCGCGCGGGGATTTTTCGATGGCACATCCCTGTGCCAGCGAAAAACGGCGCACCTCCTGTGCGCCGCCCCCCGCCTTCGCGGGGGCAGGCTCTTCGGGTCTTCTATTGGTCCTGCGAGTTCGGGGCCCGAGCGAGGATCAAGAGCATTCGCTGCGCTCACCCCCTCACCCTAACCCTCTCCCGCAAGCGGGAGAGGGGACAGAGCCGCCGCTGTTGCTTTAGCCCCTCTCCCGTTCACGGAAGAGGGGTTGGGGTGAGGGCACGCGAATCCGGACCGACCGCGCTACTGCACCGTCGCCGGCGCCTCCAGCGCATCCCACAAGCACTTGCCCTTCTTGCGCAGCTTCTCCAGCCGCGCCTCGTGCGCCGCAAACTCCTCCGCGCTCACCTGCACGCGCGGGCGTGGCGCGCTCGCGTCCAGCGCGAACTGCGCGACCGCCGCCTGCCCCGCCCCATCGTCGGCCTGGCCGAAGCCCAAATCGTCCTGGCCCGAGGTCAGACCGATGTAGACCTCGGCCAGCAACTGGGCGTCGAGCAAGGCGCCGTGCAGTTGGCGATGCGCGTTGTCCACGCCCAGGCGCTTGCACAGCGCGTCCAGCGAATTGCGCTGGCCGGGATAGCGCTGGCGAGCGAGCAGCAGCGAGTCTTCGATGTTGCAGCGGTCGCCGAGCTTGCCGTACTGCGGTCCGCACATCGACAGTTCGTTGTTGAGGAAGCCCACGTCGAAGGCGGCGTTGTGGATCACCAACTCGGCTCCGTCGACGAAGGCCAGGAACTCGTCGACCACGTCGGCGAACTTGGGCTTGTCGGCCAGGAACTCCAGGGTCAGGCCGGTGACCTCCTGCGCCCCGGCCTCGAACTCGCGTTCGGGGTTGAGATAGACATGGAAGGTGCGGCCGGTGGGGCGGCGCTCGACGAACTCCACGCAGCCGATTTCGACCACGCGGTTGCCGCGCTCCCAGCTCAGGCCGGTGGTTTCGGTATCCAGGATGACTTGACGCATGGGGCGATTCTGCCAGTTCGCTGCGGACCGATCAGCGCGCGGCGCGCTGATGCTGGGCCTGCACCCGGGCCAGCTGGTCCACGCGTTCGTTGCCCGGATCGCCGGAGTGGCCCTTGACCCAGCGCCAATCGATCTTGTGGCGCAGGCTGGCCGCGTGCAGGCGCTCCCACAGGTCGCGGTTCTTGACCGGGTCGCCGCCGGCGGTCTTCCAGCCGCGCCGCACCCAGTTGCCGATCCAGGTGGTGATGCCCTGGCGCACGTACTGCGAGTCGGTGTGCAGCACCACCTGGCAGGGCTCGCTGAGCATTTCCAGGGCCATGATCGCGCCCATCAGCTCCATGCGGTTATTGGTGGTGTCCGGCTCGCCGCCGGCCAGTTCGCGTTCGTGCCCCTTGTAACGCAGCAGGGCCGCCCAGCCGCCGGGCCCGGGATTGCCGAGGCAGGCGCCATCGGTGTGGATTTCGACGGTCTTGGCGTCGCTCGCCGGTACGGAATCGTGCAAAGCCTGCGGTCCTGTGGGAGGGCCGCGCATTATCGCCGCTGCGACGCGGAACGGCGCAGATTGGGTCCGGCCAAGGCGCCACCGGCCTGCCAACGCAGGTTGCGCAGCCGCGCCGGCGGCACCAGCGCGTGCACGCGCTTGGACACGGTCATGGCGATGCCTGCGCGCAGGCGGTCGGCCGCGCCTATGCCCACCGCGCCGTGCGCGGGCCGCCACAGCGGGCCCAGCCACTGCAGGCTCACCGAATCGCTGGCGAAGCCGGCGCCGCGCAGCATCCCCTGCCAGTCGCCGGTGGTATGGGCCTGCAGGCCGGTGCGCGCCCAGCGCGCGCGGTACGGGCTCCAGGGATTCAGCGCGGCCACCCACAGGGTGCCGCCAGGCGCGAGCACGCGCGCGCATTCGTCCAGCAGCGGCAGCGGGTCCACGCCGTCGTCGAGCACGTGCTGCAGCAGCACCGCGCCCAGCGCCTCGCTGGCCAGCGGCAGCGGCAGCACGCTGCGGAAGGCGCCGTCGAAGCCCGCGCCGGCGCGGCGCAGGCGCACCCCGCGCGCGCCGGCCGGCGGCGAGGTCGCGTCCACCCCGATCCAGGCCCAGGGCAGCGCCGGGCAGCCGGCCAGCACCCGCGCCATTGCGGCCTGCTCCACGTCGAGCAGACCCTGGCCGGCCACCCCGCCGAACCAGGCGAGGGCGGCGTCGGGTTGACGGCCGGTGGAGAGGGCGGGCATGGTCGCCATTCTGTCGGAACATGCCGCCGATACAACACCGTTGGACGCCGCGGTCCCACCCACACCGCGGCGCGGCCTGTTCAGCCGGGTGGGCGCGGCCGCCGCCCAGGAGCGAACCATGCGATTGCTGGCCCTGCCCGCCCTCAACGACAACTACATCTGGGCGCTCTCGGCCGACGACGAGGCGGCGCTGATCGTCGATCCCGGCGACGCCGCGCCGGTGCTGGCCGCGGCCGCGCACGGCCTGCGGCCGACCGGCATCCTGCTGACCCACCACCACAACGACCACATCGGCGGCGTGGCCGCGATCCTGGAGCGCTACCCGGGCCTGCCGGTGTTCGCCCCCAACGACGAGCGCATCGGCGCCGCCACCGCGCGCGTGGGCGACGGCGTGCGGGTACGCGTGGCCGGCTGGAGCGCGCAGGTGCTGGCCGTGCCCGGCCATACCCTGAGCCATATCGCCTATTACCTGCAGGATGTGGGCGGCCACGGCCTGCTGTTCAGCGGCGATACCTTGTTCAGCCTGGGCTGCGGCCGCCTGTTCGAGGGCACGCCGGCGCAGATGCACGGCTCCCTGTCGCGCCTGGCCGCCCTGCCCGGCGACACCCGCCTGTGCTGCGGCCACGAATACACCTTGTCCAACGCCGCCTTCGCGCGCGCGGTGGAACCGACCAACCCGGCGCTGCTGCGCCGCATCGAGGAAGCCCAGGCCATGCGCAACGCCGGACGTCCGACCCTGCCCAGCACCCTCGCCGACGAACTCGCGGCCAACCCCTTCCTGCGCGTGGCCCAGCCGGGCGTGCGCGCGGCCCTGCGCGCGCGCCTGCGCCGCGAGCCGGAGGACGACGTGGAAGCCTTCGCCGAGCTACGGCGCTGGAAGGACGGGTTCCAGGCATGAGGCGCGCGACCCTGTCCGCCTGCGCCCTGTTCGCGGCGCTGGCCGCGCCCGCGTTCGCGCAGACCGCGCCCGACCCCGCCGCCGCGCCGGCGCAGGCCGCCGTGCCCACGGCCAGCCGCAACGGCCGCGAGATCTACGAGCGCTTCCGCGAAGGCCTGGCCGATCCCACCTGCGAGGCCGGCGTCAGCACGCGCTGGCGCCAGCACTTCGCCACCGCGCCCAAGCGCCTGGCCACGCACGGCGACGACACCCTGCCCTTGTTCGGCTACGTGGTCGACGCGCTGCGCGAGGCGCACCTGCCCACCGAATACGCGCTGATTCCCTTCGTCGAAAGCGGCTACAAGCCCGGCGCGCGCAGTTCCGCCGGCCCGGCCGGGCTGTGGCAGATGATCGCGCTGACCGCACGCAACCACCGCGTGCCGATCCGCGAGGGCTACGACGGCCGCCTGTCGCCGGTGGACTCCACCCAGGCCGCGGTGCGCTACCTGAAAACCCTGCACGGCATGTTCGCCGGCGACTGGCGCCTGACGGTCATGGCCTACAACGCCGGCGAGTACCGCATTCTGGGCGCGCTCAAGCGCAGCGGCCAGACCGCGCGCAACGCCAAGCCCGAGCAGCTGCCCGGGTTGTCCGACATCACCCAGGCCTACGTGCGCAAGCTGCACGCGCTGTCCTGCCTGATGGAGCAGGCCGACGACCGCGAGGAATGGCTGCGCGCGCTGGACCGTCCGGTGCCGCGGCTACAGGCGGTGACCGTGCCCGACGACGTCGCCGACCTGGCTGCCTGGTCGCGCCGCAGCGGCCACGACGCGGCCCAGCTGCAGCGCCTGAACCCGGTGTTCGCCGGCGGCCGCATCGGCCGCGCGGGCGGCGCGCGCGCGCCCGTGCTCGGCCTGCCGGCCACGGCCGTGGGTGCGGTCGATGGCGGCGCCACGGAGACCACCGCCGTCGCGGCCGCACCGCTGGATTCGGCCGCAGGGGCGGCCGCCGCCGTCACTACCTCCGGCGACGCCAGCGCGGCCACCGCCGCCGGCGCCGAACCGCGCCGCCACACGGTGGCGCGCGGCGACAACGCCTGGACCATCGCCCGCCGCTACGGCGTGCGCGTGGCCGACCTGCTGCAGCGCAACGGCCTGGCCGCCAACGCCGTGCTCAAGCCCGGCCAGGCCTTGCTCATCGACGCCCCGGCCGTGGCGCCGTGAGCGTCCGTACCGGATCGTCCACTGCGGCCACGCGGGTACACTAGAGTCTTTGCTCGGCCGCGCATCGGCCGGGCGGTTCCGAACCGCGGCCCGAACGGCCGCCTCCACCGCAAGTTCTAGGAGTGCACATGGGTTTCCTGCAAGGCAAGCGCGCATTGATCACCGGCATCGCCAGCGAGCGCTCGATCGCCAGCGGCATCGCCGAGGCCATGCACCGCGAAGGCGCGCAGCTGGCGTTCACCTACCAGAACGACAAGCTCAAGACCCGCGTGGAAAAGGCCGCCGCGGAGTACGGCAGCGACATCGTGATCCCGCTGGACGTGACCAGCGACGAGCAGATCGCGGCCTGCTTCGACGAGTTGGGCAAGCACTGGAGCGACGGCTTCGACATCCTGGTCCACGCCATCGCCTACGCCCCGCGCGAGGCCATCGCCGGCCAGTTCCTGGACGGCCTGACCCGCGAGAACTTCGGCATCGCCCACGACATCTCGGCCTATTCGCTGGCCGCCATGGCCAAGGCCGCGCGCCCGCAGATGCAGGGCCGCAACGGCTCGATCCTGACCCTGAGCTACCTGGGTGCCGAGCGCGCGCTGGCCGGCTACAACGTGATGGGCGTGGCCAAGGCCAGCCTGGAAGCCACGGTGCGTTACTTGGCCTACAACCTGGGCCCGGAAGGCACGCGCGTGAATGCGATCTCAGCCGGCCCGATCAAGACCCTGGCTGCGGCCGGCATCGCCGGTTTCCGCAAGATCCTGGGCCACGTGGAAGAGAACGCGCCGCTGCGCCGCACGGTCACCATCGAGCAGGTCGGCAACGTCGCCGCGTTCCTGTGCTCGGACCTGGCCGCGGGCGTGACCGGCGAAGTGACCTACGTGGACTCGGGCTACAACATCCTGGGCATGACGGGCATCGACGGCGAATAAGTCCGCCGCGCTTGCGTGAAAAAAAATGCCCGGCGCGATGCCGGGCTTTTTCTTTGCGCGTAAGCACCCTGCCTTGGGGTAGGAGCTGCGTAAGCTGCGACCGCGAATCCGCACTTGCTGCGCAGGCCCCGTTCCGCTTGCTTCCCGCTTTGCTTGTCTTCCCCCTTTGTAAAAGGGGGATTGAGGGGGATTTGCTTTTGGCTTTAGAAGCAACAGCAACAGCTTCCGTCCGCAAGCGGCCGGGTAACTTTCTTTTGATAAGCGTCAAAAGAAAGTAACCAAAGAAAAACGCTGCGCCAGAGCTCTCTTGCGAGATCGAAGCGGGCGCCGGGATTTTCCGATCGGGCATCCTGCCCGAGCGAAAAACGGCGCACGTCCTGTGCGCCGCCCTTCGGGTCTTCTATGGGGACGGCGAGTTCGGGGCCCGAGCGAGGATCAAGAGCATTCGCTGCGCTCATCCCCTCACCCTAGCCCTCTCCCGCAAGCGGGAGAGGGGATACATCCGATGCCGCTTGCTGCTTTAGCCCCTCTCCCGTTCACGGGAGAGGGGTTGGGGTGAGGGCACGCGGGGCAACCAATCGTCGCGCAAACAACAATAAAAAAAGCCCGGCGAATGCCGGGCTTTTCATTCCGCTAACCGCCCGATCACAGGTTCTGATCGATCACCGTCACCTTCATGCGCTTGCGCTGCGCGGCCACCAGGGCCTTGAGATCGTCCGCGCCGCTGAACTGCGCCAGCTGCTGCATCATCTGCTCGCGTTGCGGCGGCGGCACCGTGCTCAGGTCGCCCGGGGTAACCTTGCTGACCGCGAACAGCACCGCGCGGCCGTCCGGCAGCACCGCCTTGCCGGGCGAGACCTTGCCCGCAGCCGGCGGCTGCACCGCGAACACCGCCTCGCTCACCGACGGATCGGGGATCGGCGCGCCGCGCGGCAGGTTGGGGATGGCGTTGGGCGCCGGCAGTTGCTTGGAGGCGGCCACCGCCTCCAAGGTCTCGCCGCCGCGCACGCGCGCCAGCAGGGCCTCGGCGTCCTTCTCGGCGGCCTTGGCCGAGCGGTCGGCGCGCACCGCGGCGATCACCTGCTCGCGCACTTCGGCCAGGGTCTGCGCGCGCTCGGGCGTATGCGCGGTCACCCGGATCAGCACGCTGTGGCCGGGGGCCAGCTCGATCGGGTCGCTGACCGTGCCGTCCTGGATCAGGCTGTCGGAGAACGCCGCGCGCAGCAGGGTGGCGTTGGCGGCCAGGCCCTGCGCGCCGTTGCGGGCGCCGTCGCGGGTCAGCGGACCCAGCTTCTGCACCGGCAGCTTCATCTCGCGCGCGGCCGGGGCCAGCGAGGTCGGGTTCTTGTAGACCAGGTCGACCAGGCGGCTGGTGAAGTCGTTGACGCCGCGCTCGGCGTCGGCCTCGGCCTGCTCGCGGGCCAGGCTCTCGCGCGCCTGCTCGAAGCTCTGCTGCGCGCCGGCCTTGACCTCGCGCACCTGGATCACGTGCCAGCCGAAGTCGGTCTTGACCGGGCCCACGATCGCGCCCTGCTGGGCGGCGAACAGCGCCTGCTCGAACGGCGCCACCATCATGCCCTTGGTCACCCAGCCCAGATCGCCGCCACCGGCCTTGGAGCCGGTGTCGTCGCTGTTGGTGCGGGCCAGTGCGGCGAAGTCGGCGCCGGCGGCCTTGGCCTGCGTGGCCAGCTGCGCGGCCTTCTGCTCGGCGGCCTTCTGCGCGGCCGCGTCGGCGCCCTCGGCCACGCGCACCAGGATGTGCGAGGCCAGGCGCTGTTCCTGCGACTGGAAGCGGCTCTTTTCCAGCTCGTAACGCTTGCGCAGATCGTCGTCGCTGGCCGGAGCCGGCGGCGGCACGCTGGCCGCGCTGACTTCCACGTATTCCAGAGTCACCGTTTCAGGCGCGCGGTAACTGGAGGCGTGCGACTTGAACCAGGCCTGCTGGTCGGCCTCGCTGACCGGCGCGGTGTCCGCGGCCGGCGCCGGCAGCATGACCAGGCTCACGTCGCGGGTTTCGCTCATCAGCCGGATCAGGCGGTCCATCTCGCCCGGAGTCACGAATTCGCTGTCCACGATCGCGCGCGCCAGCATCACTTCCTGCTGGCGCCGACGCAGATCTTCCTGGAACTGGGTCGGCGACATCGGCGGCTGCTGGCCGGACAGGGCCAGGCGGTAGCGGTCCAGGTTGAACTTGCCGTCGACCTGGAAGGCCGGTTCCTCGGCGATCATCTTCTTGATCAGCGCGTCGCTGACCATCAGGCCCTCGCCCTTGGCCGCCAGCTGCTGCACGCGCTGATCGATCAGCATGTCCAGCACGGCGCGCTTGTTCTCGGCGCTCTCGAACGCACGCGCGTCGAAGGCCTCGCCTTCCACCGCGCGGCGGCGCTGCCGCTCCTGCTCGAAGCGCTCGCGGAAGTCGGCGGTCTCGATCTTCTCGTGCTGCCACAGTATCGACACCGGCCACCACGACGGCGCCGACGGCCAGTACGAGGGCGGCACGTCGATATGCGCCACCGAGGTATCGGTGCGCTGGCCCATGTACTGCTCGATGCCGACGAAGGCGAAAGGAATGATCAGCAGGCCGAGAATCGCGGTGGCGATCCAGCCCGAAGTCTTGTCGCGAAGTTTCTGCAGCATGTCCGGGTCGCGTGGGTCGTGAGCCGGACAGTTTAGCGCGCCTGGAGCCGCCCGCACGGGCCGGCCGCGCATCGCCGGGGGCGCCGATCCAACCGCCGTCGCAGTCCGGCCGGGGCCCCGGCCCGGCCCGCCCGGCGGACGGGCAAAAAACAAGGGCGCCGTTTCCGGCGCCCTTGAGGCAGAACTGGCGGAGTGGACGGGACTCGAACCCGCGACCTCCGGCGTGACAGGCCAGCATTCTAACCGACTGAACTACCACTCCGCTTTTGAAACCTGGGCCCGCCGGTTTTGCCGCTGCGCAGCAAAATCGACGACCCTCACTTATATAAAAACAAAGGCGCCGTTTCCGGCGCCTTTGGCGAAACTGGCGGAGTGGACGGGACTCGAACCCGCGACCTCCGGCGTGACAGGCCAGCATTCTAACCGACTGAACTACCACTCCGCTTTTGAAACCTGGGCCCGCCGGTTTTGCCGCTGCGCAGCAAAATCGACGACCCTCACTTATATAAAAACAAAGGCGCCGTTTCCGGCGCCTTTGGCGAAACTGGCGGAGTGGACGGGACTCGAACCCGCGACCTCCGGCGTGACAGGCCAGCATTCTAACCGACTGAACTACCACTCCGCGCTTTGAAACCTGTCTCCGAGCTTGGCGCCACCGTTACCGGTGGGCGGCTCCGCAGTAGGTGGTGGGTGCTGAGGGTTTCGAACCCCCGACCCTCTCCGTGTAAAGGAGACGCTCTACCGCTGAGCTAAGCACCCGAGCGAGTCGCTTAGTTTACAGCATCCTTCAGCGCCTTGCCAGCCTTGAACGCCGGATTCTTCGAGGCCTTGATCTTGATGGTGGCGCCGGTCTTCGGGTTGCGGCCCTGGCGCGCAGCGCGCTTACGGACCTGGAACGTACCGAAGCCCACCAGCGTAACGGTATCGCCCTTCTTCAGCGCCTTGGTGATCACGTCGATCACGGCGTCGACGGCATTGGCCGCGTCGGTCTTGGACAGCTCGGCGGCATCGGCGACGGCGCTGATGAATTCACCCTTGTTCATTCTTTTGGACTCCCTGTGCGGTGTTACCGCGTGTTCTGAGAATCGGCGCGGCGCGCTGCGCGAGCGGGCCACGTCGATCGTTTTCGCCGCGTCTTGCTGCGTCTTGAGCAGCGTGCGCGCGGTTGCGGTCGTTATACCAGCGGTATTTTGGTGCTGCAAGCGTGAAAGCTAGCAACGACGGGCCTTCCAGCCCATTCGTGCGCTTTCCGACCAGCGGAATTACTCAGTGCTTGACGTCCGGCTGGCTCGATGCTTGGCCGCCCTCGCGCACCGGAACTTCGTCGGGTCCGGACACCGGCGTGGGCGTCAGCGGACGCTCCAGCGCGATGTCCAGCACCTCGTCGATCCAGCGCGCCGGAACGATCTTCAAACCCTGGGTCACGCTCTTGGGCAGGTCGGCCAGATCCTTGCGGTTCTCGTCCGGGATCACCACGGTGCGGATGCCGCCGCGCAGCGCCGCCAGCAGCTTTTCCTTGAGCCCGCCGATGGGCAGCACGCGGCCGCGCAGGGTGATCTCGCCGGTCATGGCCACGTCGGCCTTGACCGGGTTGCGGGTCAGCATGGACACCAGGGCCGTGGCCATGGCGATACCGGCGCTGGGGCCGTCCTTGGGCGTGGCGCCCTCGGGCACGTGCACGTGCACGTCGTGCTTCTGCAGGAAGTCCAGATCGATGCCCAGGCGCTCGGTGCGCGCGCGCACCACCGACAACGCGGCCGAGGCCGATTCCTTCATCACGTCGCCGAGCTGGCCGGTCAGCAGCAGCTGGCCCTTGCCCGGTACCAGGGTCGCCTCGACCTGCAGCAGGTCGCCGCCCACCTCGGTCCAGGCCAGGCCGGTGACCAGGCCGATCTCGTTGGCTTCCTCGGCGCGGCCGAAGTCGAAGCGGCGCACGCCCAGGTACTTGTCCAGGTTCTTGGAGGTGACGTTGACCGCGCCGTCCTTGCCCTTCTTCTTGGGCGCCGGGCCGGCCAGGGCGATTTCCTTGACCACCTTGCGGCAGATCTTGGAGATCTCGCGCTCCAGGTTGCGCACGCCGGACTCGCGCGTGTAGTAGCGCACGATGTCGCGCACCGCGCCTTCGGCGATCTTGATCTCTTCGGGCTTGAGGCCGTTGTTCTTGATCTGCTTGGGCAGCAGGTAACGCATGGCGATGTTGAGCTTCTCCTCCTCGGTGTAACCGGGGATGCGGATCACTTCCATGCGGTCCAGCAGCGGGCCAGGAATGTTCAGCGAGTTGGAGGTGGCGACGAACATCACCTCGCTCAGGTCCAGGTCGACCTCGAGGTAGTGATCGTTGAAGGCGTTGTTCTGCTCCGGGTCCAGCACCTCCAGCAGCGCCGAGGACGGATCGCCGCGGAAGTCCATCGACATCTTGTCGATCTCGTCGAGCACGAACAGCGGGTTCTTGCTGCCGACCTTGTTGAGGTTCTGCACGATCCGGCCCGGCATCGAACCCACGTAGGTGCGGCGGTGGCCGCGGATCTCGGCCTCGTCGCGCACGCCGCCCAGCGACATGCGCACGAACTTGCGGTTCGTGGCCTTGGCGATGGACTGGCCCAGCGAGGTCTTGCCCACGCCCGGCGGGCCGACCAGGCACAGGATCGCGCCCTTCATGTTCTTCACCCGCGACTGCACGGCCAGGTACTCGAGGATGCGCTCCTTGACCTTCTCCAGGCCGAAGTGGTCGGCGTCGAGCACGTCCTGCGCGGCCTTGAGGTCCTTGCGGATCTTGCTGCGCTTCTTCCACGGCACGCCCAGCAGCCAGTCCAGGTAGTTGCGCACCACCGCGGCCTCGGCCGACATCGGCGACATCTGCTTGAGCTTGTTGAGCTCGTTGCGGGCCTTGGTCTCCACCGGCTTGGGCATGCCGGCCTCGGCGATCTTGCGGGCGAGCTCGTCGACGTCGTTGGGCGCGTCGTCGATCTCGCCCAGCTCCTTCTGGATCGCCTTCATCTGTTCGTTGAGGTAGTACTCGCGCTGGCTCTTCTCCATCTGCGACTTGACCCGGCCGCGGATGCGCTTTTCCAGCTGCTGCACGTCGATTTCGCCGTCGACCAGGCCGACCAGCTGTTCCAGGCGCGCGCCCACGGCGTGCGTCTCCAGCAGCTTCTGCTTGTCGCCGATGCGCACGCCCAGGTGGGCGGCGATGGTGTCGGCCAGACGTCCGGGCTCGTCGATGCCGGCCAGGGTCTGCATCAGCTCCGGCGGCAGCTTGCGGTTGGTCTTCACGTACTGCTCGAACAGGGTCATCAGCGAGCGCGCGATGGCCTCGATCTCGCGCTCCTCGCGGTCGATCTCCGGTTCGACGACGTGGGCGCGGCCGGACAGCGCGCCGTCGCGCTCGTCCACGCCGTCCATGGCCACGCGCGCCACGCCCTCGACCAGCACCTTGATGGTGCCGTCGGGCAGCTTGAGCAGTTGCAGCACCTGGGCCAGGGTGCCGATCTCGTACAGGTCCTTGGCGCCGGGATCGTCGGTCTCGGCGGACTTCTGCGCGACCAGCAGGATGCGCTTGTCGGACTCCATCGCCAGGTCGAGGGCACGGATCGATTTGTCGCGGCCGACGAACAGCGGGATGACCATGTGCGGGAACACGACGACGTCGCGCAGCGGCAGTACCGGCAGATCCAGTACGTCGCGTTCGGTGGATTCGGTCATGACAGCTCCGGGGGGGAGGTGAACGGGCGGCGGCCCGGCGCCATGCGGGCGCCCGGGACCGGATTTTTCGGGCAACGAGGCCCCTGGCCACGGTTATGGGGGCCTGGGCGATAGGATGCAAGCGGCCCGCGCTTCGCAGCGCGGGCCGGGGCAGGAAACCATCGTTGAATCAGCCGCTTACAGCCGATTGCGACCTAGGTCGCAAGGCGTCCATGGGGCGCCGGTTCAGTCGGCGGCGGCGACCTTGGGCGCGGCGGCCGGCGGGCTCTGGTAGATCAGGTAGGGCTCGCTCTTGTGGTCGATGACCGACTCGTCCACCACCACCTTGCTGACGTTCTCCAGCGAGGGCAGCTCGTACATGGTGTCCAGCAGCACCGACTCGACGATGGTGCGCAGGCCGCGCGCGCCGGTCTTGCGCTTGAGCGCCTTGCGCGCGATCGCGGTCAGGGCGTCGGGGCGGAACTCCAGCTCCACGCTTTCCATCTCGAACAGCTTCTTGAACTGCTTGGTGATGGCGTTCTTGGGCTCGGTCAGGATCGTGACCAGGGCCTGCTCGTCCAGCTCCTCGAGCGTGGCGACCACCGGCAGGCGGCCGACGAACTCGGGAATCAGGCCGAACTTGATCAGGTCCTCAGGCTCGACGTCGGCCAGGATCTTGCCGACCTCGACCTTGCGCTCGCTGCTCTTGACCTTGGCGCCGAAGCCGATGCCGCCGGCCTCGGTGCTGCGCTGCTGGATGATCTTGTCCAGGCCGGCGAACGCGCCGCCCACCACGAACAGGATGTTGCGGGTGTCGACCTGCAGGAACTCCTGCTGCGGATGCTTGCGCCCGCCCTGCGGCGGCACGCTGGCGATGGTGCCTTCGATCAGCTTCAGCAGCGCCTGCTGCACGCCTTCGCCGGACACGTCGCGGGTGATCGACGGGTTGTCGCTCTTGCGCGAGATCTTGTCGATCTCGTCGATGTAGACGATGCCCTGCTGCGCCTTCTCGACGTCGTAGTCGCACTTCTGCAGCAGCTTCTGGATGATGTTCTCCACGTCCTCGCCCACGTAACCGGCTTCGGTCAGCGTGGTGGCGTCGGCGATGGTGAACGGCACGTTGAGCAGGCGGGCCAGGGTCTCGGCCAGCAGGGTCTTGCCCGAACCGGTCGGGCCGACCAGCAGGATGTTCGACTTCGCCAGTTCGACGTCGTCGTTCTTCTGCCGGCTCTCGATGCGCTTGTAGTGGTTGTACACGGCCACGGCGAGCGTGCGCTTGGCGCGCTGCTGGCCGATCACGTACTGGTCCAGCACCTCGAGGATCTCGCGCGGCTTGGGCAGGTGGCTACGCGCCGACTGCGCCTTCTCCTCGAGCTCCTCGCGGATGATGTCGTTGCACAGCTCGACGCACTCGTCGCAGATGAACACGCTCGGTCCCGCGATCAGCTTGCGGACCTCGTGCTGGCTCTTGCCGCAGAACGAGCAGTACAGAATCTTGCTGCTGTCGCCGGTGCTGCGTCCCTGTCGATCGTCGCTCATGCTTTTGCCCGTTGGTGCCTGGTTCTCGGAACGTGCCGTGGAGGGTACGTCCGCGATGCTGCTTTATGCCGATTCGGCCCGAGGATAACACAGCGCTCCGGCCCGTCCCGCGGGCCGGACGCCATGTCAAAGGGGTTCCGGATCAACGACTTGCGCGTTATGGCCGTCGACCCTGCCGTCAGGCGGCCTGGATCGAGTCGTCCGGGCGGCGTTCCAGCACCTGGTCGACCAGACCGTACTCGCGCGCGGCCTCGGCGCTCTTGAAGTTGTCGCGCTCGGTGTCGCGGGCGATGGTCTCGATCGGCTGGCCGGTGTGCTTGGCCAGGACCTCGTTCAGGCGCTGACGCAGGGTCAGGATCTCGCGCGCCTGGATCTCGATGTCGGTGGCCTGGCCCTGCGAGCCGCCCGAGGGCTGGTGGATCATGACCCGCGAGTTCGGCAGCGCGTAGCGCTTGCCCTTGGCGCCGGCGGCCAGCAGCAGCGCGCCCATGGAGGCGGCCTGGCCGATGCAGATCGTGCTCACGTCCGGCTTGATGTACTGCATGGTGTCGTAGATCGCCATGCCGGCGGTAACCACGCCGCCCGGGGAGTTGATGTAGAAGCTGATGTCCTTCTCGGGGTTCTCGGCCTCGAGGAAGAGCATCTGCGCCACGATCACGTTGGCGACATGGTCGTCGACGCCGCCGACCAGGAAGATCACGCGCTCCTTGAGCAGGCGCGAATAGATGTCGTAGGCGCGCTCGCCGCGGCTGGTCTGCTCGACCACCATCGGCACTAGGTTCAGGGCTTGGATACGGTTGTCCATCAGAAACGGCACCTATGGCTGACGTTGGATGCTGGGCGCCGCCCGAATCGGCGGCGCTGCGGATAGCCCCAACTTGGGGCCAACCCGGCTCCAGCGCAAGGGCGGCCCGTCACAGGGCGCGCACCCGGCCCGGTACCGGCGCGGCGGCCGCGATGCGGCGCGCCGCGCATGGGGCCACGATTACTGGCGGATCGCCTCGCTGAACGACAGCGGCTGCTCGGTGTGCTGGGCGCGCTCGGCGATCCAGTCGATCACCTGCTCCTCCATCACCCGGGCCTGCAGGCCGGACATCAGCTGCTGGTCGTTGCGGTAGAGCTCGATCACCTGCTGCGGTTCCTCGTAGGTCGAGGCGATCAGCTTCAGGGTCTCGTTCAGGCGGCGCGGGTCCAGCATCAGCTGGTTGCGGCGCGCGATCTCGCCCACCAGCAGGCCCACCAGCACGCGCTTGCGCGCGCTATCCAGGAAGCTCAGGTGCGCGTCGGCCGGAGCCTCGATGTGGCGGCCCTGGCGGCGCGCGGCCTCCACGGTCTGCATGGCCATGTTGCGGGCCTCGCCTTCGACCAGCTTGGGCGGCATTTCCACGTTGGCGTAGGCGGCGATCAGCTGCTCGCCGACTTCGCGGCGCAGGCGGGTCATCAGCGCGCCCTTGAGCTCGCGCTCCAGATTGGTGCGGATGTCGGCGCGGAACTGGTCGGCGTCGCCGCTGCGGATGCCGAAGCTCTTGATGAAGGCGGCATCGACTTCCGGCAGCACCGGCTCGGAGACCGACACGGCCTTGAGGTGCACCTCCACGCTGCGGCCGGCGAACTGGGCCACGCGCCAGTCGGTCGGGAATTCGATCGTGGCGACCTTGTCCTCGCCGGCCTTCAGGCCGACCAGGGCGTCTTCGATCGCCGGCAGCATGGCGCCGGAGCCGATCGCGGTGGTACCGCGCTCCACGCCCTCGGCCGGGACGCGCTCATCGCCCACCATCGACCAGGTCTCGATCTCGACCGCGTCGCCGGCCTGGGCCGCGCGCTCCACCGGGTTCCAGGTGCGGCGCTGCAGGCGCAGGTTCTCGATCATCGCCTCGATGTCGGCATCGGCGACCTCGGCCGTGTGGCGCACCACGTTGAGCTGGGCCACGTCGATGTCGCCGAAATCCGGCACCACTTCGAAGGTGGCGGTGTAGGCCAGCTCGCCCGCGCCGGCGTCGGCCGGCTCGATGGTCGGATTGCCCGCCAGCTGCAGCGATTCCTGGCGCACGGCGTTGCTGAAGCCCTCGCGCAGCAGGCCGTCGAGGACCTCGGCGCGGACCTGCTCGCCGAAGCGCTGCTCGATCACCTTGGCCGGCACCTTGCCGGGACGGAAGCCCTTGATCTTGGCGCCGCGCGCGATCTCGCGCAGGCGACCGCCGACCTGGCTCTCCAGGCGATCCGCCGGGAGGCTGAAAGTGAGGCGACGTTCCAGATTGCCCAGCGATTCGACCGAAACTTGCATATCCACTCCTGCTACCGCGGCGACCCGGCCGCGGCACGATGTTGAAGACGTGTCAGACCGCCGACCGGACCGGGGGCCCGCCAGCGGAACTTACTAGTTTCGCCGATTCCCGGGCCGGCTGCCAGCCGGGGCCGGCGCGGCCGGGCCTAGGCCGGGGCCCGGTTTCGGGCGCTGGGTCGCAGGATCCGCCGAAACGTGAGGTTGAGCCGTGGTCCGCAAGGCCGGGCCAGCTTGGCCAAACCGTGCAGCCAGTGGCGCTGGGTCGGGCCGCGCATCAGCAGCAGGCTGCCCGAATCCAGCGGGATCTTGACCGGCGCCGGCCCGGTGGCGCCCTTGGGCTTCATCGAGAACACCCGGCGCTCGCCCAGGCTCAGCGAGGCGATGGCCGGCGCCGGACCCAGTTCGGGCTCGTCGTCGCTGTGGTAGCCCATGCCGTCGCGATGGTCGCGGTAGTAGTTCAACAGCACGCTGTTGTAGGCCTCGCCCGTGGCCGCCTCGACCCGCCGGCGCAGGTCGGCCAGGCGCGCGGTCCAGGCCAGCGGCGCCAGCTGCAGCCCCGAATAGGCGTAATGCGCGTCGGCGTCGCCGTACCAGCAGCTCAGCCGCGGCTGCGCCACCTCGCGCCCGAACACCACGATGCGCTCGGCACGCCAGGGCGTGTCGGCGACGAGCTCGGCCAGCAGTTCGGTATCGGGCAGGCCCAGGTCGAACCGGCGCAGCAGGGACACGTCGGCCCGGTCCAGGGCCAGGGGCTCGAAGCGGTCGGCGGGGGCGAACAGGTCGGTCATGGCGGTACTGCGGCGCCGGAGCGGCACCGGGCTGGTGCGAAAGGCGGGACTCGAACCCGCACGGGGGTTACCCGCTGGAACCTAAATCCAGTGCGTCTACCAATTCCGCCACTTTCGCGTTCGCGCCGGCCCGCGTCGGCGGGCCCGGCATTCTAGGCGCGCGGCGGGGCGGCGCGCAAAGGCAGAGCAGCGGTGCCCCGATCAGCTGGCCGCGTCGACGGCCGGCGGCGGTATCGCAGTGCTGCCGCGCACTTCCTCGATCGCGGCGACCCTGCCGTCGCGGATGGTGATCAGGATGGTCTTGCCGTCGCGGTAGTACTCGAAGCGCTCGCCGACCTCGGCGCCGCGCTTGTTCTCGATGCGCTTGATCCGGTCCGGCGTGCCGGCCAGTTGGTAGACCTGGCCGACGGCGTCGCCCAGCACCAGCACCCGGTTGCCGAACGCGATCGAGTCGCTGGCCCAAACCGGCAGCGTCCAAGCCAGGCCCAGCAGGGCCGCCAACAAGATCTTGCTGCGCATCGCCGTACTCCCGAATCCCTGGAGGGTGTAGCCCAGGCTACGGCGCCGAACCGTACCCAGGCTTAACCGTCGCGGGCTTGCGCCAGGCCGGTGAGGCCTGCATGACCGAGGCGGACTCCGTGCAAACGATCTCAGTCCTGGCGACGGCATCCACGCAGAATCCAATGGCGGCCGGAGCGCTGCGCCGGTCGTCTCCTCCCCTCGTATCGGAACCACAAGGATCGTCACCCATGCGAATTCTCTTGTTCGTGTTGCTCGCGCTGTGCGCCCCGTTCGCCCAGGCCCAGCAGATCGGCCTGCAGAACCACGGCACCTACGTCTACGACTTCTATAACGGCCTGGCCCGCATCCGCAATCTCACCAGCACCGGCTGGACCCAGTTGCCCAACCATCCCTACGAGCCGTTGTGGTTCCACTACGGCGTGCAGAACGCCACGCCGCCGGCCGGCACCACCACCCAGGCCATGCGCTTCTGGTTCCGTTCCGACGGCTACTTCACCCAGAGCCCCAACGAGCACCTGGCGGTGATGATCAAGGGCACCTGGACGCCGGACAATCCCAAAACCCCGCAGTCCGAAGCCTTCATCCAGGGCCGTGGCCTGCTCATGGGCGCGACCAGTCCGGCCTCGTCGGCGGTGGAGCTGTGGGGCGGCACCCAGAGCACCGTACCCCCGGCCAGTTGGAGCTCGGGCCTGCAGGACTACACCTGGTACCTGGTGACCTTGCACGTGAACGCGGTGGGCGTGGGTTACGACATCCGCGATACCGCCGGCAACATCGTCCATTCGCACTCGCTGGCCGACACCTGGTACCCGAACCTGCCCACCCACCAGGCCGGGTGGTTCATCGCCGCGACCAACGGCGGCGGCAACACCAACTGGAGCCTGACCTTCTCCGACGTGCAGATCTGGTGGTTCTGAGCGCAGCGCTCAGCGGCTGAGGAACACCGCGATGCGGTCGCTGCGCGCGGCCCCGTCGCCGTCGAGCCAAGGCTCGGCGGCGACGGTCGCAGTGCAAGGGCCGAGCGTGCAGACGCGGATCGGCCGGTGCCGCGCCTGCACTGCGAGCGCATCCAGGGCCTGGCGCAACACCGCGCCGGTAAACGGGGTGTAGAGGTAGTAGACCGTCGCCGGCGGCCATTCGACCTCGCGCGCGTCGGCGCGAACGAAGGCGGCACGGTCCAGGCGCAAATCGTCGGCGCAGGCTTGCGCGCTGGCGACATAGGCCGGTTCGATCTCCACGCCCAGCGCGCGCGCCGGCGTGCAGGCGGCGACCAGCAAGGGCAGGTGGCCCAGGCCGGCGCCCACGTCCACGAGCAGATCGTCGGGCGCCAGCGGCACGCGCCGCAGCAGGTCGAAGGCATGGCGCGCGGGTGTGGGTTGGTAGGCCACCAGCTCAGGGGCCAGCGCGGCGATGGCGTCGCCGGGCGCGGGCAGGCGCAGCACGCCGGCCAGCAGTTCGTCCAAGGCGTCGTAGTGGTCGCCCTCGGGCGCCGGATCGTCGGCGTACGCGCGCAAGCGCGCGCCCTGCCCGCTGCGCACGGCCTCACGTAGTTGCTCGTACAACGCGGTGCTCGCGTGCTCCAGCGCGTCGCGCAGCGACTGCGCTCGCGCGATGAGTCCGACCGCGCCCTGGGGGGCGAGGTCCAGCTTGCGCTCCAGCGCGTCCAGCACCTGCGCGCGTGCGCGCCAGTTTGCGGGCTCGCGGAGGTCCGGATCGCGTTCCCAGTGATTCAGATCTTCGAGCATCGGTTGCTCGCTCGGTGGAGCGACCAAGCCTACACGTTGCGGCCCGGCTTCAACGCCCGCGATCGCGCCGCAACCACGCCCAGGCCGTCAGCCCGATCAACGCGGCGAACACCAGCCAGGACAGCACGTCGAACACCCCGTCGCCGACCAGCGCGCTGACCAACCCGACCAGGCTCGCCAGCGCGATCCATGCCGGCGCGACGAAGGGGCTGCGCGGCGCGCGCGGCCGGCTCATGCCCGGCCCTCGGCGCGACCGTTCTCGTCGACGCCGGCGCGCTCGATCTCGCGCAGGCGCGCTTCGGTGCTGCCGCGTTTGAACCACAGGGTCAGGCCCGACACCAACACCGCGATGGTAAGCAGGTCGAGCAAGGCCCACAGGATCTTCAGCGGCATGCTGCCGTAGTCGCCGAAGTGCAGCGGCTGCGACAGCAGCAGCAGGCTCATGTAGCCCGGCAGTTGCGGCTGCGCGGTGAGTTCGCCGGTCTGGGCGTCGATCAGCACCGGCCGGTACAAGCGCTCGGTCAAGGGCGTATTGCCGTGCATGAACACGCCGTAATGATGGTCGCCGCTGTAGCCGGTACCGGGAAAGCTGACGAAGGCCGGGGTCATGCCCGGCTCGGCGGCGCGCGCGGTGGCGACCGCCGCGTCCAGCGATGCCAGCCGCTGCGGCCGCGGCCGGTCCTGGTAGCGCGCGGCGAACTCGCCCAATTGCTCCGACTGCCAGGCCGACTCCAGCGGACCGGCCAGCGTGTTGATCGCGCCGGTGATGCCGACCACCAGCGCCCAGCCCAAGGTAACCACGCCCAGCACGTTGTGCAGGTCCAGCCAGGCCAGGCGGCGGCTGCGCCCGGTGCGTAACGTGCCGAACGGCAGCTTGCGCATGAAGGGGCCGTACAGCACCAGGCCCGACACGATCGCGGTGGCGAACAGCAGCGCCATCGCGCCCAGGAACAGCATGCCCGGCAAGCCCAGGAACAGGTCGGTGTGCAGGCGGTAGACGAAATACATCACGCCTTCGTTGAACTGCGCCGCGGGCAGCAGTTCGCCGCTGTACTGGTGCAGCACCGCCGTATGCATCTCCGGCGGCGGCGTGTCCGGCCGCGCGCCGGTGTTCACGTACACGCTGGGGCTGTGGTCGTCCCAGCCGAAGAACAGCGGCACGTCGCCCGGGTACTGCGCCAGCGCCTTGGCCACCAGCGCGTCGATGTTGGCCGGCCGCGCGCCCGCCGCCGCCGGCGCGACCTCGGGATCGGCGCCGGTGAGGTGGCTGATCTCCTCCCAGAACACCAGCGGCAGGCCGGTCAGGCACAGCAGCAACAGGAACAGCGTGCACACCAGGCTGGTCCACTTGTGGACCAGAAACCAGGCCTTGAGCGTGCTGCGCTGCATGCGGCGGTCAGAACCGGTAGGTCACGGTGCCGACGATGCTGCGCTTGTTGCCGCTGAAGCAGTCGCCGAAGTTGCGGCACGGCGCGTAGTACGCCTTGTCGAACAGGTTGGTGACGTTGACGGCGAAGGTCCATTCCGGCATCTGCAGCTCCAGCAAGGCGTCGGCCAGAGTGTAGCTGGGCGTGCGCACCACGCTGGTGGCGCCGGTGGACACGGTGGACCCCACGTAGCGGCCGCCCAGGCCCGCGCGCAGGCGCAGTTCGTCGCCGACCTGGAAGCCCTTGGACAGCCACACCGAAGCCAGGTCCTGCGGCGTGTCGTTCAGGCGTCGGCCCACTTCCGGAGCGAAGTTGCTCTTGGTCACCTCGGCTTCGTTGTGGCTGTAGCTCGCGGTCACGGTGAGGTCGCCATCGAACACGTAGGCGCCTTCGAGCTCGAAACCCTTGGACTCGATCTCGCCGGTCTGGACCACGTTGAGCACGTTGTCCGGATCGTTGGTCTGGCGATTGGTCTCGGTGATGCGGTAGGCCGCGGCGGTGAGCATGGCGTTGCGCGACGGCTGCCACTTCAGGCCCACTTCGACCTGGTGGCCGCGCATGGGATCGAAGGCGTTGCCGTACAGGTCCTGACCCGGCACGGGCAGGAAGGATTCGGAATAGCTGACGTACGGCGACAGCGTGTCGGTCAGGTCGCCGATCACACCCACACGGTAGGTGGTGGCGTTGTCGGTCTGGTCCGGCAGGCCCTGGGTCTGGCTGCGCGCATGGTCGCGGCGCGCGCCCAGCACCAGCGAGATGCGGTCGGCGTAGCGGATCTGGTCCTGCACGTACAGGCCGGTCTGGGTGGTGCGCTGGTTGGGCAGGCGGGTGTAGGCCGGCACCGTCACGCCGGTGGAGACCGGGTCGTAGATGTCGATGGGCGTGGTCGCGCCCGAGAAGGTCCACGATTCCTCGCGGAAATCGGTGTAGTCCACGCCGGCCAGCAGCAGGTGGCGGAACGCGCCGGTGGCGAAGTCGAACTGCAGCGAATTGTCGGCGGTCAGGATGCGGTTGTCGGGCTTGACGCCGTAGGTCAGGCGGTTGAGCACGCGGTCGTCGGCGTCGATGAACGGATCTTCCGGATTGCTGTAGGTGTCCGGGAAGATTTCGCGGAAATCGGTCTTGGCGTCGATGTAGCGCAGGTTCGAGCGCCAGGTGACCACATCGTTGAAGGCGTGGTCGAACAACACCGTGGCGCTGACGCTGCGCGCGTCGAGCTTGTCGAAATCCTTGTCGCCCAAGAAGGTGGACGGGTCGAGCTTGCGGCCCGGGGGTGCTTTCAAGGTCGCCGCCACCGGCAGGAACTGCTGGCTGGACGCGGTGCGGTCGCGCTGATAGCTGGCCATCAGGGTCAGGTTGCTGCGCTCGCCGCGCCAGGTCAGCGAGGGCGCCAGGTAGATGCGATCGTCGTCGATCCCGTCGGTCTGCATGCCCGAGTCGCGGACCACGCCGACGATGCGGCCGGCCAGGTGGCCCGACGAGCCGAGCTGGCCGGTGACGTCGCCCTGCAGCTGCAGGCGGTCGAAGTTGCCGACCTGCAGGCCGACCTCGCCCGCGCTTTGGAAGCTGGGGCGCTTGCTGATCGCATTGATGATGCCGCCGGTGGCGCCGGCGCCGTACAGCACCGAGGACGGGCCGCGCAGCACTTCCACGCGCTCCAGGCCGTACACCTCCGGTCGCGCCATCGGGCTGAAGTTGTAGAGCTTGCGCATGCCGTCCAGGTACTGCACCGGGTCCAGGCCGCGGATCGAACTGCCATCGCCGCGCGTGTCCAGGCCGTAGGCTTCGGCGGTGACGCCGGCGCTGTAGCGCAGGGTTTCCTGCAGGTTGCGCGCGCCGCGGTCGGTGTAGAGGTCGGAGCTGATCACGCTGATCGCCTGCGGCGTTTCGGTCAGCGGCGTGTCGGTCTTGGTCGCGGTGGTGGCGCGCTCGGCGACCACGGTGACCGCGTCCAGGGCATGGGCCTCGTCGCCGGCGCTCTGCGCCTGGGCGAGGGCCGAGGCCAGCACGCTGGGGACCAGCAGAGCGAGCGTCAGGGCGGTGCGGTGGTGCGTGAAACGGGACATCGGGCATTCCCCCAAAGCGAAATCGTCGCGGGATTATGGGAATCCGGACCGGTTAACGCAAACGATTCTCAGATGCAAATGGACTCCTGCCCGATTCGGCACGACTGGGGAGCGGCGTGCCAGGAGGCACATGGCTTGCGCCTCGCTGCGGTCCCAGGGCCCAGCGGTGGCCAGCCGTACAGAAATGCCAGTCAGCGTCCGGTCGCCCCTAGCCTGTAAACTGGTCGTTTTTTGGCCATTCGCATCTTGGAAGCTACACAACGGGCCCCGGTCCGTGGCCCGACCTTCATACGTCTGCTCGCCCGCCTCAGCGATGCCGACGTCTCGCCGCCCCAGGCTTCGCTAGCGGATCGGCTGAGCGATTGGATCGACTGGACGCGCGCGGTGGCGCTGGCGCGAACGCTGGACGGCGCGCCGCCGAGCGCCAGCGCGGGCGCGCCGGCCTACGACGACGCCGAAGCCGCCGCCTACGCCGCGACGCGGGCCTCCTTGACCAAGGCGATCGGCGAAGGCCTGGCGGCGGCGGACGACGCGGACGCGCCCGCCGACTACGCGCCGCTCCGTCAGCACTACCTGGCCATGCAGCGCTCGATGCTGGCCGCCACCGGTCGGCTGCGCGACCGCCTGCGCTGGCAGCTGGCCGCGCGTTCGGGCGATGCGGCACGCCTGGCCGAGCTGGACGCGCTGATGGAAGCGGTGCTGAGCCCGCGCGAGCACAGCCTGCTGGCCTCGGTGCCGGCACTGCTGGGCGAGCACTACGAGCGCCTGCGCGCGGCGGCGTCCGTCCGCGGCGACACGGCCGGGGACCGCTGGCTGGCGCAATTTCGCAAGGACATGCAGGACGTGCTCACGGCCGAACTGGATATGCGTTTTCTACCGCTGGAGGCGCTGATCGCAGCGCTGACCAGCCAATCACCGGTGCGTCATGCTTAAAAAGTTGCTCGATGGATTCGCGCTCCAAATCGGAGTGTTCCTGCTCGGCTCGATCGCGGTGTGCTGGATCGCCGCCGGCTACCTGGGCACCAACCCCCTGGGTCTGGCGGTCACGCTGCTCATCGGCACGGGCTACGTCGCCGGCGCCTGGGAGCTGCTGCGCTACCGCCGCGCCACCGCCACGCTGGAACACGGCCTGGCCGAACTGTCCGCACCGCCGGCGAGCCTGGACGAATGGACCGCCACGCTGGATCCCTCCCTGCGCCATGCGGTGCGCCAGCGCATCGAAGGCCAGCGCCTGCCGCTGCCCGGCCCCACGCTCACACCGTATCTGGTCGGCCTGCTGGTGCTGCTGGGCATGCTCGGCACGCTGCTGGGCATGATGGCCATGCTGCGCGGCACCGGCCTGGCGCTGGAAACCGCGACCGACCTGCAGGCGGTGCGCGATTCCTTGGCCGCGCCGGTGCAGGGCCTGGGCTTCGCCTTCGGTACCTCGATCGCGGGCGTGGCCACCTCGGCCATGCTCGGCCTGCTGTCGGCGCTGTGCCGGCGCGACCGGCTGCGCGCCGCGCAGGCGCTGGACGCCAAGATCGCGACCACGCTGCGCCCGCTGTCGCTCGCCCATCGCCGCGAGCAGAGCTACCAACTGCTGCAATCGCAGACCGAACTGATGCCGGCGCTGATCGAGCGCCTGCAGGACATGATGGGCGCGATGGAGCGGCACAGCCAGGCCGCTAGCGAACGCCAGCTCGCCAACCAGCACGAGTTCCATGCCCAGACCCGCGACGCCTTCGCGCAGCTGGCCGCTTCGGTGCAGCGCTCGCTGCAGGACAGCGTGGCCGACAGCGTGCGCATCGCCAGCGAGGCCATGCAGCCCGCGGTGCAGACCACCCTGGCGGCGGTGGCGCGCGAGACCGCGGCGCTGCAGCAGGCCGTGGGCCAGGCCGTCGAACGCCAGCTGCAGGGCGTGTCGGCCGGCCTGGACAATGCGACCGCGCAAGTCGCCGAGCGCTGGAACCGCGCGCTGGAGGCACAGGATCGGAGCAACAGCCGCCTGACCGCCGAACTGGGCGAGGCGCTGGAGCGCTTCGGCGCCGGCTTCGAACAGCGCTCCGCCGCGCTGCTCGAGGGCGTGGGCGCGCGCATGGACGGCACCGCCGTCGAAGTCGCCAAGGCATGGACCCTGGCCTTGGCGCAGCAACAGGAAACCCAGGCCGCGCTGACGGAGCGCAACCAGCATGCGTTGACCGCTGTCACCGCCGCGTTCGAAGGCCAGGCCGCGTCGCTGCTGCAAGCCGTGGACCGTTCGCAGGTCGAACTGCGCACCGCGCTGGCATCGCAGGACGAGCAACGCCTGACCGCTTGGACCGAATCGCTGGCCGCGATGAGCGCGGCCCTGTGCGAAGACTGGGCCCGGGCGGGCCAGGAGGTCGCCCAGCGCCAGCAGCAGATTTGCGACGCGCTCGCGCGCAGCGCCGACGAGATCGGCGCGCGCACCCAGGCCCACGCCAGCGACACCATCGCCGAGATCTCGCGTTTGGTCGACACCGCGTCGGAAGCGCCCAAGGCCGCCGCCGGCGTGATCGCCGAGCTGCGCGAAAACTTGTCCGAAAGCATGGCCCGCGACAACGGCGTGCTCGAAGAGCGCACCCGTTTGATGGCCACGCTGGAAACCCTGCTCGCGGCCGTCAATCACGCCTCCAGCGAACAGCGCGGCGCCATCGACGCGCTGGTCACCACCTCGGCCGACCTGCTCGACCGCGTCGGCGGCCGTTTCATGGCGCATGTGGAAGGCGAGACCGGCAAGCTCGACGTGGTCGCCGAGCGGCTAAGCCTGGGCGCGGTGGAAGTGGCCAGCCTGGGCGAGGCCTTCGGAGCGGCGGCACGTGTGTTCGGCGAGGCCAACGGGCAACTGGCGCAGCGCCTGCAAGGCATCGAAGACGCGCTGCAGAAATCGCTGCTGCGCAGCGATGAACAACTGGCCTACTACGTCGCCCAGGCGCGCGAAGTCGTCGACCTGAGCCTGCTCGCGCAGAAGCAGATCGTCGAAGACCTGCAGCGGCTGCCGGCCGCGCGCGGCCAGCACGGCGCGGCCGCGGCATGAGCCCGGATATCGATGCCGACATCGACGGCGGCGGCGAAGCCGCGGTGCCGGTGTGGGCCGCGTTCGGCGACCTGATGTCGATCCTGCTCGGCGCCTTCGTGCTGATCCTGATCGGCATGATCGCCATGCAGCTGCAGCTGGAAATCAAGCTCAACCACGAGATCGCCCAGCGCAAGGCCGAGACCCAGCGCCGCCTGACCCTGGAGCGCGCACTGGCCGCGCCCCTGGCCAGCGGCCGCATCACCCTGGTCGACGGCCGCATCGGCATCCGCGGCAACCTGCTGTTCGCCTTGAACTCCGACCGGTTGCAGCCCGAAGGCCGCGAGTTGCTCAAGACCTTGGCCGGCCCGCTCGCGCAATACCTGCGCACGCGCGACGAGGTGCTGATGATCAGCGGCTACACCGACGACCGCCAGGTCAGCGCCGACAATCCGGAATTCGCCGACAACTGGGAGCTCTCGGCGCAGCGCTCGCTGACCGTGACCCGCGCGCTGATCGCCGAAGGCCTGCCTGCGTCCTCGGTGTTCGCCGCCGCCTTCGGCGCCCAGCAGCCGGTGGGCAGCAACGGCGATGAAGCGGGGCGCGCGCGCAACCGGCGCGTGGAGTTGGCGCCGGTGCCGCGCTTGCAGCGCACGCAGGTGGGCGCGGATGGGCGCTGAGATCGCCATTACCAGCTCGCGTGAAGCTTTTGCTCGTCATTCCCGCGAAGGCGGGAAACCAATGGCTTCAGCGCGAGCGCTGGATGTTCGGCTTGCGCCGAAGTACAGCGGAGCCCGCCTTCGCGGGAATGACGAGCGAGGCTTGCACGCTTGAAGCTGGAAAACGTCCCCCCCACGCACGACCCCGCGATCCTCGACACTTGGGGTAAGCAAGGCGCCGACTGCCTCGACCCTCTCGCCTTCCACTACCTGCAGGCGCTGCATCGGCGCGCACAGGCGCAGGGCGGCACGCTGCGCAGCGCGCTGCAGGATCGGCTGGCCGACGGCATCGGCGCCTACGCCGCCGCGCTCGCGCGTGCGGGCCAACCGGCCGCGAATGCGGAGCCCGCGCGTAGCGCACTGGGCGAATTGACCGACGAACTCGCGGCTCGCGCCGCCGCGCGCAATGGCGGCAAGACCGCGGCGACCACGCCACTGCCCGAACTGCCCGTGCTCGAAGACTTCCGCAAGCTCTGGTCGCAGGTGCGCAGCGACAGCCAGGTGCGGCGCTCGCTGGAGCCCTTGTCGAACGATGCCGGCCCGCTCAATTCCGGCCGCCTGGTCCATCGCTCGCTGCAGCTGATGCAGGAACTGTCGCCGGGCTACCTGCAGCACTTCCTGGACTACGTCGACGCCTTGTCGTGGCTGGAGCACATGAGCGCGGGCCAGGTGCTCGCGGTGGCCGATGCGCCCGCGCGCGACAGCGGCAAGCCGCGTACGCGCAAGCCACGCAAGCGACGCGAGTGACGCCGGCCGCGCGGCGCCCTGCCGCGCGCGACCATCCTCAACGCTGTCCGGGCGCCTGCGCCGCCTGCACGCCTTCGCGCGCATCGAAATCCGCGCGCGCCGCGTCGATATCGGGGATGTGGTCGCGCGCCCAGGTGCCCAGCGCGATCACCGGCTGGGTGAGCGAACGCCCCAGTGCCGTCAGCTCGTACTCCACGTGCGGCGGCACCACCGGGAACACCGTGCGCTTGACCAGGCCGTCGCGCTCCAGCCCGCGCAGGCACAGCGTCAGCATGCGCTGCGAGATGCCGTTGACCGCGCGCTTGATCTCGGTGAAGCGGCGCGGCTTTTCGGCCAGGAACATGATGATCAGCACGCTCCACTTCTCGCCCACGCGGGCCAGCACCTGGCTGACCTTCTGGCAGTCGGTGTGCTCCAGGCCGGGCGGGTTATTGGTTACATTCATGTCACTAAGAAAAGAAAAAGTGCCTTATTGTTTCACAAATGGCGGGTACTTACATTGTTAGCCCCAGTAACAATTTTATACCTAAGGGCCGACATGAAACTTCTGCACATCGACACCAGCATCCTCGGCGACCAGTCCGTGAGCCGGCAGCTCACCGCCGCCATCGTCCAGCGCCTCACCGTCGTGCACCCTGACGCCGAGGTCGTGCACAACGACCTGGCCGCCGAGCCGGCCGGGCATTTGTCCGCGGCCGAATTCCTGGCCTTCCAGGGCGTGCAGCCGCAGGACGAGGCGGCCCAGCGTCTGGCCGCGCGCAACGCCCAGTGGCTGGACCAGTTCCTGGCCGCCGACGTCGTCGTGGTCGGCGCGCCCATGTACAACTTCTCCCTGCCCACCCAGCTCAAATCCTGGCTGGACCGGCTGGCGGTGGCCAACAAAACCTTCGGTTACGGCGAGAACGGCGTACGCGGATTGGCCGGCGGTCGACGGGTGATCGTTGCGTCCTCGCGTGGCGGCCTGTACGGCGAAGGCGCGCCGGGAGCCTTCCTCGATCACCAGGAAACCTACCTGCGCGGCTTCTTCGGCTTCATCGGCATCGACGACGTGCGTTTCATTCGCGCGGAGGGCGTGTCGATGGCGCCCACACAGCGCGATGCGGCGATCGCGGCGGCCTTGGCCGAAGTCGAGCAACTCGCCGCCTGAGCTCAGGCGGCTGCTTCGCGCCGGCGCCGCATCGCCGGCGCGATCCTGTATGCGCAACCGTAAGTGCAGCGCTCCGGCTACGGCATGCACCGCGCCGGCCGCCGCTTCAGCCGCGCAGCGCCGCCTCGATCTTGGCGATGTCGATCTTCTTCATCTCCATCATCGCGTCGAAGGCGCGCTTGGCCGCTGCGCGGTCGGAGCTGGTGTAAGCATCGGTCAGGATGCGTGGGGTGATCTGCCAAGACAGCCCCCACTTGTCCTTGCACCAGCCGCAGGCGCTTTCCTGGCCACCGTTGTCGACGATGGCGTTCCACAACCGGTCGGTTTCCTCCTGGTCGTCGGTGGCGATCTGGAACGAGAACGCTTCGTCGTGCTTGAACGCCGGGCCGCCGTTGAGCCCCAGGCAGGGAATGCCCATGACCGTGAACTGCACGGTCAGCACATCGCCCTCGTGGCCGTCCGGGTAGTCGCCCGGCGCCCGGTGGATGGCGGTCACTTCGCTATCGGGAAAGGTGTCGGCGTAGAACTTGGCCGCGTCCAGCGCGGTGCCGTCGTACCACAAGCAAACGGTGTTCTTGGCGATCATCTCGATGCTCCTGAGTGCAGGGGAATGAACGAGCCGAGGCCCATGGACCGGGAGCCGGCCACGTAAGCCGGGCCGGAATGCAGATGCGGCAGCCGCAAGACGGCCGCGACCTCGCGGATTTTCAGGATACCGCGCAAATGTTGTGCCCAAGTGAGCGACACGCGCGATCGATCTATGCCCAAGTTGCGAAAATCGCCATCACCCGGCCTATCGCAGGAGCTAGCTTCGCCGGGCTTCGACGATCGCATCGCGCAACTCCCGCCACCAGCGCGCCGTTTCCGGCTGTAGCCAATGCCATGGCAGGCGCCGCCCGTAGCGCGACTTCGCCAACACGCGTTGCTTCAGCCACTCCAGCTCGAACCCCGCCCATTCCGGCGCCGGCCCCGCGGACAGGTTGAACGCCACCGCAGGCCGCACCTCGTTCCAGTAGATCGCTTCCAGTTCGTCCAGCGAATACTTGGACGCCGCGCAGGTGCGCGCGGCACCGGCCAATACGTAGGCAGGGTCGGTGTCCATCCAGAAGTACTGCATGGCGTCCCAGACCGGAGCGCGGTCGTCCAGGTCCTGATCCGGGGGCCGCATGCGCGTCAGCGCGTCTCGCGCGCGCGGGTCAGTTCGCCCGGCTGCCAAGCCAGCGTCCAGCGATAGCGGCCCGGCTCCGGGCAGGGTTCCGCCGCACCGCGATCCGAACGTTTGCACGTGGGCGACTTGAGCGTTGCGTCGAATTCGACGCGGATACGGCCGTCCACGATCGCCAGCGCACGCACTTCGCCCGGCACCTGCAGCGAGGCGTCGTCGGCATAGCCGGCCTGCTCCACCTGCCGCCACTTCGCGAGCGTTTCCGGATGGTCGAGGGAGCTGATCCGAATGCGAGGGTCGCCTTTGCGCAGCGGCGTCATCACCACGACCTCGTTTTCGCAATCGAAGTTCGCCTGCACGCAGGTCGCAGTGAGCAGGTACACCACTTCGTCGACGCCGTCTCGATCCAGGTCGGCGATCAGCACGCGGCTGGCGCGGTGGTCGAATTGGATGTCGTCGCCGGTGCGCAGCGCGTTCCAGCGATTAGCCGCGCGCACCGCCCCCTGGCTGTCCAAGGCCGCGGCACCGCCGGATACGGCGGCCAGCCCCGCGAACACCAACACCGCAATCCCTTGCACTGCACGCATGACACCCTCCTGGTCGGTGATGGCCGGATTCTAGCGGACACGGCCGGCGGCCGAGGGCGCGCGCTGCGGGTATGCGCCGGGCCGGGACAGTCCTGCTGATGCACCGATTGTCGATTCGGGCGGCTGCCGTTCGTCGACAACAAGAGAGGCCGGTTGCGGCACCCATCGCAGACAGGCCCGCACTGCCACCCGACTACCGCCCACCTACTTCCGGAGCACCGCCATGACCCCGACCATCACCGCCTTCGAGCGCTCCCCCGACCGCGGTCGCGGCCTGGCGCGCGACATGCGCATCCGCTGGACCCTGGAAGAGCTGGGGCTGCCCTATCAGGTCCGCACCCTGTCCTTCGCCGAGTTGAAGCAGCCGCCGCATCTGGCGCGGAACCCGTTCGGACAAATCCCGACCTACGAGGACGGCCAACAGACCCTGTTCGAATCCGGCGCCATCGTGCTGCACCTGGCCGAAACCCACCCCGGCCTGCTGCCCGGCGACTCCCACGC
This sequence comes from Lysobacter silvisoli, assembly GCF_003382365.1. NCBI lineage: Bacteria > Pseudomonadati > Pseudomonadota > Gammaproteobacteria > Lysobacterales > Lysobacteraceae > Lysobacter > Lysobacter silvisoli. The sequence goes on along the minus strand of NZ_QTSU01000001.1, from coordinate 341,111 downwards.
GCGCATGCGCGCGATCGCCTGGATGTTCGCCGCCCTCAACACCGTGGAACCGCCGGTGTTCGAGCGCTCCCTGACCGAGGTGCTGGAACGCGAGGAGCCGTGGCACGCGCAGCGCGCCGCGACCTTGGACCAACGCGTGCACTGGCGCCTGAGCGAACTGTCCCGCCACCTGGGCGACGCCGACTGGCTGGACGGCGACTTCAGCGCCGGCGACCTGCTGATGGTCACGGTGCTGATGCGGCTGGAGCGTTTCGGCATGGTGAACGACTACCCCAACCTGGCCGCCTACATGGCCCGCGCCACCGCGCGGCCCGCTTACCGGCGCGCCTTCGAGGCGCAGTTGCAGACCTTCCTAAGCGGCGAGGCGGAACGCGACTCGACGCCCCGGAGCTAAGCGACCACCGACCAAGCCGAGGACAGCGGCACGCTCGCGCAAGCTGGCCCGCCGTCTTTTCCGGTTCCACGAATGCTGGCTTGCAATACCGCCGCCTTCGCCAGCGCCGCCTCGATCTGCGCGGTAGAGATGCCCGACAGCGGCACCTTCGCGCGCCGGGACCACTGGGTGCCCGTTTGCCCCGCGTAGGTACCCGAATTGACGTAGACGAAGCGCCCGCCAGGCGGGCCTTGCGCGAACTCGCCGGTCAACCGGGGCGGGTCGGACGTCGCGTCCGCAACGGCGATCGGGAAGTCGAACACCAGCGACTCGGCCGTTGCGGCGCTGGGCGCCAGCAGTTCCGAACGACCGCGCTGCACCGCGAACGCAACGCCCGCCGGCGGCGCGGTCACTATCAGTCTGAGCTGCAACAAGTGCTTCATGCCGGCCATCGACTCCAGATCCGTCAGGCCGGATTCTAGACCTCACGCCCCGCATCCTGCCGCAGGCGCGGCAAGCCGGTCCGGGCCCGCCACAGGGCTTTGCTTTCCGCCCGCACTTTCCCCCTAATGGCGGAATGAAGCCCACCCTGCTCGCCCTCTGCCTGCTCAGCCCAGCCGCGCTGGCCTGCGACACCTCGCACCTGCACTTGTCGGGCTCGGTCAACGTGACGACCTGCTCCCCGAGGCAGGAGGCCAAGGACTGCGTGGCATCCACTAGCGCGCTGTATGAGTACATGGAGGCGGTGGCGGACGACGACGAAGTGATCACCATCGGCCTGCATGCCAGCCCCTGGCGCATGTACGACGGAGAGATGCGTGTGCTGACCGCCGACGACTTGGCCAACGCGATCAAGCCCAAGCTAGACGGGAAACCGCAACGCGTCGAGCTGATCGCCTCGTGGACGGGCGTATCGCCTGCACCGGGCCTGCCCTCGCTGGCCGATCGCGTATCCAAGGCGCTAGGCGGTTTTCCGGTCAAGGGCGAGGACGGCTTCCTGTGGCTGGCGAAGGACGGATCGCGCCGCACCACGCGTCAGGCCTACACCGTTCGCGAAGGAGCGGGCTCGTATTCCCTGCCCCGGGGCGCCGAGGTGTTCACCGCTCTCGTGGCCGGTTGGCCCGCCTTTGTGCAAGATCAGATTTCCGCAGACGAGCCCGACCTGCTCATGCGCGCCGCCGCCGGCTGGGACATCCTGTTCCTGTGCCCGGACAAGGCGCTGGCCGGCTTCGAACTCGCGGCGGACAAGGGCAGCGCCATCGCTGCCTACAACGCCGCGCTCATGCGCCTGGAGCGCGGGGCCAAAGGCGACCGCGCAGCCGCGTTGGCGCTGCTCGAACGCGGCGCGGCGCTGGGCGACGGCAAGTCGCGCGCGCGCTTAAGTTCCGAGCGTGCGCGAGCGAGCCGCGAGGAAAAGCCCTAAACGCCGGTGGACTCGGCGGGTCTATTGACTCCCCGTCGCAGACGCTTGGCAATCACGAGCAGAACTGCCCCGGCGAGCACGCAAATGAGGGTGAACACGAAGCCAAATCCTGCCTCGTTGACCTCCCCCTCAGGAATCGTCGCAGAAGCGAAGATCGTGGCGGCTCCGAATGCGAGCGCGAGAAGGAAGGCCAGGCCACTTAAAGTCGCGGCGATGGCCGCAGCGACTCGCGCAAGTTTCGACGGCCCGGAGGCCGCTTCAGAACTATCGGCGTTCAATGACATAGGTCGTCCGATTCGCGGCCTCTAAACGGCAGCGCAGCTAGAACGTTATCTAGCGCCTGCCAGAGATTCAACCTGCTCTTCCAGCGCCTACTGCCTTGCAAAAGGAGCAGGACACCAGGAACCGATACGCAAACCAACCTACGACCGACGCGACGGTCGGCGGCAATGCGACGGCGATCGGCCACCCCGACAATCGGCTGATCCATAACCGCGGTACTTCCGGCACGTCCACCGGCCCAGGGTAGGGGTCTAGCGTTGCCGCGCATCTACACCGCAATCGGTGGGCCGCATGCCGACGCACAACCGCCGCAAGTTCCTGCAGCTCGCCGCCGCGCTGGGCGCGACCCTGGCCTGGGGGTGTTCGCTGGTGCGGCCTTCCGCCAGCGGCTGGCGCGAGCGCCGTGATCTGTACCCGCAGGGCGTGGCCTCGGGCGATCCCGATCACCACAGCGCCCTGCTGTGGACGCGGCGCCCCTACGACGACGGTCGCGAGCGCGCCACCCTGCTGGTCGAGGTCGCGGAAGATCCGGCCTTCACCCGCGTGATCGCGACCGCGTCGGCACCGGTGCTGGCGCAGGCCGACTGGACCTGCCGCGTTCTGGTCGGCGACCTGCCGCCGGCCGGCGAGTACTGGTACCGCTTCGTCGACGAGGAAGGCAACGGCAGCCGCATCGGCCGCACGCTCACGGCGCCTTCGCCGGACGACCCGCGCCCGGCACGCTTCGCCTTCGTTAGTTGCCAGACCATCTGCGAGGGCGCGCAAAACGCCTATCGCCGGATGATCTTCGAGGACGAACGCGCGGCGCCGGACGAACGCCTCGGCTTCGTGCTGCACTTGGGCGATTTCGTCTACGAGGTCGTGCAGTACCCCGAGCAGGTCAAGAACGGCCACCGCTACGACCGCCGTATCCGCTTCCCGATCCGCTTTCCGCAGGGCAAGGCCGTTGCGAAGAACCGCTTCATGGCGCCCGCATCGCTGCAGGACTATCGCGTCCTCTACCACGCCTACCTGCAAGACCCCGAGATCCAGGACGCACGCGCACGCTGGCCGTTCGTGGCGATCTGGGACAACCACGAGTTCTCCTGGCTGGCCTGGCAGTCGATCCAGGAATTCCCCGGCGACGAGGGCTGGATTCCCGCGCAGACGCTCAAGGTAGCCGCGAACCAGGCCTGGTTCGAATACCAACCCGCGCGCGTGCTGCCGCCGGGTTCGAAGCTGGACGCTTTCGACGCACCTAAGGTCGTCGACACGCCGATCAAGGACTTCGACGACGACGGTCTGGGAACCGAAGCCAACAACCTCGCCGCGATCAACAGTCTGATCGCGTACCGCGCCTTGCGCTGGGGCCGGCACATCGACCTGATCGTCACCGACCAGCGCAGCTTCCGCTCGCGCGATCCCGGCAACCACGACGAAATCGCCCCGCTGTTCGAAGGCGACACCCTGGGTTGGGTGCCGGAAGAATTGGTGCGGCAGCTCGACGGCGGCCGCGACTATGCCAACGGCAAACCGCCGGCCAAGCTGTCCTTCGGCGCCAAGAGCGTGGCCAACTACCGCGCCAAGGAAGCCGCGCAGACCATGCTCGGCGCCAAGCAGAAAGCCTGGTTCCTCGAGCGCCTGCGCGGCGCGACGGCGACCTGGAAAATCTGGGGCAGCTCGCTGGGAACGCTGGACTGGCGCGTCGATCCGCAGCATCTTCCTGCCGCGCTGGGCAAGTGGCCGGACGCAGGCTACGGCCTGATGGCCACCAGCGACTGGGGCGGCACCTACCACGAACGCGCCGAGATTTTCGATGCCGTGCGCGATGCCGGCATCACCGGCTTCGCCATCGTCGCCGGCGATCGCCACAGCTTCTGGGCCGGCTACGCCGCCAAAGCCTTGCCGCCCGCCGCGTTCGAACCCGTGGGCGTGGCCTTCGTGACCGGCTCGCTCTCGTCGCCCGGCATGGCCGAGTCCAACGAGCACAACTTGAAGCCGGACAATCCCCTGCGCCCGCTGTACATCACCAACCCGAACGGCGGCGCGCCGCAGCACACCGTCAACCTGCTGCTGCAACACGGCGTGCGTTCGGCGCTGGAGTACGCCAGCAGCGGCGACTTGGCGAAGGCCCATGCGGCCAGCAACCCCGACCTGGCACCGCACCTGACCTTCGTCGACATGGGCGGACACGGCTACACCACGGTGCGCGTCGACGCCCACGCGATGACCACCGACTTCGTCTGCATACCGCGCCCGCTGGAACGCAAACCCGGCGCGGAGGGCGGCCCACTGCGCTACCGCATGCGCCACGAGGTGACGCTGTGGCAGCCGGGCGAACGGCCGCAGCTGCGGCAGACCATTCTGGAGGGCGATGCCGGGCTGTCGGTGTGATGCGCGTAGCGTGCTGCTTTGTCGGAAGCGAGATCGGCTATTCCGCCTAGGCACTAGCAGTGCACTAAAAATGCGCCCTAGCGTTGGCCAGCTCCGAAGCCGAGTCGCTTTTCCCCCAACACCAGCCGATATACTCGGCCCGGGTGAACGTGGGGATACACATGCTCAAGCGATCGAGTGCGGCGTTGATGCTCATGGCCGGCGGCGCATGCGCGGGCCTGCTTTGGTTTTCGCAGAGTCTGGCCGATCTCGTTCGCCAGCCCTCCGACTCGCGGCCTGACGCTATGGCAGGCGCGACGTCGGACGCACGTCCGCGGGCTGGCGCGGCACACAGCGCACGCCCGTGGACGTATGCAGCCCCGCGGGCGAGGACTACGCCTGTAGCGCGTCCAGGCGGGCGGTTTGGCGCAGCATCCTCGCCGATGCTGACGATGTCCTTTGAGCAGCCGGCCTATTCGTTGGTCGCGCCCGAATTCCTTTCGGATCCCGCAGCCGCAGCGGCCCGGTCCATCGCTGTGGGCGATGTCTCCGGTGACGGCAGGGACGATCTCGTATTCCTGTCCGTACGCACCGCACCCAACCCGAACGACAGCCGCATGCAGGTCTACGTCGCCCACCAGCGAGTTGATGGCCGCCTTGATACGGCAATCAAGATCGCGGAATGGGGCAACGAATTCGACTACCAGCTCCTGATCGCCGACCTGGACCGCAACGGCGTAGGTGACATCATTACCACCGCTCGCGATGACGTCATGGTGTTGCGCTCGAACGTGGACGGCACGTTCACGTCGAGCGCGGCGGCTGCCGGCGATCCACACGAGCTTCGCGTAACCGACGTCGATCGCGACGGTTACCTGGACGTGCTCGTCGACTCGGGAGATACGTGGGCCACGGTCGTTCATGGCGGCCCTGGCGGCATCGAGGGTACATCCACCCTGACGCTGCCTTCCTCTGGTGTTCGGACAACGGGCGACGTGACGGGCGACGGCATGGACGACCTCATACTCGCCGCGGTCTTCAATAGGCCGCTGGAGGAATTCCACATCTACCCGGCACTCGCTTCAGGCGGGTACGCCACGCCGGTGGTACTTTCCCTGCCGTTGGGTTCCAATCCTGCGGGGTCACTTGCCGTCGGCGATTTCAATGCAGATGGTCGCGGCGATTTGGCGTTGGATGAAGCGAAGGATTACGCAAATCTGCGCCTGTACTTCCAGGATTCGCAAGGCAACCTCTCACCGAGCCTCGAGGTCGCCAGGCAAAGAGGAAGCGGCTCGCTGATCGCCAGCGACCTCGACCGGGATGGCCGAACCGACTTGGCGATCGCGCATAGCGGATGGAGCTATGTCGGATACTTCCTTCAGACAAGTACCGGTTTCACGCCAGAAACCGTCGTCAATGCCTATCAGAGCATGGGGCGCGCCAACTACTTCACGGCAGGCGACCTTAACCACGACGGATGTGGCGATCTGGTGGTCTCTCGATGGAGCCAGTCTCCCGTAGTGTTGTACGGTCAAGGATGCGTCACGCGCCCACCGATGGCCGATTGTCGTTTGCCGGCACTTGAGGCAAGGGATTCAGGTGTCGGCGGCGCGGGCTTGGCAGTTCCGATGCCGCATCAACGCAACGGCGATGCAGTTTCTTACGTGAGCGCAGAACGGACACGAGGCACCGGCTTGCACTTTGAGCGCAGTCGACGCGATGCCCGAGGAGTGTCGCTGCCGAAATCTGCGCGATCGAACTAAACGGCCTTATAGGTTCTGGATCTGTAGCGCAGCCGGACCTACTCCGTGCCGAGCAAGACGTGCGCTAGGCGGTCAGCCCAACGTGCTAAACAGGGGGCAGAGCACTGATTTACGCGTCAGGTGCGCGGCATCAGCCGGCCAGATAGAAGTCCATGGGGATGAGTTCGACGGCCCACCCGCCCTCTTCGCCCAGCGTGGCGGCAGGATGCATGGAGGCGATGCGCAGGGCCTCGTCGGGGTCGCCCGCTTCGATGATGAAGAAGCCGCCGACCACTTCCTTCGATTCGGTGTAAGGCCCGTCGGTGATGCGCGCCTTGCCGCCACTCGGCCGCAGCGTTCTCCACTGCGTCCGATCGCCCAGCGACGCCGACACCAGCATCTTGCCGGTCGCCTGCATCTTCTCGTCCAGCGCTGGGCATTGGCCCTCCAGTGCTTGGACGTCGAACGGCGCCATCGCGGCGAACTTTTCCGGGGTGTAGTAGGCCAGGCCGAGATACTTCATGACGGGTCCTCCAGTGGGATATGCATGGACGACGAACCAGGCGGGCTCGAATCGACAATGCGCCAGAAACGCGGGCAGCGCGCGGCCAGCCCACGCCGGCATAGCCCCTCGGAACCGCGCCGAGGGCCTGAAACGGCCCCGTATCCGGCAAACAAACGGGCGCCACGGCCCCGTACTCTCGGGGCGACGCACAAAAAAAAACACCTGGACTCGCGTCCAGGTGTTTCTTGTATTGGTGGGCCGTCAAGGATTCGAACCTTGGACCTATTGATTAAGAGTCAACTGCTCTACCAACTGAGCTAACGGCCCGGAACTTCGTTAGGAGCGGAATTCTAGCAGAAGCATTCCGTTCCTTACAACAATGGGGTGGCTGAGGGGACTCGAACCCCCGACATCTGGAATCACAATCCAGTACTCTAACCAGCTGAGCTACAGCCACCGTAAAACGTTTGCGGGTTTGGCGCGCCCGGCGGGAATCGAACCCACAACCACCGGCTTAGAAGGCCGGTGCTCTATCCAGTTGAGCTACGGGCGCCAGTCGAACCATCTTAACTGACGCCCCAGCCTGAGTAGCGGATGGTCGGGGCAGAGGGATTCGAACCCACGACATCCAGCTCCCAAAGCTGGCGCTCTACCAGGCTGAGCTATACCCCGAAGCCAGGTCTCTCGTTGCGCGCCAACGCCGCGAAAGGTCGCATAGTTTGGGCGGCGGCCGCCGCGCTGTCAACGATGCCGGCTGCCGGCGGCCACCATGGCCGTGTATGCTCGGGCGTCGTGAACAACCGTTCATACAGGAACCCAGGGGAGCAGACATGCGCAGCGGCAATCCCGCGTTGAAGGAATCGACCTTTCTCGACCTCGCCACCGGCTCGGTGGTCCAGGGCGACAGCCAGGCCATGAGCTTGAACGGCACGGTCAACAAGACCGGCCTGTTGCTGCTGCTGACGGTGCTGACCGCGGCTTTCGCCTGGAGCCAGATCTCGGTGGTCAACGGCGAAATCGCCGGGCCCTTCCTGCCGCTGGCACTGGGTGGCGCCATTGGCGGCTTCGTGCTGGCCATGGTCACGGTGTTCAAGAAGGAATGGGCGCCGGTCACCGCGCCGCTGTACGCGCTGGTGGAAGGCCTGTTCCTGGGCGCGATCTCGTCGATGTTCGAGGCGCGTTACCCCGGCATCGTGATGCAGGCGGTGATGCTGACCTTCGGCACCCTGTTCGGTCTGCTGCTGGCTTACCGTTCGGGCCTGATCAAGGCCACCGAGAACTTCAAGCTCGGCGTGGCCGCGGCCACCGGCGGCATCTTCGTGCTCTACCTGGTCAGCTTCGGCATGCGCCTGTTCGGCAAGGAAATGCCTTACATCCACGAGTCCGGCCTGATCGGCATCGGCTTCAGCCTGTTCGTGGTGGTGGTGGCGGCGTTGAACCTGGTGCTGGACTTCGACTTCATCGAAACCGGCGTGGAGCAGCGCGCGCCCAAGTACATGGAGTGGTACGCCGCGTTCGGCCTGATGGTCACCCTGGTGTGGCTGTACATCGAGTTCCTGCGTTTGCTGTCGAAGCTGCAATCGCGCAACTGAGCGCGGCTGGCGCAACGCACGAAAAAGGGCGCGAAAGCGCCCTTTTTCTTTGCCTGCGCGTCGAGTTTATTTGCGTGCCACCACTCCGTAATTCCGGCGAAAGCCGGAATGACGGGATTGTCGTTCGCGTCTAGTTCTCGGCCTCAGGCGCCCTCGCCCGCCGCCACTTGCTCCGGCGCGCGCTTGCGCGAGGACCACAGCATCGCCAACACGGTGATGCCGCCCAGCAGCCAGCTGTAGTGCACGCTGCCGGCCAGGGCCAGCGGCGAGACCGCGCCCAGCGAGGCGGCCAGCAGGATCTGCGCGCCGTAAGGCAGCACGCCCTGGGTCACGCAGGCGAAGATGTCGAGCACGCTGGCCGCGCGCGCCGGCGGTACGCCGTGCTGCTGGGCGATGTCGCGGGCCAGGCCGCCGCTGATGAGGATGGCGACGGTGTTGTTGGCGGTGAACACGTCGGTGGTGGCCGACAGCGCGGCGATGCTGACCTCGCCGGCGCGGCGGCTCTTGTGGCCGCGGGCGAAGCGGCCGATCACCTGGGCCAGCCAGGCCAGGCCGCCGGTGGCCTTCATCAGCGCGCCCAGGCCGCCCACCAGCAGCGACAGCAGGGTGATTTCGACCATGCTCTCGAAACCGTCCCAGATATGGCCGGCATAGGCGGCCAGGCCGAAGTCGTCGGCGAAGAACGCGCCGAAGCCGCCGGCCACGATCAGGCCCACGCTGAGCACCACGATCACGTCCACGCCGGCCAGGGCCAGGCCCAGCACGATCAGGTAAGGCAGGATCAGCCAGGGCGTGACCGGCTCCAGCGGCGCCACCGGCTCGGTGTCGCCGACGAAGCCCAGCACCACCAGGGTCAGCAGCGCGGCCGGCAGCGCCAGCTTGAGGTTCTCGCGGAATTTCTCGCGCATGGTGCAGCCCTGGGTGCGGCTGGCGACGATGGCGGTGTCGGAGATCACCGACAGGTTGTCGCCGAAGGTGGCGCCGCCGATCACCGCGCCCAGCACCAGGGCGCGATCCAGGCCGGAGGCGTCGGACACGCCCAGCGCGATCGGCGCGACCGCGGCGATGGTGCCCATGGACGTGCCCAGCGACAGCGAGATGAAACCGGCGACCACGAACAGCGCCGGCAGCAGCAGCGCCGGGTGCACGTGGCCGATGCCCAGGGCGACGATGGCGTCGACCGCGCCGATGGCCTTGGACACTTCGACGAAGCCGCCGGCGAGCAGGAAGATCAGGCACATCAGCACCACGTTGTGGTCGCCCATGCCCTCCAGCAGCGTGTCCAGCGGACGAAGCTTGCGCCGCCAGGCGATGAACGCGGCCAGCGCCAGCGCCGGCAGGATCGCCACCGGCGCGCGCAATTGGTAGAAGCCCATCGCCTCGCCGTGGGTGGTGAAGTACAGCCCGGCGCCGAAGAACAGCGCCAGGAACAGCAGCAGCGGCGTCAGCGCGAGGGCGCTGGGGCGGACCGGGGCATTCATCTCTTCATCCGAATGGATTGGTTAAGATCGTTATTTTGCGGTGCAACAAGAGCCTTGTCGAGGGCCGCTCGCGCCCGCCCTACCCCTGAAACGCAACGGGGCGCCCGAAGGCGCCCCGTCGTGGTCCCAGCGGCGGCGGGCCGCTCAGACCGCGCGGCTGGCGATGGCCTTGGCGAAGGACATGGTATTGCCCTCCCCGCCCAGGTCCGGGGTCAGCGAGTCCTTGGCTTCCAGCGTGGCGACGATGGCCTCGCGCAGGCGCGCGGCCTTTTCCGGCTGGGCCAGGTGGTCGAGCATCTGCGCCGCGCCCAGCAGCAGGGCGCAGGGGTTGGCGATGCCCTTGCCGGCGATGTCCGGGGCCGAACCGTGCACGGCCTCGAAGATGGCCGCGTCGGTGCCGATGTTGGCGCCCGGGGCCAGGCCCAGGCCGCCGACCAGGCCGGCGCAGAGGTCGGAGATGATGTCGCCGAACAGGTTGGTGGTGACGATGATGTCGAACTGCTCCGGACGCATCACCAGCTGCATGCAGGTGTTGTCCACGATCATCTCGTTGCATTGGATGTCGGGGTACTGCTGCGCCACTTCGCGCGCGGTCTTCAGGAACAGGCCCGAGGTCGACTTCAGGATGTTGGCCTTGTGCACCACCGTGACCTTCTTGCGGCCGGTCTTGCGCGCCAGGTCGAAGGCGTAGCGCACGATGCGCTCGGAGCCGCGGCGGGTGATCTTCTGGGTCAGCGTGGCGGTCTCGCCGTCTTCCGACAGGGTCTGGCCTTCGCCGATGTAGGCGCCTTCGGTGTTCTCGCGCACGGTGATCAGGTCCACGCCCGAGGGGAAGCGCGACTTGGTGTTCGGGAACGACTTGGCCGGACGCACGTTGGCGTACAGGTCGAAGCGCTTGCGCAGCTCCACGTTGATCGAGCTGAAGCCCTCGCCCACCGGCGTGGTCAGCGGGCTCTTGAGGGCGATGCGGTTCTTGCGGATCGAGTCCATGGTGGCCGCCGGCAGCAGCTCGCCGTGCTTTTCCAGCGCGACCAGGCCGGCATCGGCGAACTCGTAGGACAGCCCGAGCTTCATCGCGTCGAGCACGTACAGCGTGGCGTCCATGATCTCCGGGCCGATGCCGTCGCCACGGATGACCGTAATGGTTTGCGTCATGAGGGGTTTCTTCCAGCGAAAGGGCGCGGCGCAGGCAGCGCGGCGCGCGAGGTGTTTAGCCCCGTAATTATGCCGGAAGCGGCCCCGCCCTGCATTCGGGGCCGTATTGGACGATGGTCGGGCTTGCCCGCCCGTTCAGCCGTGGTCGTGTCCGGCCGGCGCGGCGGCCTCGCCCTGCTCCAGGCGGTCGAGGAAGTCGACGGCGCGGCGCAGATGCGGAATCACGATCGAGCCGCCCACCACCAGGCCCACCGAGAAGGCCTCGAACATCTCGTCGCGATTGACCCCGGCCTCCTTGCACTGGGCCACGTGGTAGCTGATGCAGTCGTCGCAGCGCAGCACCATCGAGGCCACCAGGCCCAGCAGTTCCTTGGTCTTCAGATCCAGCGCCCCGGGCTGGTAGGTCTGGGTGTCCAGGGCGAAGAAGCGGCGCACGACCTGGTTGGGTTCGGCCAGGATGCGCTCGTTCATGCGCTTGCGGAACGCGGTGAACTCGGCGACGCGGTCGGCTTCGCCGCCTTGGCTGGGATCTTGGCTCACAAACTACTCCTGGGGATCGAAGGACGCGCGGCGCGAGGTTACGGTCAGGGCTGGCCCGCCAACAAGGGCTCCAGGCCGCCGGCCCGGTGCAGCGCCATCATGTCGTCGTAGCCGCCGACATGGGTGCCGCGGATGAAGATCTGCGGCACGCTGGTGCGGCGGGTCATGGCGACCATCTTCTCGCGCTCGGCCGGGTCCAGGTCGATGCGCACCTCGGCCCAGGTCTCGCCGCGGCTCTTGAGGAAGTTCTTCGCCGCCACGCAATAGGGGCAGATCGCGGTGGTGTAGATGACGATTTTTTCCGGCGCAGCGGATTCTGTGGCGCTCAAGAGGGTTCTCCAGTGAAACTCGGCGGCTTGCCTGCGGTCATAGTGGGTGCGGCTGGGGCGTCATTAAACCGCGCCAGCGGAACGCTGTCGTCCATCGGCACCGGTATGGAGCCTGCGGCCGGCGCGCGGGACGGCACGAATTAATGCACGATTCACCCGGCCGGACGCCGCGCCCCGCATCCTGAACCACCTGAAGTATTCATACCGTTAGCAGCGCGGGCGGCCGTCCGCGACGAGGATTCCCGCTTGCGCCGCATCGCCCTGCTTTCCGCCGCAGTCACCTTCGCTATCGCCGGCCTGTGCACCCAGGTGCGGGCGCAGGAGAGCGGCCTGCCCGACATCGGCTCCTCCGCGCGCGAACTGCTGACCCCGGCGCAGGAGCGCGAATACGGCGCGATGATGCTGGCGCAGCTGCGCCACTACGACTACCTGCTGGAAGACCCGCTGATCAACAGCTGGCTGGACACCCTGGGCACGCGCCTGGCCGCGGCCAGCGACCGCCCGCGCCAGCCCTTCACCTTCTTCATGATGCGCCAGCGCCAGATCAACGCCTTCGCCACCCTGGGCGGCTACATCGGCGTCAACGTGGGCCTGGTACTGGCGGCCGAGCGCGAGGACGAAGTGGCGGCGGTGATGTCGCACGAAATCGCCCACGTCACCCAGCTGCACGTGCTGCGCGGCGTGGAACGCGCCCAGCGCGACCAGTTGCCGATCCTGCTGGCCATGCTCGGCGCGATCGTGGCCGCGCAGGCCGCCGGCGGCAATTCCGCCGACGACGCCGCGCAGGCGGCCATGGTCTCGGCCATGGGCCTGATCCAGCAGCGCCAGATCGACTACACCCGCTCCAACGAATCCGAGGCCGACCGCCTGGGCATCCAGACCCTGGCGCGCAGCCAGTACGACCCGGACGCCATGGCCGATTTCTTCGCCAAGATGCAGGCCAGGTCGCGCAGCAACCGCGCCGGTTACGACGGCCCGGCGCCGGACTACCTGCTCACCCACCCGGTCACCACCACCCGCATCAGCGAGGCCAAGGCGCGCGCCGAACAGATCGAGCGCAACACCGTGGTCGCCACCACCAGCACGCCCAACGCCAGCCGCAGCGAGCGCATCCCGCGCAACGGCTACAGCCTGGGCGACGACGACCGCGGCCTGAGCAACCCGCTGCTGCCCAGCGCGCTGCGCCTGTCGGGGTATGCCTTGTCCGGCGGCGACACCGGCCTGTTCGGCTACGCGCGCGAGCGCATGCGCGTGCTCAGCGCGGAGTCGCCGCGCGACGCCATCGCCGAGTACGAGCGCCTGGCCAAGGCCGCGCCCCTGGACGAGGGCCAGCGCTACGGCCTGGCCCTGGCGCGCATGCGCGCCAACCAGCCCGGCGTCGCCGCGCCGGTGTTCGCCGAACTGCTGGAGCGCCACCCCGGCCACCTGTGGCTGAGCCTGGCCCTGGCCGAGGCCGATTCCCAGGGCGGCAAGGCCGCCGCCGCCGACGCCCGCTTCGAGGCCCTGCTGCGGCAGATGCCGACCAACCGCTCGGTGGCCCTGACCTACGCCCGCGCCCTGTCCGAGCGCAACACGGTCGAGGCCGGCAAGCGCGCCCAGGCGGTGCTGCGGCCGCTGCTGGGCGCCTCGTCCGAGGACGCGGTGTTCCAGCAGGTGTTCGCACGGGCCTGTGAGATCGCGGGCGACCCGATTCGCGCCGGCGAGGCCTATGCGGAGGCCGCCTACCTGGGCGGCCGCCCGGAGCAGGCCCTGGTCCAGCTGAACACGCTCAAGTCCAAACCCGAGCTGGACTACTACGCGCGCGCCCGGATCGAGGCCCGGATCGCCGCGATCACCCCCACCGTGCTGGAACTGCGGCGCCAGGGCGTGAAGGACGAGGACCTGCGCAAGCGCTGATCGGCCGGGCCTGACGGGCCCCGGCTTTGCCGAATCCGTCGCAGAACGGCGCTCGCGCAGCACCGGCTTTGCGACAGTGTCACGGGGCCGTCACAAAACGGTAGTGTACTGGCGCGGTTTCAAGGAACCCTGCAACCACTCCCCCGGTGACCGCGTGCAGAAACGCATCCTCATAGTCGAAGACGAACCCGCCATCCGCGACATGGTGTCCTTCGCCCTGCGCAAGGGCGAATACGATCCGATCCATGCCGGCGACGCCCGCGAGGCCCAGGCGGCGATCGCCGACCGCGTCCCCGACCTGATCCTGCTGGACTGGATGCTGCCCGGCACCAGCGGCCTGGAGCTGGCCCGGCGCTGGCGCAAGGAATCGCTGACCCGCGAGATCCCGATCATCATGCTGACCGCGCGCGGCGAAGAGAACGACCGCGTGGGCGGCCTGGAAGCCGGCGTGGACGACTACGTGGTCAAGCCGTTCTCGGCGCGCGAGCTGCTGGCGCGCATCCGCGCGGTGCTGCGCCGTTCGCGCGAGGACGACGAGGACGGCAGCGTGGGCATCGGCCCGCTGCGCATCGACGGCGCCGCCCACCGCGTGTTCGCCCAGGGCGACGGCGGCGACCAGCCGGTGCAGATCGGTCCGACCGAATACCGCCTGCTGCATTTCTTCATGACCCACCCCGAGCGCGTGTATTCGCGTACCCAACTGCTGGATCACGTCTGGGGCGGCAGCGTCTATGTGGAAGAGCGCACGGTGGACGTGCATATCCGCCGCCTGCGCAAAACCCTGGAACCGCACCGCCTCGACGGCATGGTCCAGACGGTGCGCGGCGCCGGCTATCGCTTTTCCGCCTCGCTCGCCGCGTAAGCTTGGCGGGTATGCCACCCCGCGCCCGATCCGCCTGGCTCCGCACCCTGGGACAGCTGCTGCTGGTCCTGGCGGCCGCGGCCCTGGCCGGCTTCCTGATCGGCCACCCCTGGCCGGTGGTGACCCTGGCCGCCCTGTGCGTGGTGGCCTGGCACTACTGGCGCCTGCGCGGGGTGCTGATCCGGCTGACCGCGCGCCAGCGCCTGACCCCGCCGCTGGGCGAGGGCATCTGGAACGAGCTCGACCGTCTGCTGCACCGTAGCCAGGCGGAGATGCGCGGGCGCAAGCGCCGCCTGATCGAGATGCTGCGCGCCTACCGCGCCGCCGCCGCCGCCCTGCCCGACGCGATCGTGGTGGTGGAGCGCAACAGCCAGCGCATCCAATGGTTCAACGCGGCCGCCAACGGCCTGCTCAACCTGCGCTACCCGCGCGACATCGGCGGCTCGCTGTCGCAGAAGCTGCAGCCGCTGCAGCTGGCGCACTGGCTGGCCGCCGGCCGCAACGCCGAACCGCTGGAAGCGCCCTCGCCCTGGAACCCGGCGGCCACGCTGAGCCTGCGCCTGATCCCGTACTCGGAAAACCTGTGGCTGCTGGTCGCGCGCGACGTCAGCCGGCTGCTGCAACTGGAGCAGATGCGCCGCGACTTCGTCGCCAACGTCTCGCACGAGCTGCGCACGCCCTTGACCGTGGTCCACGGTTACCTGGACATGCTCGACCCCAGCGAGCACCCGGACTGGGCGCCGATGCTGGCCGAGATGCAGCGCCAGTCGCAGCGCATGACCCAACTGGTGGAAGACCTGCTGATGCTGTCGCGGCTGGAATCGCAGGACAGCCTGCCTGGCGAGGAAACCGTGGCCATGTCCTCGATGCTGGCCACGCTCAAGCGCGAGGCGCTGGCGCTGAGCCAGAACCGCCACGAGATCGCGATGGAGGACCTGGCCGGGGTCGACCTGTGGGGCTCCAACAAGGAGCTGCACAGCGCGTTCTCCAACCTGGTCAGCAACGCGATCCGCTACACCCCGGCCGGCGGTTCGATCCGTATCCGCTTCCGCCCGGAAGCAGGCGGCATGGCCCGCGGCGTGGTGCTGGAAGTGATCGACAGCGGCTACGGTATCCCGGCCGCGCACCTGCCGCGCATCACCGAACGCTTCTACCGGGTCTCGACCAGCCGTTCGCGCGAAAGCGGC
The DNA here is from genome assembly GCF_003382365.1 of Lysobacter silvisoli. Lineage (NCBI taxonomy): Bacteria > Pseudomonadati > Pseudomonadota > Gammaproteobacteria > Lysobacterales > Lysobacteraceae > Lysobacter > Lysobacter silvisoli. The sequence goes on along the minus strand of NZ_QTSU01000001.1, from coordinate 325,392 downwards.
GGCACCGGCCTGGGCCTGTCCATCGTCAAGCACGTGCTCAACCTGCACCAGGCGCGGCTGGAAATCGCCAGCGAAGTGGGCCGCGGCAGCACCTTCGCCTGCCACTTCGGCGCCGACCGCGTGCGCAGCCGCGACCAGGGGTATTTCGATACCCTGCCCGACGCAATGCCTTGATGTACCCCTAGCGACCACACAGCGCGCCCACCGTGAACTTCGAGTCCGACATGAACGCCGCCCTCAGCAACGCGCTGCCCGACGCCCACGACACCGATCCGCTGCGCGACCCCGGCCTGTACTTCAACCGCGAGCTGTCGCAGCTGGACTTCAACTTCCGCGTGCTGGCGCAGGCGCAGGACCCGCAGGTGCCGCTGCTGGAGCGGCTCAAGTACCTGTGCATCTCCTGCACCAACCTGGACGAGTTCTTCGAGATCCGCGCCGGCACCCTGCGCCACGCGCAGGACCTGGGCCTGGCGCCGGGCGCCGACGGCCTGGCCCCGGCCACGGTGCTCTCGCGCATCCACGACCGCGCGGCCGAACTGGTCAAGTCGCAATACGAATGCTGGAACGACGTGGTCCGCCCGGCGCTGTTCGACGCCGGCGTGCGCGTGCTGGGCCGCGATTCCTGGAACGCGCGCCAGACCCGCTGGCTGCGCGCCTATTTCCGCGACGAGATCATGCCGGTGCTGTCGCCGCTGGGCCTGGACCCGGCGCATCCGTTCCCCAAGATCCTCAACAAGTCGCTCAACATCGTGGTGGTGCTGGAAGGCAAGGACGCGTTCGGCCGCGCCGGCGGCCTGGCCATCGTGCGCGCGCCGCGCTCGCTGCCGCGCATCATCCAGATGCCCGAGAGCGTGTCCGGCGGCAAGCACGACTTCGTGTTCCTGTCCTCGGTGCTGTCCAGCTTCGTCGACGAGCTGTTCCCGGGCATGGAGGTCAAGGGCGCGTACCAGTTCCGGGTGACCCGCAACTCCGAGCTGCTGGTGGACGAGGAAGAGGTCGACAACATCGCCCTGGCCCTGCGCGACGAACTGGTCGGCCGCGGCTACCTGCGCGCGGTGCGGCTGGAGATCGCCGAGCAGTGCCCCAAGCCGATCGTGCGCAGCCTGCTGGAGAACTTCGACCTGCCCGAGAACGCGGTCTACCGCATCAACGGCCCGGTCAACCTCAACCGCGTGATCCAGGTCTACGACCTGGTCCAGCGCCCGGAACTGAAGTTCCCGCCCTACCAGCAGCGCCAGCTGCCGGGCGTGGAAAGCATGTTCGACAAGGTCGGCCACGGCGACGTTCTGCTGCACCATCCCTTCGATGCGTTCTCGCCGGTGCTGGAACTGATCCGGCAGGCCGCCGAAGACCCCAACGTACTGGCGATCAAGCAGACCCTGTACCGCGCCGGCAAGGATTCGCCCATCGTCGAACAGCTGGTCCAGGCCGCGCGCAACGGCAAGGACGTGACCGTGGTGGTCGAGCTGCGCGCGCGCTTCGACGAAGAGGCCAACCTGGGCCTGGCCGACCGATTGCAGGAAGCCGGCGTGCAGGTCGTGTACGGCGTGGTCGGCTACAAGACCCACGCCAAGATGCTGCTGATCGTGCGCCGCGAAGGCCGCAAGCTGCGCCGCTACGTGCACCTGGGCACCGGCAACTACCACAGCGGCACCGCGCGCGCCTACACCGACTTCGGCCTGATCACCGCCGATGCGGACATCGGCAACGATGTGCACCTGATCTTCCAGCAGCTCTCGGGCCTGGCGCCGTCGCTCAAGCTCAAGCGCCTGCTGCAATCGCCGTTCACCCTGCATGCGGGTGTGCTCAAGCGCATCGACCGCGAGACCAAGCACGCGCGCGCCGGCAAGCCCGCGCGCATCGTGGCCAAGATGAACGCCCTCAACGAGCCGCAGGTGATCCGCGCGCTGTACCAGGCCTCGCAGGCCGGCGTGCAGATCGACCTGATCGTGCGCGGCGCCTGCACCCTGCGCCCGGGCGTGCCGGGGGTGTCGGACAACATCCGCGTGCGCTCCATCGTCGGCCGCTTCCTGGAACACCACCGCGTGTACTGGTTCGGCAACGACGGCGAGCCCGACCTGTTCTGCTCCAGCGCCGACTGGCTGGAACGCAACTTGCTGCGCCGGGTCGAAACCGGCTTCCCGATCCTGGACCCGGCGCTGGCCGAACGCGTCTGGGACGAAGCCCTGAGCAACTACCTGGCCGACAACCTCAACGCCTGGGAACTGCGCGCCGACGGCGGCTACGACCGGGTGGTGCCGCAAGACGACGCCATGCCCCATTCCGCTCAGGCCACTTTGTTGGCGAAAATCTGCGGATGAACGACGCCTACCCGACCACCGCCCTGCCGCTCCAGGACGGCGACCTGCTCGCCGCCGTCGACCTGGGGTCGAACAGTTTCCACATGGTGGTCGCCAGGTACGTGCTGGGCCAGCTGCGCATCGTCGACCGACTGCGCGAGACCGTGCGCCTGGCCGAGGGCCTGGACCGCAAGGGCGGGCTGGCGCCGGAGGTGCGCCAGCGCGCGCTGGAATGCCTGTCGCGCTTCGGCCAGCGCGTGCGCGACATCCCGCCGCAGCGGGTGCGCGCGATCGCCACCAACACCGTGCGCCGCCTGGCCGCGCCGCAGAGCTTCCTGATGCCGGCCGAAACCGCGCTGGGCCACGCCATCGAAGTGGTGGCCGGCCGCGAAGAGGCGCGCCTGATCTACCTGGGCGTGGCCCACGCCCAGCCGTCCAAGCCCGGCGAGCTGCGCCTGGTCATCGACATCGGCGGCGGCTCCACCGAATGCATCATCGGCAGCGGCTTCGAGGCGATCGAGCGCGAAAGCCTGCAGCTGGGCTGCATCGCCACCACCCGCCGTTTCTTCGAGAACGGCAAGCTGTCGAAGAAGCGCTGGCGCGAGGCGCTGACCGAAGTCACCGCCGAGTTCCAGCAGTTCGCCGGCACCTACCGCGCGCTGGGCTGGCAGGAAGCGCTGGGCTCCTCGGGCACCAACAAGGCCATCGGCGAGATCTGCGCGGCGATGAAGCTGACCAAGGGCGCGGTCACCGCCGAGGCGCTGCCGCAGGTGCGCGACCGCCTGCTGCAGGCCGACCGCATCGAGGCCATCGACCTGCCGGGCCTGTCCGCCGACCGCCGCCCGGTGATCGCCGGCGGCATCCTGGTGCTGGAGGCCGCGTTCAACGCGCTGGGCCTGAGCCGCATGGCGGTGAGCAAGGCGGCCATGCGCGAAGGCGTGCTCTACGACATGCTCGGCCGCGGCGGCGCCGACGATCCGCGCGATGCATCGGTGGCCGCGCTGATGCAGCGCTACGGCATCGACGAAGGCCAGGCCGCGCGCGTGGAAGCGACGATGCTGCGCCTGTTCGACCAGGTCGCGCCGGCCTGGGGCCTGGACCCGGACGACCGCCTGATGCTGCAGCGCGCCGCGCGCCTGCACGAACTGGGCCTGGCCATCGCCCACAGCCAGTACCACGTGCACGGCGCCTATGTGGTCGAGCACTCCGACATTTCCGGTTTCTCGCGCCAGCAACAGCAGTTCCTGGCCGCGCTGCTGCGCACCCACCGCCGCGGCATCCCCAAGAGCGCCTTCGACGCCCTGCCCGACCGCCTGTTGAACGCCGCGCGCCGCAGCGCCGCGCTGTTGCGCCTGGCGGTGCTGCTGCACCGCGCGCACGAGGCCGATCCGATTCCGCAGCTGGACGCGCAGGCCGAGGGCAGCACCCTCACGCTGACCGTGTCCAAGCGCTGGCTGGATTCGCGGCCGCTGGTGCGCGCGGACCTGGAAGGCGAACCGCAGGACGCGGCGGGTCTGGGCGTATCGCTGAAACTGCTGGCGGCCTGATCGGCGCGACCGATTGCATGGCCGTAAGGGCTGCCGGATGATGCGGTTCCCGTCGCCGCCGCTCCCGCTCCGATGCGCTCGAACGCCCCCTACCGCGCCGCCCTGCTGGTCCTACTGCCGATCCTGGCCCTGGCCGCCGGCTGCGAGCCGGACAAGAACCCGCTGACTGCGCAGGCGGACGTGAAGCTGCCGCAACAGGCAGCGGCGACGCCCGCCGCCGGCGGCGTGCGGCATCTGCTCTTGCGCGATGACGGGCGCGCGCACAGCGCGCAGGGTCCGGTGGAACTGCCGCTGGCGATCCGCGCGCTAGGGCCGCCGGCGAGCACGGAAGTGATCCTGCAGGGCTGTAAGGCCGATATCGACTATCGCTACATCGCGTTTGCTTTGCGGGCGTTGAAAGAGGCGGGGTACGAGCGGGTAACGGTGAAGGGCGGCGATGGGCAGTGCGGCTAAGTCGTTGGTTGGGTGCTGCTAAAAGCAAATCCCCCTCAATCCCCCTTTTTTCAAAAGGGGAAGACAAGCAGAGGCGAAGTAGTCCCGCAGCGCTGGCTCTAGCCCCCTATGACCAAGGGGGCGGGCGGCCGCGCAGCGGACGACGGGGGATTTGCTTTTGCTCCGCGCGAACTAGGCCGGCGGTATCGCCCGCCGCAACTCCGCCGCACGCCGCAGCACCTCCGGCGGCGCCACCTCTTCCGGAATCCGGAAGATCCCGATGCGTCGCAACCAGCGCCCAGGCGCGCGCGCCGAAGTCAGCGCCACGATCGGAATGGCCAGCAACAAGCCCGCGATCACCGGCCCCATCCACGCCGCCAGCGACGGCGAGACCATATAGGCCATGACCAGGCTCAGCAGCCCTAATAAAGTCGCGCCGCCGTAGCTGCGCACCAGCCCCGACAGCGGCAGCGTGCCGTCGTCGCGGCGCTGCGATTCCCAGCCCGAGTCCTTGCCGGCCAGCACCTCGGCGATGCCGCGCGACTGCACGTACATGGTCACCGGCGCCATCAGCGCGGCGAGCAGGGTCTCCAGCATCATGCCGACGAGCGCGCGCAAGGCGCCGCCGCAGCCGCGCCGGGTCGCCGCATCGGTCATCGAGGCCAGGTAGCCCATGCACTTGGGCGCCAGCAGCACCGCCATGGTGAACACGAACACCCAGGTGAAGCGCTCCGGGTCCTGCTCGCGCCAATAGTTCGTCGGCGAGAAGCCCGGCAGTGCCAGGCGGGTCCAGACGAAGCCCGCGCGCTCCAGCGGAATCGCCAGGCCGATCAGCATCAGCATCGCCCACATCGGCGCGGTGAAGTAATGGCCGATGCCGATCAGCAAATGCCAGCGGCTGACCCAGTGCAGGCCCTTGGCCGGCAGCACCGCCGAATGTTGCAGGTTGCCCTGGCACCAGCGGCGGTCGCGCACCAGCATGTCGGTCAGCGACGGCGGGCCTTCCTCGTAGCTGCCGCCCAGGCCCGGCACCATGTGCAGCGCCCAGCCGCCGCGACGCAGCAGCGCGGCCTCGACGAAGTCGTGGCTGAGCACGGTGCCGCCGAAGGGCCGGTAGCCGCGCAGTTCCGGCAGGCCGGCGTGCTCGGCGAAGGCGCGCGTGCGGATGATCGCGTTGTGGCCCCAGTAGTTGCTCTCCGCGCCGTGCCACCAGGCCACGCCGTGCGCGATCACCGGCCCGTACAAG